>CAZJGV010000033.1:14752-19952 GCA_964545615.1 uncultured Pelotomaculum sp.
CACGATATCGGTGCCGCCGGTGCTGCCCTGACCCCTGAACACCAGTCCGAAACCAGCGCCGCTGATAGCCCCGCCGTAAATGGCCGCCAGGATCATGTCCACCTGGGGCTGCGGCACGTAGGCCTGTGTTGCCGGCTGCAGGGCACTGAGAGCAATGGTGCCGGCCAGGCTGTAAAACAGAAAACTCCTGTTAATCTCTTTTGCGCCCCACCAGAAAACAGGGATATTTAAGAGTAATATGCTTAAAAAGACCGGAATCTTGAACAGATGAAAAAGAACCAGCGCCAGACCTGTAACACCGCCGGCTAAAAGGCCGTACGGGATATAAACGCTATTTAGGCTCAGCGCGACTAACGATGTTCCGGCCAGGATGAAAAGCAGATTTATTATTAGGGATTTTAAGGCCTCAGCCGAAGGAAAGTGATTCTTTATGCTCTGGACAAAATAACCCGCACTCATTCTCACACCTTCACTTTGTCAAAGATAAATACAATTTGACATCTAAACCTAAATCCGAATGATAAAATTTTAATCCTGTCTATCGACCACTTTAAACTTACTTGCTGTCAGCGAATGATGCTGAGTTTGCCGTGAAGTGCCAAATGGGCCAGTACGAACATGGCGTGGGACCAGTTCAGGGGCAGCACCCAGACCGGCCCGCCATTGTTTTTGTCGGCCTGTTCCGGCAGAAGCAGATGCTGGTTGGCCTGCGCCAAACACCAGTTGTAAAGTTCCTCAGCCCTGCCGCGGCTGCCGCTCATGCAGTGATAAATGGCCAGCCAGAGCGTTGTGATCAGCCACGGGTTGCCGCCCCGGTAGCTGTCCCCCTCGTAGCGGTGCAGGCCTCCGACATTATGGTTCCAGAGTTTTTCTTCTATAGCCAGGGCTGTCGCCTGCATTCTTTTGTCTGACGGCCCGAGTACGCCGAAAGGAAAGGCCAGGCCCAGCAGGGCAGCGTCCACCCGTCCGTCTTCGCCAACCCAGTGACTCTCATAAAGGCCGGTAGGGTCTTTGACGATAAAAGCTTTTTCCCCCCTGCTCAAGGCGTAATCATAAGCGTCCTTAAAAGTCCTGCGGTTCACCCCGCGCATAAAACTGTTCTGCGCATCTGACCACTGGTGCTTTAAAATACCTTCCCTGACTGTTTCTGCAGCTTCCCGCCAGAGTTTTTCCCTGTTTCTTTCCTTCCTCAGGGCTGCCATTTCCGAAGATGCCTTTAAACCGGCGTAAACCGCCGCAGCTGAGTAAGTGCCCTGGGCTAGTTCATCTTCCCAGGGATCGAAGCTGGGAACAGGGAGCCCGTTTTCCTCAATACTGTTGGCCAGATATGCCGCTCCCGCCTCCAGGGAGGCCCAAACTTCAGCCGCAAAGTCAGCAGCTCCTGTAAGCTTGTAATGATGCCGGTAGCCCCATAATACCGAGCCAACCTGATCGATTTGTTTACCCCAGCCGGGAGCGACCGCGCCGTCTGTAAAATAACGCTGCTGCCAGCTTCCGTCCGGTTCCTGGATTGACCCGGCGAAGCTGTAAAATCTGCCGGCAAGGTCAGAAAACCCCGCTTCGTCCAGGGCTGCGGTGATATAGACGGAATCTCTCGGCCAGCAGTAACCGTACCCGCCGCTGGCCTGGTAACAGGGATCAAATTCAGGTGCGGCGATTGAGGCGCCGGTGTCCCGAGCCGACAGTAATTTCATAGTAAGTAGGGATCTCCTGAAAGCCGGGTGCTCAGATTTCCCGTTTTGCTCATCCGGCCCCAACCAGCCCCGCCAGTATTGCTTTGTTTTTTCAAGCCACTTACTGCCGGTTTTTGAAGCAGCCTCGGCCAAAAGTGAGCGCACCTGGTTTTCTTTATGGCCCGCCGCCAGGTATAGTGCAAAAGATTTCGACTCGCCCGGCTGAAGATCGCCCAGATCCCAGGCCATACTGGCTGCGCTCTGCAAGATGTTGTCACGGGTTCCCCATAAAAAGCCCTTGGAAGCATCCTGGTACGGGTCTGAGGGAGCACCCCGCCTGCCGCACTGATAACCGGCCAGCGGATAGCCGGCCCCGGCCAGGGCCAGGTAAATGTTTCTCCGGAAAAACACCAGGGAGCTGTTGGAAAAATCAACATAAGCGCCGTCATAAAGGGATGATTCCTCAATGTCAAAGGCGCAATATACAAAGAAACTAATTTTTTCGCTCTTTTCTCCTTCGTTCTTAAGCACATAATATCTGGCCAGGATATCATGCTGCGGGAAAACAAAGTCTTTTTGTACCACGGTCAGGTGGTGCGTGAGGCTGGAGAAAGTAGTTTCCAGAATGTTTGTGTCTTCCAGATAATGCTGGGAGGACTCCCAGATGTTTAAGTGAAACCATTTGGTGAAACCCTGCCATTCAGGATAAGCTATCCTGATACCCGGCCAAAAGTGGCCGAGGTGCTGGCCATAGTCTATATGAGGCCAGAAAAGCCGGAAGATTTCCCCGTTAGCTCTGTGACAGGCCAGCATTTTTGAATTGCCGATTATCGCCGCAGGCATTTCAGGATGTGTTTTCTGGTTGCGAATTTTACCCACCGCCAATTTTTGCTAAAATATTTATCTTTATTATATAAGAATTACGGCAAGAGTGAATGCGCTAACATTATTATGCTCTCTTTAGCGTCCATAAATTTTAAAAGGTACAAAAAAAAGCAAAAAACCGTTTATCAGTCAGGTTGGTACTGGATAACGTTTTTTGCCTTGGGGCTGATAATATAGTCTTTCCTTTAACTTCCTGGCAATAATATATGCAGGAGTTCTTCATGGATCAGCCCGTTTGACGCGGCGATGGACAGGTACCGCTCCAGGCTGAGTTTGCCGCCGTCGATGTTTGTGACCCTGCCGCCTGCTTCTTGTACCAGAAGTGACCCTGCCGCCACATCCCAGGGCATGAGCGGGTTTTCCCAAAAGCCGGTCAGCCTGCCGCAGGCTATATAGGCCAGTTCAAGGGCGGCGGAGCCAAGCGCCCTGAGATTTGAGCAACTCTGGGCTACTTTGTGGTAATCAACCCTGAGCAGCCGTCCGCTGTAAGATTTATTTTCAGGGTACCCGGTAACCAGCAGGGCTTCACTCAGCATTTTTCGCGTTGGATCTACCCGTACGGGTTTACCGTTTAAAAAGCACCCACAACCCCGGGCGGCGCTGAAACACTCGTCACGGAGAGGGTCATAAACCACTCCGGCCACAACTTCTCCGTTATGAATAAGAGCTATTGAAACACTGCAGAATGGTATGCCATAAACAAAGTTGGTTGTACCATCCAGCGGGTCGACACACCAGGCGTAACCACCCGGCGCTATAACCGCCGTGCCGCTGCTTTCTTCACCGATAATCTCATGACCGGGAAATTTCTGACGCAGGCCGGTAATAATCAGGGTTTCAGAGGCACGGTCGACCTCTGTTACCAGATCTGACGGGCAGGACTTGTAGTCTCTCTCAAACTTGCCGCCGAACTTGTCCCTGATTATTTCACCCGCCTGCCTGGCCAGGTTGGCGGCGGCCTCAAGATAAACAGTGTATCCCATTTTTACTCCTTTAAGTTGCCAAAATTATATAAAATCTTATCATATTTTCCCATGAAAGTCTCGTTCATGAGAGCAAGATCAAAGATTGATTTAATTATATTATTGAATTCTGTTAATCTTCAACAATCCTGTGAATCCTGTCAGATTCTTTTATCCAAAAGCAGTTCTACAGGTAAAGCCACTTTTCCCGATCACATAGCAGCCTGGCGCAGGTAAAGATAAAGAAGGCAGCCTCGGCGCAGAACCAGTTGCCGGACTTGGTATCGATATATGTTTCCCGGGCGTTACGGACCTTTTCGTAAGCCTTGCTGTAATCACCGTGCAGACAGGCGTAAAGGCCCAGGATCATCCAGGGATAATCCGGGGGCCTAATAGTTAGCCAGTTTGTCTGGTTATCGTTAAAAAGTTGATAAAGGCGGGCGCCTCTTTCCTGGTCCGGTTTAATTAAACCGTACAACACGGGAAATATCTGGCAGGTTGCGTCAGGGTAAAATTTTTTAAAGTTGACGCCCGGCCTGATCCAACCTGTTTTACTGGGATAGTAGCAGAAATTCAGCCGGTTCCAGAGAGACCTTTCGATTCCGGTGGCTATAGACTCCGCCATGGCCTTAAAATACGAAGCTTCCCGGTCGCCCAGATCAGCCAGCAGTTCGGCAAAGTCCGCCAGTCCCCTGTATGCCTCGCAGTTATCCATCAAATACTTTACCCTGTAACTGGCCAGGGCAAAAGTCAGGCCGTCCCGGTCCATTAGATTTATGATCACTCTGGCCACTCTTTTTAGGTCAGGCAGGTTTGCCTTGACCCAGCCTGTCTGTCCGGCCTTTTTATGGTAATTATTAGCCAGGGAAAGGAAGGAACCGGCATAGGCATCTTCGGAATCCGGCCGGGCAGCCTTGAAATTTAGATCCTTATCGTAACTGTAATCACGGATGGTGCCGTTCCTTTCCAGGTGGCGCAGGTACCAGTCCAGGTAGCGCTCCACGAAAGGGAAGCAGGAAGGATCTTCAAGCATGGCCATGGCGGCGAAATTAGAGAAATATGGCATCACCCCGGCCTGGTCCGGGTATCTGGCAATGGCGCCGTCCGCCCTGTGGCCCGGGCGGAGGATCTGACAGCTCTTGATCCAGTATATCTGGGCAACCATATTACTGCTGAGAGCGTATATAATCTCCCCTGTATTGTTAAGCTGTTTCATTTAAAGCCACCCCGTAAGTATTAATCTATACCATACTATGGTATTATGGCGGCTTTAGTTTCAAGTTGTAAAAGGAAGATGCCAAAAGTTGAAGAATATTTTTTCTTAAAGCGCAGGGCACTGTTATGGGCGTTCTGGCATAACGGGTGGTCCGGACGTACCGCAAGGCAGTTTATCGATATATTAGCGGAGAGATGCTGACTCAGCCGGAAAAAGCTTAAATCAGGGACCGGCTATACTTGAATCATGGTTTGGGGCATACACGCTTCTGAAAGCGGAATAGAGACACATCATCATCAGAGGAAAGGGGACACACCTCCGACAGAGGAAAGGGGACACACCTCCGACAGAGGAAAGGGGACACACCTCTATTTGGAGTATGTCTCTGGGGCCGAGGAATGTCCCCGATGTATGTCTCTGGGGCCGAGGAATGTCCCCGATGTATGTCTCTGGGGCCGAGGAAT
>CAZJGV010000034.1:0-19016 GCA_964545615.1 uncultured Pelotomaculum sp.
GACCGATTTATTGAAAAATGGGGCTAAAACTATTTATTTCGTAAACCCCTGCTAGCGCATATTACCGGGCGGAACATTGCTTTTGGAACAAAAAGCCTAATTAACGAATCTGCGTGGTTTTCATTGTTCCAAGGCAACGAATTAAAAGGAGGGAACAGTTGTGCAAAGAGGATTAGCCCGGTTGCTGCTGCTAATGTTTTTAATCAGTTCAATAATCACAGCACTATTACAGGCCGCTCCGTCAGAAGCAAAAGCCAAAGAAGAAAAGCAAAAAGAAGAGAAGGTTGTAGAGGAAAGAACCGAACTGCAGCACCTGAACACCCATGACTGTAAATTCTATAAAAACAAAGACGGGTCCATCACCGCGGAGCTGACCATAAACCCCGGGCCGGCAATCGACAACTCCCTGGTAGAGCTAAAAAGCAGCCAGGAAAACTTTTACCAGAACAAAAACAACCGCTTTAAAGCAACCTTTCCCGCCAAACTGAAGAATAACCTCTTAGACTTCACTTACAAAGGAAAAAGCATTTCCTTGGAGTTAAAGGACCAAAAGAAAGCTGACATCAGCGCCGCGAAGAATAACAGTAAAATAAGCTATGACGAAGTACTGGAGTCGGTCGATATAAACTACCTGGTAGTAGATAACGGGGTTAAGGAAGACATTATCATCAAAGATGCCGGCGCCCCGGATGAGATATGCTTTACCATTAAAACCGGAAATTTAACCTGGCAGAAAGGCGCAGGCGGCAGAGTAGACTTTTACGCGGATAATGAACAAAAAGCCTTACTTTACCTTAACCCCCTCACTGTGGTAACAGCGCAGGGCAAGCCGACTGACGCGGTAACCGTAAAGATAGAAAAAGGCGCTAACAACAGCATCGAGTACACCTTGAAAATTGACAAGGAAAAGCTGGCTAAAGAGGATTACCCCCTGACCATAGACCCGACCATCACCATAGCTCCGGATGAAAATGAAAGCATGGATACATACATAAAGAGTCGCAATGAACCTGACCCGGATGAAAGATGTAATTCAGATATTTTTGTGGGAACATATTATAGTATCACGAAAAACCGGGGACTAATTAAATTTAATATATCCTCACTGCCGCAGGGAAATATAAGTTCAGCATACTTAAGACTGTATTACGAATATGCACCTCAAACCGACATAAGGGCACATCAAATAACCACCGAGTGGCTGGAAAACGAAGTTAGCTACAGCAATGCTAAGTTTAATGAGCTCTGGAACCAGTCAGGCGGAGATTATGCAACAACATACTATACACTCAGTCAATCATATAGTAACTATTTGACTGTAAATATCGCCCCGCTGGTTACAAACTGGGTGAAAGGCATAACCCCTAATTATGGAGTGCTGTTAAAGTCAGCCAATGAAGGAATAGATAACATAGATATTGATGGGCACCTTTTCTCTATATATTCGGGAACCTTGGTAGTAACCTACACGGCAGACACCACCGCGCCCACCGTGAGTATAACCTCCCCCGCCAAAAACAGCACACTGTCCGGCAGCGTCGGCATAGCCGCCAACGTAAACGACGCTTCTCCCATAGACAGGGTGGAATTCTACGCCAATAATGAGCTTTTGGGTACTGTCAGCCAGTCTCCCTACCAGCTGACCTGGCCTACCGCCATGTATCCGGACGGCCAGTACATCTTAAAGGTAAAAGCCTACGACCTGGCCGGCAACGCCGGCACGATAACAGACAACAATTACACCGTGACAGTTACAAATCCCCTTACCGCCCCTGCCGGTTTGACTGCCACCCTGAGCAACGGCCAGGTGGAATTAAACTGGAACCCTGTCAATATCGGCAGAGTAACCTACAACATCTACCGCGACACCGCGCCCAACATAACCCCGACAGAATCTAAAAAAATTGCCGGCGCCCTGGGAAACACCGCTTACACCGACCAGGGCCACCTGAACAGCGGCGCCACTTACTACTATCGTGTCACCGCCGTAAAGATCGACAGCGGCGCCCAATCCGCTCCCTCCAATGAAGTATCACTGCTGTACAGCGGCAGTATTCAGCCGCCTTCAGCCTTGAGCGCCACATCCGACAGCAGCGGCAAGATCTATTTGAACTGGAGGAGCCCTTCTCCCACCCAGCGCTGTTTCTATAGAATATACCGGCATACGGCAAGCGGCTTTACCCCGTCAGTCGATAAAAGAATAGCCACCGCTGCGCAGACCTCATACACCGACAACGGCCCCGGACTGGTTCTTAACACCACTTACTACTACCTGGTAACCACCCTGGCGCCTGATAACAGTGAAAGCGGTCCGTCCAACGAAGCTGCGGTGAAATGCGGCGGCAGTGTTGATGAAAGCGGCCAGAGGCTGGGTATAAAGTCCTTCTATTCCTACGCCCAGCTGGATATCCCCAGAGCAGACAGTATGGTCAACATGGGTAACGGCAACCTGGTGTTAAGCTATACCGACAGCCTCATCCCGGGCAATAAGCTCGTAAGCTCTATAAGAAGAACCTATAACAGCATGGACAAAACCGATGGGGTATTCGGCTGGGGCTGGAGCGCCAACCTCACCCAGGGCTTAACCATCAACCCGGATAATTCAGTAACCTTCAGTCACGGCGACGGATATAAAGAAACCTTCAGCTATAATGCAGGTATCTATCAGCCTCAGGCCGGCAGCTACCTGCGTTTAACCAAAAACGCCGATAACACCTATGACATCTGCAGCAAGGAAAACATCACCTACCACTTTGACCCGACCGGCAGATTGCTGACCATGCGCGACCTCAATAACAACACCATAACCTACGGCTACACCAGCGGCAGACTTAGCAGTATCACCGATACCGCGGAAAGAAACATCAGCCTGGGCTATAACGCCAACAATAAGATTGACAGCATAACCGATCCCAGGAACATTTCCACTGCCTACGGCTATGACAGTTCAGGAAACTTAACTTCAGTAACCGACCCCGAAGGATATATAACCCGTTTCTATTACGACCAGAGCCATAATTTAACCCGCATAACCTCTCCGGCGGGAAGCGAGCAGCATTTAAACTACGACTTGAATGGGCGGGCAGTCAGTATAACTGACGGCATGGGCCACCCCACCCACTTCAACTACGACCTGGTAAACGGACTGGCGACGGTAACCGACGCCAATGGTAATTCCACCAGGTTTACCTTCACCCCGGCCAATGGAGTGGTAACTGGGATAACCGACGCTTTAAACCAGAATTACACATTTACTCATGACAGCAACTTCAACCCCACCTCCATTACCAATCCCAGGGGAGTAACCACCAGTTACACCTTTGACGCCATGGGCAACATGTTGACCAAAACCATAAGCGATGGCATTAGTTCCGAAAACTACGCCGCAACCTATAACAGTCTAAACCTGCCATAACCTTGACCCGGCCAAATAACACCACCATTACCTACGGCTATGACAGCTGCGGCAACTTAGATACTGTGACAGACGATTTAAATTTCATTACCGACTATGCCTGTGATAGTAAAGGCAGAAGAATCCAGACGAAAGATCCCGAAAACAATATAACCGCCTACAACTATGACGAACCTACCCCCGGCGATCTGACCAGCATCGTCGATGCCAACAACCATACCACCACTTTCACCTACAACAACATTGGCATAATCACCTCTATGAAAGATGCTTTAAATAATACCACCACCTACGATTACGACAACCTGGGCAGGCTGACCAGGACAAATAACCCGGACGGTAGCTTCACCAGCAGCCAGATCAACGGGGAGAACCGCCTGACCATGAGCACAGGTCCACGTGGAGAGATAACCAGCTACAGCTACGACGGGGCCGGCAGATTAATAAGCGTAACCGACCCCAGGGGGAACACTACCACCTACAGCTATGACGCGGTGGGAAATCTCTTAAGTGAAACCGACCCGGAGAACGTGACCGTGGCTAAAAGCTACGACGTTTTAAACCGCCTGACCGGAGTAACCGACGCCGCGAGCAATACCTTCAGCTTCTACTATGACTCATGCGGAAACATGATAGAAATTGTGCACCCGCTGGGCCACGCCCAGTACCAGACCTACGATTACTTAAACCGCAAGACAGCCTCCGGCAGAAGAGAAAGCCATAACGGTTCAAACCTTAACGAGACTTCCTATGATTATTACTATAACGATGACGGTGACGATGACACTATTAAATATCGCGTAGTTCAAACCGACCCTTTAAACCACACCACTACCCACAAGTACGATGCCAACGATCGGTTAAAATATGTAATTGACGCCTTAAACTTCACCACTGCCTACGATTATTATGACAACGGCTGGTTAGAATTCGTAACCGACGCCAGGAATAATACTACCAATTACTACTATGACAATGTGGGTAAGATGTTAACCGAAACCCTGGCCGATAATACCAGCACCAGCTGGACCTATGATGCCGCAAACAGAACGGCGTCTCAAACCGACGCCGCGGGCCGCGCCACCAACTACGCTTACGACAGCATGGGCAGGTTAACCGGCAAGACCTATCTTTCAACTCCCACCACTCCTCCGGTAACCTACAGCTACGACCAGGCCGGCCGCCGGATTGGGATGGTGGACGGTATAGGAACCAGTACCTACCAGTATGACTTAAACGGTAATCTTCTTGAGGTAAGGGACTGCCTGGGCAGAGAAGTGACCTACAGCTATGACGGCGCCAACAGGCGCGTCAGCATGGGAACCTCTTTCGGCTCGGTAGCTTATGAATATGACAATACCGGCAGTGTGGAAGCGATCACTGATTTTAAAGGAAACCGGATCACTTTTGAACATGACGCTGACGGTAAAACAACAAACATAAATTACCCCGAGGGAGGAACCGCCGAATATACGTATAACGACTTGGACCAGATGACGAGCTTTGATTATACCAATGCCCTGGAAAGGTACAACCGGGCCAGCTTCCAGTATGACGCCAACGGCAACTGCATTCACATAGCACAGGAGAGGTACGATGATTCTCTGTATGGTGATTTAGGTGAAAACACCCATACTTTCACCTATGACAGCTTGGGCAGGCTGGCACAGTCATCGTTTAATTCAAATGATTACTACGATTATGATATTAACTATACCTATGACGCGGCGGGCAACCGTGTTCATTATTTGTATGATACATATCAAAATGCTAACGATAAAAATATCTCCTACACTTACAACAGCACCAACTGCCTGACTTATGAAGCCGAATCAGGCAACGACTACGTGAACGAATATGAGTATGACGCCAACGGAAACCAGAAAAATGTAATTAACAACTATCGTAAATCTGGATATATGTACCTCGGCTATACGGTGGACAGGCTGTTTGACCGGGAAAACAGGCTGACCCAGGTTGATGAACATATTAGACCCTCAAACGACACCAAATGCAGCGAGTTCTACTACAACGGTGACGGGCAGCTGATGAAGGTGGTCAATACGGAAATAGGCGATGATCTAATTTGGGACTCGGTATTTTATCTCTATGCCGGCGACCAGGTGATAGCCGACTTGGACGGCACAAACGCTTTAATCGCCTGCTACACGCGAACAGGCGGCGGACAACTGCTCAGCATGTACAATTCCGAGAATAATGTGGACGGACGTATTCACGCTGATTTCGAGAGAGATACCTACTACACTTTTTGTGACCAGCTCGGCACGGTAATGGGCCTGTACGGCAAAGAAACAGAAAAAACAAAGATGGAAAGGTATGAATCATACGGATTTAATAACGGCAATAGTGATATAATGCGTTTCTCCTTTACCGGCGCCCCGTATTTCAGCGAGGTAGGGCTTTACCAGATGGGGGCCAGGTATTATAATCCAGATATAGGAAGATTCATCACCAGGGACAGCTACAGGGGGGATATTTACCGGCCCTGGACGCGGAACCTTTACACTTACTGCAACAACAACCCGGTGAATTATGTGGATCCGACGGGGCATAGTGCCGAGGAATACGACCCTGAAGAAGATGATCCTTCTCTTAAATATATGGCGCGGATTAATTCGCTTGATGTGGAAGTCGATGATCCCTCGTATCAATATATTAGACAGAAAAGCATTGATTCGGAAATAAATACGGTTAATAATAGTATAATGAATTTTGCTCGAAAGCCTGGCAAAACTCCTCCTACTTTGTGGCCTCAATTACCGTCGAACTTGGCTGGGAAAAAGCCTAAATGGAATCCTGAAGGTTACTGGGAAGGAGCAAATGGGGACTATACATGGGATGATAGATCCAGTGGGTTAACACCCGTGAAGGTTCAAGTCCTTTCGCCCGCACCAATGAAAACAAGGCTTCCAGCGTTTTGGAAGCCTTTTCCTTTTGCTTAATTTTCGTTTTCGGTAACATTTCGGTAACATTTGCTTTTATTTTCCCTTTTTAAATAGGATATTGTCCAGGCCGTCAGCCGCTTCCCTCTGCATCGTTGGCGCTATGTGGGAATAAAGGTCGATCGTGATGGCTATATTTGAATGTCCCAGCCTTTCAGATACAACTTTAGGGTGAACCCCTTGCTGCAGTAAATAACTCGCGTGCGCGTGCCTGAGTTGATGAAATGTGATCTTATAGCCTGCTGCCTCGCTTGTTACCTGAAACATTTTTGTCACAGTTGACGGGTGAATGAGTTGGCCATCCTGCAGGCTGCAAACCAGATCCTTTTCATCGTGATTCTTACCAAAAGATAATTTAGTCTTTTTCTGCTCCGTCTTGTGTGCCTTTAGCACTCTGACCACCGTGGGAGATATGGCTACTGCCCGTTTACTGGTTTTATTCTTTGGTTCCTTGAAGAATAACCCCTGCTCCTTTGTGATATATAGGCCGCGCCTGATATTGATGATCCCCTTTTTTAGGTCAACGTCACTCCAGGCCAGCCCCAGTATTTCCGCGCGCCGGGCTCCGGTCGTCACTGCCAGGAACACAGGCATATACATATAGCTTCCTTTGAATAGGTCAATGATTTTATTAGCATCCTCCGCCGGCAGAAAGTTAATCTCGTGCTTTACCTTCTTCGGAGGCTTGACGGCATCGGCAGGATTCCTATATATCATTTCAAGCTCTAGCGCGTGCTGCAGGGCTTCCCTTAATACCCTGTGGTGCTGGCTTACAGTGGTAGGGCTTAAACTAGCGCCCAGGGCCTTCACCTTGCCGTCCCTCCGGCCACTCTCAAGGGTTTTTGTGTAATAGTCTCTAATATGCTTTGGCTTTAAGTCTCTCAGCGCGATCGCGCCCAGCTCCGGTATAAGGTGTTTCTCGATTATGATTTTATATCCCTGGTAGGTGGTAGGCGCCAGGTTCTGCTTGCCGTATGATTTCAGCCAGTCAGTAAGCCAATCTCGCACTGTCGTTTTAGCCGGCTCTGTGTAGGTCCCCCGGTTAACTGCATTAATGGTTTCGGTCAACCAGTCGTCAGCTTCCTTTTTGCCTTTAAAGGTTTTCTTTTTTAGCTTCTCCTTGCCTGTCACCGGGTCCGGCACTCTAACCATAGCGGAATATGTGTCGCCCAACTTGCCTTTGTTTTTAATAACGGTCCCGCGCATCTTTTGCCACCTCCAGGCGATCTGTTTTATGTATGAGGCGGGCCAGCGCCCGCCCCTGCTGATTTACTTCTTCCCCAGGTACAAAACTATTTTGCGGCGCTCTGACGGCCTCCTGTGGGGTTCTGTCTTACGCTTCCTCCAGTTCATCAGGGAATAGCTCTAATATCTTCTCGCTGCCATCGTGCCGCTCCAGCCAGTCAATAGCAGTCTCCCTGTCAATCGGTATGATGTTGTTACTGCTACCGCCTGTTGAATTGTTGCCGCAGTCGACGCTGTATTTCGTCATGGCGCCACCGCTGCCCAGGATGAAGAAGTTACCTTTCTTGGTCCGGTATAAATCTTCTGATAGGTGCTTGAAGTCGCCGGTCCCGTAGCCGTTCCACCACTCGTGGATTAATTCTGCCGTTTCCGTATTGTAAACTGTCCGATTGATAACCTTTTTTGCCATTGTTGAACCCTCCTCAAATTTGTTTCTTGCCGCCCAGGAGGATATAATAGAGGTGGTGGTTTTGCCTCCGGGCAGCTACTGTGTGCAGGAAGGGGTTACTTGTCAGGGTGTCCTTCCTGCTCTTATTATTTATCCTCCTTCCTCGGTCTTAATTTTTTGTCCAGGATTTCCTTTACTGTTAGCGCGGGTTTCGCCGGCTCCAGTTCAGCGCCTGCCCACCATGCTTCAATCTCTGATTTCTTGAAGCGCCAGGCTTTGCCGATTTGCTTCCCTGGTATCTTCCCTTCCCTGGCTAACTTTCGTATACCGTGAGGGGTTAAGTTAAACATTTTAGCCAGGTCATCCGCTGTTAAGTACTCATTATCCATGCAACCACCTCCTGAATATATATTACTATTTATTACGCTATATCACAACAGTTACTTACATTACTTATTTCCAGCTATGTTCCGATAATAGGTGTTATGTAAACTAGCCCTTACACTTTTTCCAGTTAAAAACCTAGCAATATCAACGCCTCCGGGGTTTTAGAAATAAATGCCAATTTCCAATTTACTATATAATATTTACTCTAAAAACCTGTGTCCCTTGTGGCTGTAAGCGGGAGCGGCAATTTCCAGTTTTCCAGAAATTTAGTTCCATCCAATTAGTGGAAGGCGATAAATACTCAAAATATATTTTCCCTTTACTGGCATGATATTTGCAATGCCCCCTTGTGTCTATTTTATGGTAATGCACCTGGAGTTTTCTGTAGTAGTTAAACCCTGTACGCCAGGAGTTGCAGAAATCGGACTGGGCGAAATCCCCCTGTCCTAAAGTTAAACCCCATTTCTGGGGAGCGGACTGGCTATGCTAAATATAACCCTTTGCGGTTGGCAGCTACACAGTCAGTCTCTAGTGTCTGCTCGTGCCTGGTGACAAAGAAATCATCCACCTGCAGCATTATCATAGCCTCGATAGCGTCTATATGCTCTCCGTTTAGCTGATGGGCTGTAACCAAGCCCTGTATTGCAAGGTCAAAAATGTGTGTTTTCTCAACTATCAAATCCGCTACAGTCTTGTTTCCTTTTTTCACTTCCGCAGTAATTCTCATGGTCATAACTCCTTTCTTAGACAGGTTTTTGTTCATGGGGTTATTTCGCGAATCGCGTCAGGTTTGGTCAGGGTGTAAAACGCATCATTTTAACCATTTTATCCGGTTTTTTGTCCGGTTTTTTCGATTATTTTGTCCGGTTTTTCTGTTGTCTGTTGTTCTGGATTATTCTCTGTTGTTTTGCTCGGTTGTTTTGCTCGGTTCCCTTTTTAGGGTGTAACCTATTGGCGCCATCCACATTTTTTCGGCCTCCTGCTCAATAGCGGGCCACTCTTTTTCACAGCATGCCCACAATTCGGCAAGCTCCAGTTCAATAGCGGGCCAGTTTATGTCGATTTCATCAAGTAAATCAGCTATTTCTTGCTCAATATCTGCCATCAAAATACACCCCCTTACTGCGTCCGAAAAGTCAATGTTTCAAACCCTGCAGTCCATACCGCTAAAGGTTTTTTCAGCTATTACCGGGCTGTTCCCCTACTGCGTTGGAAAACTCGGCCACCAACACCTTGTACCCCGCTGTTTGCCTGCCCTGGCAGACTGTTTTTATTAAACCTTGCCTTTCTGCGCCAGGGGTTCATACCGCAGACATCCAATCACCTGGGCGGTCTGCTTGCACTGACGCTTACAGGTCTGACAGCCCTTATCTACGGGCCGGGCCTCCGCTTCTGCCTGCGCCCTGGCCTCCGCCTCCGGATCCTCCTGGACGTTATCAGCAGGGTCCAGGTCAGCAGCTATGGCCTGCAGGACAGTTATATAGTCAGTTAGCTGTTCCAATGGGATCGCTATTCCCTTTTTAGTGGGGAACCACTCCCTGATCCCAGTCTCCTTGTTTATCATGTTCCGATAAAGCCGGACGTTGACATAATCCCGCCCTTTATACTCAGCCCACTGTATCCGCACTTCACTCTTTGGGGTCCGTGGTATCACCCGGTAAGCCGCTCTTTCTTCCATATCTTTTCACCTCACATTTTTATGTACGCCCGCCTCCGGGGGTAGGGTTGGAGGCGGGCCTCTATGTCAACCGCATAGCGGGTTATTTTAGTCTCTCACGACACCAGCCCGACCGCACAGGGTAGAGGCTGCAGTCTGTTTCCTGCGTCAACCCCAGGCAATGTCCAGCATCCAGGCAGGAAGGCCGCATGTGATAAATGTTTACGACATTACCTCTGACGGTGCAGGTCTCTCCATCCAGCAGGGTCAGCCCCCCCTGCTGTGTTTGGGCTCTTGGTGCAGGGCAGACCGCTTTTTTCTCAGCGGGTCTGCGTGAACAAATAATACTCTTGGCTATATTGAGGTATTGTCCCATTTTTTTACCTCCTTCTATGGCGAATTAAGCGAATTAAGGGAAAAAAGGTCCGGGTGTTAAAACTTAATTCGCTTTTTTCGCTTATTTCGCCCATGCTACCGCGCCAATTCCCAAACCGTACGGGACCGTCCAGAAGTCTGCTCCTGTACCTCAAAAACTTTGCTTTGTGCTTTTAGGTCACGCAGCGCCCGCCCGATTGCCTCGGCAGACTTTTTTCTGCTGAATAGGTTGCTGATCTCAGTCTGTGTCAGTGGTCCACCCTGAAGGTTTTCGAGAATGGTCTCCGCCAGAGGGTCCCCGGTTTTGTCTCCAAAAATGTACTTAGCCGAAGCCTCGCATCTCTCCCAAACAGCCAACGCCGCCAACAGGTGTGGACGCTGAACTATATTTGACTGGTCCAGCAGCGCGTATAAACTCGCCAGCCTCAAAACCTGGGCCTCCGCCCGTGCGGTCATGCAGCCAAATAAACCTTGTTTTCCATCTGATAAGGACGGATAAACAGCCCTCCATATATCCCGTGCCCCATCGTCCCTGGTCATCTCCCCAGCTTGCCGGGCATAAATTACGGCGTCGTTAATTTTCGTTGCTAACCCGTTGATCTCTGTTTGCGGCATCGTCGCGCCGTCCGGCAGGTACTTGCTACGCTGCACGCAGCACCACAGGAAGCGATTTCCAAAACCATTGGCGGCCTCCGTGTCAGTTAAATATTTCAACAACTCTTGCCTCGTGATATGCCCAATAATCGAAATATGCGCGCCGGTTGCCCGTGCCGGTGAATTTTTGGTCATGGCCGAAAGAATTCCACCGTCCCAGGCTTTTCGGATAATATCGGACAGGGTGTTTCCAACACGGGTTGCCATTTTCAGCGGCGACGAAAACTCCGCTTCGATTACCAGCAGCCGCTTGTCAGTAATGCCGGGGTCAATTTCGATCTCTTCGTAGTCAACCACCCGGCCTTTGTCTTTAACTGGCTGCCGCTGGGTGATCTTGTCCCGGACCTGCCAGATCAGCCCTTCTCCTGAGGATAGACCGCCAGGGGTTTTATATAACGCCCATTCCAAGTCAATGACCTTGAAAAGCTCCCGCACCCAACCCCAGGAAGCGCCCTTTCGCCCTTTGCTGGTTTCCCCCACCAGCACAGCGAAAAGGTTAATTCCGTGCCGGTCTGGTCCTGCCATAAAATAGGGTTCACCGCCAACGACACCACCGAAGGCCACCAGAAAGTTAATCAGCAGCGCTGTTTCGTCAGCCTCGGAGTAGGGGCTGATTGCCCGGACGACTTCACCAGCCAGGCCGTAAAATGCTTCTGCTGCCAGGTCCTCCGGCCATGTTTGTTCCTCTTTATCCTCAAGATTAAAACCCCGCTGCATTTCCGCTGCCGGCGCGTATTGACATACGCTGCCCGCTATTCGGTCAACTTCTGCCCGCTCCAGTGGTGGAACACACCGCGCCTGGTTTTCTGCCCACAGCGCCGCGCCTATGGCCTCCTGCGACATTCCCCTGCGCCTCATGCTGCCCGCTAAACTGGTCAAGGTTGCGTTACGCTCACCCTCCGGTATGTAATCAGCCACAGGTTTGGCAACATGGCGCTCTGGCTTCGTCTCCATCAACTTCAAAAGCCATTCGGGCGCATCAGCCAGGGTTATATCGTCCGGGTGATGCTCACTGTCCCAGGCGTACCGCCTGCCACTTAAATGGAGGCTTGGCACGGCCACAAACTGCCCGCCGTTGGAGCGGGTATCCAGACCAGGTTGGAAGCGGGCCTTATTGGGTATGGACCGCCCCACCGGGTATTTAAACAAAACGTGCCTGCCACCGCTCCCGGTAATGGCCTCTATGGTTTCAGGTAATGGTCCGTGCGTGGCCTCCAGCTCTGCCAGAGCGTCCGCGCCTTCCGTACCATCCACGTCCAGAACTAGCAGCCCGGATTTCTCCCCGGTCAAAATGCCGATGTTAGCCTCAGGCCACCTCTGCCACCACTGGCGAATGGTTTTTTCGTCTGTCGTCCCCTGGTTAGTCCAATCCAGGATCCGTGGATGTTTCCCTTGGCTGTCACAATCTAGTTTTCCGCAGGTGCAGCGCCCGCTCTGTATTGAATGTATCGGTATCACCGACCACCCGCGCCGAAGGTATTCAAGCGCCGCCTGCAGGGTCTGGTTGTTATCCCCAGAATGTGGTAAAATGTTTACAGACAATCCATTATCACCTCCCTCCCCGGCATGCCGCGCCGGGGTTTTTGTTTATTCCCCGGCACCCTCCAACATCCGCGCTATTGCCGCCGTACAAATAATCAGGCGACGTTGCCCTAGCCTCAGCGCTGGAAGCTGCCCGTCGCCGGCCATCTTGTAGGCCAGGCTCCGGGAAATCCCCAAAATCCGCGCTGCCTCAGGGATACTCATTGTAGGCTTGTCTCTCCAATATGTTTTTCCCATCTGCTACCGCCTCCCCCTTTCTTCCTTCAGGGCTTCAATTGCTTGAATCGCCCTTTTCTCGAACGCTTCTTTCACGGGTCTTCTGCCGTTTTCCACCGAAGCTAGCACCGTCGCGCAAATACCCATTCGTGCCGCCACTTTGTGTTGGGGAATTCTCGCCCTGATCCGCAATACTTTCAAATCCATACCTTCCACGAAAAACACCTCCAAAAAAAAATAAGCTCATGTTGAGCTTAAAATATTTAAACAAAAAACTCAGGGACGCTATAATATTTTTCATAGCGTCCCCTGGCGTCTTTGTCCTATGAAAAACTTATTGCACACCTCTGTAGAGAAACACTACCTGGCAACCTCCTGTCTGTTGGCGTCTTTGTGTATCGTCTGAAGTTCTTTCAGCCTTGCGACCGGGCTTCGGGTTAACAGGCTGCCGCATTTGTCCTCATACCGTCTTATGGCCTTCTTGACAGAATCCTCATCGGCTATAGCGCTATCATTATGCAGTTTATCCCATTTCTCGCCTATTTGACGCACAGACTTCCCTGCTCTCCTCATCCGCCAAAAGGCATGGTTACGCCAAATAGCATTTTTAACATTCTTTATGATGGCAGGCTCAGGAATTAAATATTCTGGTTCTTTTCTTATTTCATACTGAATGTATCTAAATCTTTCTGGCAACTCCTGTTTAGTTTTATAATCAAAGACAGGTTCACTGTAGCCAGGATCTTTTTTGTTGTGGCAATAATGCCCCCAGCCAGAATTATTTAACTCACAGGTCACATGTTCAACATAATCATCGATTTCCCCACATATATCCACTGCTGTTTTCCCAAACTCCAATAAACCCCGAAGGTATCTTATAACAATTCTATCTCTGATCTGCTCCAGTTCTGCTTTTCTTGGGTTTACTGTTGGCCTCTCTTGAAACGCAAGTCTCATATAAGGGTTGGTGTCATAAGACATTATTCTTGAAATGGCTGCTTGTACTCCATAAACGACGCAGGCAAAGACTAAATATATATTGTCCTGTGTATCCTCCATGCCATTTATGAAACAAGCGCTTCTGATACCCCTACGCAAGGAATCCCTTACCTGTGGGAGGTCGTGAGAACTATCAAACCTGTCTTTTCTTTTAATCATAAAATTAACGAATGAAAATTCACCGGGGTCCCGCTTCAGCGTTGGGTATGCCTCCCGAATAAGATAACAGCACTCCTGAAAACGCCTGCTGTATTTTAATTTTAGCAACAAGGCTTCCCGATAAGGTAAAGGATTTTCCATTTGTAACCACCCATTATGAACATAGCACATTTTTAAATTTAAGTCTATACAAAACCCATGCACCTCTTGTCCCGCTTACTCTGTAGGCCAAAAATTCAGTAACATTTCGGTAACATTTTTTGCTTTTCAGCCTGTCTTTTTAGTCTCTCCTCATCCATGGCAAAAAGAAAGAACCCCTATTTCCAGGGGTTTCTGTGGATGTAAAAATCATAAAAATACTAGAAAACATATGTTTGAGACATGATAGATCCCATGGGACAGGAGTAGATAGAGGGCAAGGTCCACAAGGAGGGCATTGGGATGATGAAAAAAGTGATGGACGTTGGGACAAAGACGGTAAACGATTACCTTTTTCACGGGAAAAATTAGAACAGGTTACTGGGTTGACTGGGGGCGCATTAACGGTGTATATAATTATTTCAGAAGGGTCAAGACTATTTCCACCTAGAAACTTAGTACCGGTGCCGTAAAAAATAGTTAGGAGATAAGCAGATGAATAACAAGAATAGGCTATTTAAACCATATAAGCTTAAGGATTATCCTGAGGTTGAGCGTGTGCAATTTCCAAAAGAGGTTAATATAGCATACGCAGTGTGCGGAAAAAAATGTGGCAATAAAGAATTTATAGTTGATGGACAGTCACAAGTTTGTCAGTATTGCGGAAAACTTATGTTTAGAACAGAAGTGAAAAAATACATACCCGCAGATTCAGAATAGCAAGTGGGGACGGTTCTTGCCTTGCCTGGAAAATATTTCTAATTGAAGTAAGGTGGTTGATATTCAGGGGAGAAGCAGAGGAACACACTTTTTGCTTCCACGTATACCGATAACCTAAATAACCTGGGCCGGCTGGTAAGGACCAATAACCCGGACGGCAGCTTCACCGGCAGCCAGATCAACGGAGAGAACCGCCTCACCATGAGCACAGGTCCCCGGGGCGAGATCACCAGCTACAGCTACGACGGACCCGGGGTGTGATAAGCGTAACCGACCCTAAGAGAAACACCACCACCTACAGCTATGACGCCGTGGGAAATCTTGTGAGTGAAACCGACCCGGCAGACGTAACCGTAACCAAAAGCTACAACGCTTTAAACCGCCTGACCGGAATAACCGACGCCGCGAGCCATACTTATAGCTTCTACTACGACGTGACCTAGTGAATGGGGAGAAGTTCCCGCCCCTAAGCGCGAGCCATACTTATAGCTTCTACTACGACCCCTGCGGCAACATGACCGAGATCGTGCACCCGCTGGGCCACGCCCAGTACCAGGACTACGATTACCTAAACCGCAAAAAAACCTCCGGCAGAAGAGAAAGCCATAACAGGGCAAACCTTAACCAGACTTCCTATGATTATGACCTTATGGGCAATCTGGTAAACCAAACCGACCCTTTAAACCACACCACCACCTACAATTACAACGCCAACGGCTGGCTGACCTCCGTAACCGACGCCGCGGCCCAGGGGGCAACCAAACCAGGGGGACGGTTCCCCTGGTTCGACAGGCCCCCGTGTCTTTGGTAGCATAGATGCGGAGGTGAATTTTCATGCCAAGAAAAGCAAGAGAGAAGAGCAAAATCTGACGTTTCAGATCCTTTTCGGCCTTTTTCGTTAAACTTTGCCTGTCGAACAGAAAAGACCGGCAAGCCGGTCTTTTCCTTTATATTTGTCAGGGTCTCATATAAAGACCCTGGTTGCTTTATATTCACATCAGCATAATCTCTAATTGTTGACAATTATCGCTTATCCAGCGCGCACTGCCAGCACTTCTTATTAAAACACTTCCCGCATATCATCAGCGCCTTATCTAGATTTGTTTTATAAAATCATCAGCTAAATTACTGTCCCCCACAAAAAAGATGCCCCTTGACATGGACACTTTTTGTTGCATCCATGTCAAAGGAAAAGAGAGGTAGAGTATTTAGTTGAGGGTACGCTTGTATAAATATTTAAAATTAAATTCTTTTTTCAAGCTTCATTTTTAAACTGTTATAGATTTCCGGTGTGTCTATATCAAAAATCGCTGCCTCGTCCTGCACCGGGAAACAATCCACTTTGTCCCCAAGTTCCTTCAATACCTGCCGCGCCCCTTCATCACCTGCCAGCTGTTTTAGCCGGTCGCTCAAATCATAGCTGAATATTACCGGATGGCCGGGCTGACCATTGTACACCGGGCGCAGAACCAGGCTGCTTCTTTTTTCAAACTCCCCGATCACCGTGTTTATCAGTGACGCGGTGATAAAGGGCTGGTCAACCATAAAGACCAGGAAGGCGGAAGTTTTGACATTCAACGCTTTGACCCCCACGGCCAGAGACGTGCCCTGACCCTGTTCATAGCAGGGGTTAAGAAAGGTTTTAACAGGCAAATCTTTAATGGCGGCGCTCACCCGTTGTTCCAGATAACCTGTCACAACCAGCACTTCATCTACTGATGAAGCCAGCACATTTTCTGTAACAATCCGGATCAAAGTCCTGTCTTCCAATTTAAGCAGTTGTTTAGGGCTGCCCATTCTTGAAGACATACCCGCAGCCAGTATGATTGCTGAAATCATGTTTCAGTCCACCCTCTGCAGCGGCACAAAAGTCTTTACAGCAAAACCAGGAGATTAGTCAGCTTACAGTTATGAGATTGCTGTCGATTTATAATTCTCCGCAAAGGCTCTTGTGTCGCCGCAGTATTTATATATATCCATAACAGGGTTCGCACCCACCGCTGAACCCAGTATCACCTTTTCAATCTTTTTACTCAGGAGCAGCTTAACCAACCGGTACACCTCAGCCGCATCCGTCAGGCAGTCCGACTTGTTGATAAACACCACAACCCTGGCGCCAGGAGGTGTGTCACGCAGCAGTTCTTCCGGATGAGTAATTAATCCTGCTATCAACGCCGCATCTATTTTAGAACCCATCGCCCGGCCGGTCCGCCTGGCAACGAGCTCCGGACGGTGTACATATTTGCTGTCCAGCGGTTTCCCGATAATGTCAGCGCCCACTACAACCACGAGCAAAGTCGTTTCCCTGGAAATAACCGGCTCATAATCTAAATGCCCCTTCAGGGAGAGACCTCTGGCGCCGCCCGCTTCAACCAGCGTATAGTCTGCGTAATAATGCACTATCCTTACCTGACCCGGGGTGATTCCTTTTAACTTATTATTGTCCAACAGACCGGATCCTACCACTGGTTTCAATCCCGACCGGAGATAACCAGCCAGTTCATTTTCCCCCGCCTCTTCCTCTCCTAAAATCACCAGCGGATATTTATCAGGCTGGGGCAAAAAGATTTTGGTGGTAGTGGTAATAACAACATTATATTGAACGGATATTTCCTCAGCCAGACGAAACATAAGGGATGTCTTGCCACCGCCTCCAATAAAGCTTATGACTTCGCGTTCTTTCAGCCCCAAGGCTTCGCAAACTCTCATCGTTAATTAATTTCCCCTATCAAGCTTTTTCCACCAGGTATCTTATTTTCCGCCATCGCTATAAAATTGAACACGGCTTCCAGGACACCACCGCCCACAGCCAGGGCTTTATCAGAAATTGTATCCCATTCAAAATCCTTTCGTGGATCTATGTTAGCGATTTTGGTTCCTTCGGGTACACTGACACCATCTCTAACTATGCCCCTTATCACTCCTGCCATTTGGGCCTGAACCGGGGTGTTTTCCACGGTAGCCACTATATCTCCTTTTTTCACCAGTTCCCCGATAGACCGTACCGTCTTCACAACCCCTCCCACGGGAGCCTTTAAAAGTCTTTCAGCTGTGTAGCCGCCTACATTTCCCGGGATGCCAGTGTTAGGAATTGCGCTGCCTCTGTAAATAACCCGGCCCATACGGTGCCCCCTGCAGGTTTCAATAACCGCGTGGACATCCCTCCCGGCCTCAAAGCCCGGTCCCAGACCGATTACCAGGGGCGCTTCATCTATAGTAGTGCCCAGATTACGCTTAGCCATCCTGGCATCGACCACTACCTCCGGGTATAGCTCTTTCACAACATCAGCTTCGGGATCTATCAGAACAGGTATGATCCTGTAATCAAACAATTCGATGGCATGATTTACTGTACTGGCCAGGCTGGCTTTAACTCCTTCAACTGTTACCGTACAGTCGTGAACCGCCTCGGCAAAAGCTACTTTTCTTCTCACCACCAGCGGGTTTCTTTTTTCAGTCATAATAACATCCAGTCCGCACTGGTAAAGACGATAAGCAATTCCCGTGGCCAGTTCGTCTGCTCCTTTTATAATAACCATCGTCCCAGGTTGACTCATATTCTTTCACCACCATTAAGAGGCTGTGCATCCCTATGGGCAGGAGCATCTTTTCCAATGTTCAATTATTAAGCCATTCACCAGATCATAAATATTCCGAATCTTTATTCTAGTGTTTATATTATCACCAGCAAATCCATAAAGTGAAATATGCGTTTACGATGGTATTTATAATTTCTGCCTATTAATATGGCCATTAGCAAGTCCGCCTGTTAAAACCTTTTCTGATCAAAGAGGAGCCCTTGACCTCAAACGTTCAATAATTTGGGGCATTATGTTAATAAATTCGTCCACATCTTTTTCCGTGTTGCTCCTGCCTAAAGTCAGGCGGAGAGAACCGTGCGCAATCTGATGCGGAATACCCATGGCCAGGAGCACATGTGACGCGGTAACAGAACCTGAGGTACACGCCGAACCACTGGAAGCGGCTACGCCCTGCATATCCAGGTTTAATAGCATAGCTCCTCCATCTATATATTCAAAAATGAAGTTGACATTATTGGGCAGTCGCATGGATGGGTGTCCGGCAAGTTGGACATGTTCAACTTTTTCAAGAATCCCTTTTATCAGTTTATCCCGCAATATAGTTAAACGTGCATTT
>CAZJGV010000035.1:0-9019 GCA_964545615.1 uncultured Pelotomaculum sp.
TAAGAGACTACTTGATGGGTGGAAATTACAGAACATAAGGTTGGCCACCGCCGAGAAATTCAATCTGGATTCCCGCCAGGCCAACGATGCCGTGTACGACGCCCAGGCAACAGTAAAATCGCAGAAAGAACTGCTCAAATTAAACTATAGTAATGCAGGAAGGAAAGTAGAACACACCAATAACCGTTTAAAAAAAGCCCAGTCAAAAAAGAAAAGAGCCAACCTGACTAAAAAGCTGGACAAAGAAGAGCGCCGCCTGGCAAAATTACAAAAATACATAGAAGACGATACTATTCCACCAGTAGTATTCGGCGGCAAAAAGCTCTTTTTAGAACGGTGCAAAGGCAATATAACCCGTGAAGATTGGCAGGAAGCCCGGAGCAACCACTACCTCTCCAGAGGCGACAAGACCAAAGGCGTAACCTTAACACCAGGCTGTATACAATAGACGGCGATATCTATCTGGACATAGCCGCCGAACCATATGAAACAGGTAAAGTCATCAGGTATAACCGGGTCACCGTTCCCGTCTACCTGGCCCATAAACCCTCCAAAAAGACCGGAAGAATGAACGGGTGCGATTACAGGCAGATGGTGTTAAACCACCTTAAGACCGGCGATGCATACCAGGTAGAAATCATCCGGAAGAACGGACGATATTATATTCACGTTACCATTGAAGAAGGAATACCTCAAGTCTACACTGCCCGTAACGGTACAATAGGAGTAGACACAAACCCCAACGGTTTGGGCATAGCCCGTGCAGATTGCCTGGGGCGGTACAGAGAAAGCCTGTGGTTACCACAAGGAGAGTGGACTTACGCTCGAAGTAACCGGCGGGATAACCTGATTGGAGAGACCGCCGCCTTTGTTGTAGAACTGGCAAAACAGTCAAACAGCACCCTGGCCGTAGAAGTTCTGGCCTTTAAAGACAGCAAGTCAGTGACAGCAAAATTCAACAGGATGAGCCACAGCTTTGTTTGGTCTAACTTTTTAGAAAAAGTAGAGCGCATTGCGGCCAGGGCCGGAGTGCCGTTGGTCAAAATAAATCCACCATTTACATCCACCATCGGCATTTTAAAATACCAGCGACAGTACGGCATATCAAACCATGAAGCAGCCGGTTACGTAATTGCAAAACGGGCTCTTGGATACAACATAGAAAAAGTGCCAAAATCTTTAATTAATAGATTTATCGAAGAAAAAGACAGCTTTATACAACTCTCTAACTGGAAACAGTGGAGCACAATCAAGAAGTCAATAATATCAGTGATTAAAAAACAGACCAGACAGGAGGTGCATAGCCTGGTTTCTTGGCAACATTACAGAAAACGACTGTTAACAGGGTAAACCCTTTGCCATAGAGTTTGCGTTGAGTGCGGCGCGGTACACGCGGTGAAAGGCCGTTGCCGTACGGTCAAGAGAACCCAGGCGGTGGGTAACACCCCCTTCCGGGCAGAACGGAAAGCCGAAAGGCTGACGGCGGCATAAGCCACCCGGAATGTAGGCGAAAGCTTACAGCTCAGCAGTTGAATCCTGTGACACTGCCTCCCGTCAGTCGGCGGGAGAGAAAGTAAATAAATCTGGATTATTATAAACAAATCAGATTTGTTTAGCTTTCAGAAACCAGGATTATAAGATTACGCCGAATACCATTTGAGGTTTATATTGCATATTATTATTGTTTATATTTTGTCCGATCATCTGGTAAAGATAGAGGATTGGTCAGCACTTATGGATACTTCTCATGCGGTGGCATTGGTCGCCACATTACTTCTTATTGTTACAATTATACTTAATGCAATTACATTGGTTGTATATTATGGGATAAAGTTAAAAGACTGATGAATTTTAATTTATCGCTGTACATAAATGGGGGAGATATTTTTGCAAAATAGTAATCTGAAATTAATAATTTTTGGTGTTATTTTTGTTATAGGACTAGTAATATTAATGAACAGCATAGATTTAGGTAATCGTGAAATATCTAATATTATGAAGGCTAGTGGAGGTAGTATGGATACCAATAATTACCTGATATATTTAGAACAATCTATTATAAAATACAGGTTTTTGGGTTCAATAATAGCCATAATGGGTGGGCTTGGTTTACTAATAACTACAAATATTAAGTCGTAATATTTTTATGTTACGCAATACCTGAGATTGGAAATCAGTAAAATGATTAACAATAATGCGGCAAGAGATTACCCTTGCCGCACTATCTTTATTGCCACCAGTCATTATCAGTTGCGCCAGAATCTTCGCCAAAATAAAATAAAGGGATGTCTTCCGGGTCCATTGCCACGTCACACTTTTTGGGGTCTTCCATGCGGTGCGGGTCGGTTTTAGGATTTTTCATTTTTTACGCCTCCTTCTCATGATTTATAATTACCAAAAAACCATCACGTTAAAAAACCTATTAATGGATTTTTCAAAAAAAGGGAAGGAATTACCACGTAAAAATATAATTTTTAACTTAAGGTAATTTTTGATATAAAGACTATGTATGGAAAATATTAATAACATTGTTTCTATAACCTTACATAGACATGAAAGACAAGCTGGCAATGTAAAATTTAAGGATAACCGGAGGACAGCTTTTTGGCTAATTTACCAGGCAGTGATGATAAGGCGAAATACGTCCACGAAACGTTTAATTCCATAGCGAAGAGCTACGACTTAATAAATACACTTATGACTTTTGGTCTGGACAAGTCCTGGCGAAGGTTGGCGGTCAAATGCTCTGAGCTTAAAGAAGGCGGAACAGGCCTGGATGTCTGCTGCGGAACCGGGATGCTGACGATGGAGCAGGCACGTGCGGCGGGTCCTGCGGGAAGAATAACGGGGCTCGACTTTTCAGAAAACATGATAGATGTAGCCAGGCAGAACATAAAGGACTTTGTGTACAAGGACATTATAGAGTTTGTTCAGGGAGATGCCATGGACCTGCCGTTTGAAAATGACGTGTTTGACTGCGCTACCGTCGGTTGGGGGCTGCGCAATGTCCCTGATATTTTAAAAGCGGTGCGGGAAATGGTGCGTGTCGTCAGACCCGGTGGGAAGATTGTATCGCTTGACATGGCCCAGCCGATGACACCGGTTTTCAGGGAATTTTACTGGCTTTGTTTTAACAGGGTGATTCCCGCCATGGGGAGGATGTTCTCCGGCAATAAAAAGGCTTACGGCTATCTCCATGATTCTGCAAAGGCTTTTGTGCACCAAAAAGAGCTGGCGGGCCTATTTGCACAAGCCGGGTTGGCTGAAACCCGTTACCTTAACTTGTGCGGCGGGGTAGTGGCGATAGTAGAAGGCAGGAAGCCAGTATAGGAGGTGGGATAGAGGGACAGGTCCCTTGTCCCAGGGAGAATTTTATGGTTAACGAAATCAAGCTCTTTTACGACCTGACAGCGGAAAAAACAGCGGATGAATGGTATAAGGAAGAGATATTAAAGCCCCACGATAATGGATTTTGTTTCTTTGCTTCCCGCCAATCTTCTCGCACATGAGAACCGCACCCTTGTGTTAGATTTTGAAAAGAAAGAGGGGAGAAAATGTTCCAGGTTGTTCTCACGCCGGCGGCGGGCAAAAGGCTGATCGCCAGAGCGGTGGCCGCTCACCCTGCGGTCCAGGCGGCTCTCCGCTCCGGCACTGTTGTAATAATCGCGGGAACCACAAACGGGTATGCTGCTGAGGAGGTACTGGCGCTGGCCGGCCAAGCAAAAGGATTTATCCGGCGGCGGTTTTTTCGCGGCATAACACTTCCACCCCACATGCCCGCGACCGAAACGGGCAGGCTGCCGGATGAAACAGGATTTCCCGGTGACGTGGTCATTGTCAAGGGCGAATGGCGGCAGGGAAAAACCATTTTCGATGTTGTCGACGACCTGAAGGAAGGCGACGTTATCTTGAAAGGCGCAAATTCTTTAGACCTGTCGCAAAAGAGGGCCGCTATACTCATCGGTGACCGCCGGGGCGGCACAATAGGCGCTTCTTTGCAGGCTGTTGTCGGAAGGCGGGTGCGCCTGCTGCTGCCGGTTGGATTGGAGAAGCGGATTTCAGGCAATCTTGATCAGCTGGCAGCGAAACTCAACGCGCCGGGCGCTCACGGGGCAAGGCTCCTGCCGGTTCCCGGGGAGGTCCTCAGTGAAATTGAGGCAATTTTTATGCTTTCAGGCGCAACTGCCGAACTTGTGGCGGGGGGCGGTGTCTGCGGGGCGGAAGGCTCGGTATGGCTCGCTGTCAGCGGGGAAGCGGAGGAAGAAAAACTGGCGAAGGAGCTAATCGCGTCTGTGGCCAAAGAACCTTCTTTTAAACTTTGATACGAATGAGGTAACATTGTGAACCGGATATTTGAACTGGAAACCACTCGTTTTACCCTTCGCAAAATAAAAGCAGGCGATCTGGAAACGCTGCACAGCTATTGGTCGGATGACGTGGTAACTGAGTATATGAACATTTCTTTTAAAAGTATCGAAGAAACTCAACAGATGGTTGAGTTGTTAAACAGCCTGCCGGAAACAGGGGAAGGCAGGCGCTGGGCGATTGTCGATAAAAAAAGCGGGGTTGTGATGGGGAGTTGTGGATACCACAACGTGAAAGCAGAGCACCGGCGTGCTGAAGTCGGCTATGAGCTAGGCCGGGAATATTGGGGACAGGGTGTCATACAGGAAGTAATGAATCCAGTTATTCGCCATTGCTTTGAAGATCTGAAACTGAACCGGCTTGAAGCCTTTGTTACAGTGGGAAACAACAGGTCACTTAATACTCTTGAGAAATTAGGCTTTAAACCAGAAGGCGTACTGAGAGAATATGAATTTACCCAGGGGAACTTCCATGATCAGGTGGTCCTGGCGCTGCTGAGAAGGGATTGCACCTCATTGACACATCTTCCGTTTATCAAAAATTGTTCTTAATTCCGGAATTGCCACCGCGATAATAATTATCAAGCCCATTACCAGCTGTTGGTAATAAGAGGCTATGCCGTTGATGGTCAGACCATTGCGGATAACCGCTAAAAGCAGTCCGGCAAGCACTGTTCCTCCCACAGTTCCCCTGCCGCCTTTCAAACTCGTGCCGCCAAGGATTACTGTAGCTATGGTGTCAAGTTCCATCATATAACCGGCCAGCGGGTCAGCGCTGTTTAAGCGCGCTGTTAATATAAGAGCGGCCAGAGCCGCTGAAAGTCCACATAAAGCATAGACAGTAACTTTATATAAATTTGTATTAACTCCGCTTCTGCGCAGCGCCTCTTTGTTACCACCGAGACAAAGGGCATAATAACCCATTTTTGTGTTATTGAGTATGATAAACCCTGCCAATGCCACTATAGCTGCAAGTATGACCGGTACGGGCAAATGAGATACCGCTCCACTGCCCAACCAGGTAAAACCCGGGGGAAAGCCGTATACAGGTATACCGCCGGTCAGTATAAGGGTTAAACCACGAACCACCGACATGGAAGCCAGAGTTGCTATAAACGGGTTGATGCGCAGAAACGCCACTAATCCACCGTTTAACAGACCTACAATAACACCCAGCATTATGCCTGCGCTAACCGCGATAATAACCGGCATTCCCGCATGCATGGACAGAGCCATTACCACCCCTGCCAGCGCCGCCACGGCACCCACTGATAAATCAAAGCCCCCGGCACAAATTGCAAAGGTCATACCAGTTCCAACTATTATATTAAGCGTACTTTGATCCAGTATATTTCTGATGTTAGCCCACTTAAAAAAAAAGGGAGAACTTAGCGCAAGGGCAACTACCAATGCCACCAACACTGGTAAAAGCAGCGTTGGTGTGATATTCCGCATCATGGTTTGTTTGAGTTTTTTTGTTCTATCCATTTCCTTTACCTGTCTGTGGCCGATGCCTTTTATGTCGATTTAGCTCCTGTAATTAACCTGACTATCTCAGACTTTGCTCATTTTCTGCTTCCCGCATAATACGTCACCCGTAATTCTAAAAGCGAAAAACGGCCGGCGACAGAGCTGATTTAAGCTCTGTCGCCGGCTTTACATGTGATATACTATTTCCACCCGTCAAAGGTGCTCACATTATCTTTATTAACCAGCGCAAGAGGTGACCAGTAAATATCCTGATTGATTTTCTGTCCTTCAAGCACCTTCAGGGCCAGGATCACGCCGCCTTTGCCGAAAAGATACGGAGACATGGCCACGCTGGCGTTTAATTCCCCTTTGGAGATAGACTGTCTGGCCTCATCTATGAAGTCCACGCCGACCACTACAACCTGGTCCTTTTTATTGGCTGCTTTCAGTGCCTCCACTGCGCCCAGGGCCATAACGTCATTAGCGAGGAATATCCCTTTCAGATCGGGGTTGGCCTGAATAAGGTTGGTGGTAATGTCGTAAGCGGTTTTTCTGTCCCAGTTGCCCGGCTGCACAGAGACCAACTGAATATTCTTATTACTTTCAAAAGCTTTTTTAGCCCCGTTCTTACGGGCTTCACCCTGAGCGGCTCCCGGCAAACCTTCGATAACAGCGACCTTGCCCGAACCGATCTTGTTAATAATGAACTCGGCACCGATTTTTCCCTGATCTTCAAAGTCGGAGGTTATAAATGCTTCGATCCTGGCGCCTGCGTTTTTTGCTGCTTCTGCATCTATACTTGTACCCACCGCGACAACAGGAATCCCTTTTTTGGTGGCCTCGGCCACACCGGGAACAAGATTAAAGGGAGTAATGGCGGAAAGCGCCACGGCATTGTAGTCTTTGGCCAGAAGTGTTTTTAGAGTTTCCAACTGGGAATTCACATCATCCTCTTTGGGGGCGGACAATACATCGACTTGCACCCCATATTCTTTTGCCGCCGCTTCATAACCTTCTTTCACTGTTACCCAGAACGGGTTGGCCAGGGTTATTTCCAGGGCGGCTATTTTATACTGCTTGCTTGCTTTTGGCAACGGGGCCAGCGCTTCCATGAGTTTTGCCTCCGCATCCTTGAAAGCAGCGTTGTTTGACACAGCGGGAGCGTTTTTTTCTTCCTGATTACCAGCGGTCTTGCCGCACCCGGTAACTACGCCCACAATTAAAATCAATACCAGAACAGCTGCTGAAAATTTTTTAAGAAGACTCATCTTTACAAACGCCTCCAACATATTTTTGACTTTTTTAAACACCTGGTTGACTATAATTGTTAATAAAACGCTCGACTTCAGTTTCACTTGTTTTTACTCTTGCTCCCAGCCTGGTGCAGCACAATGCCGCGCAGGCGCTGGCAAATTTAAGCGATTTTTCCCGGCTGAGGCGCCGGATAAAATATGCGTGTATCAGTCCGCCCGCAAAGGCGTCACCAGCGCCGGTAGTGTCGACAGCATCAACCTTAAACACACCGGTAAAAATATGCTCATCCTGGTTTATCCAGTTTGCGCCGCTGGCTCCGCGGGTGGCCACCAAACCTCCTTCAGTTTTATATTTCTTGTGGACCTTGTTAACGGCATCCGTAAAATCTTCCGTTCCCGCAAGTTCAAAAAGGCCTTCCCTGCATGAGATGAAAAGATGGCTGATAGATATCATCTCCTCCAGTTCATCACTGCTGACACCACACAAATTCATAAATGCCGGCGGGCACTGCAAATTAAAAACAACAGGTATCCCTGCCTCCCGGCAGAGCCTGGCCAGCTTAAGGGCCGGTTTTCCAGCAAACATATCGTTATAAAACACTTTAATCCCTTTCAGCATATCAGGGCTGACATTATCTTCTGACAATGTCAAAAGACTGTCGCCCATATTGGCAAATATAGCTTTAGAGCCGTTCCTGGCAATGGTTATAAAGGTATGTAGAGAGGTACCGTTTGGTTTGACAAATAGATGACTGGTGTCAATCCCAACCTCGTTCAGGTCTTTTCCAATCATAGTCCCGTAATAGTCATCGCCTACCTGGGCCACAATGCCGGAGGGGGTGCCCAGATAGGTCAATACCGACAGGACATTGGCACAACTGCCGCCGGGCAATAACTTTTCCCTGTAAACGAAAGAAAAACCGTCTTCCATGGGAAGGTTTTCACACTGCAATACCACATCCATTGCCACCGCCCCCAAGCCAAGAACACTAAACCCCACTAGCAAGCCTCCTTTAGTGTGCAGCTTCATCTATATATAGCCCTATCACCCCCTGTGTTTTTTCGCAAAAAATCGTCATATTAAATCAAATAGCTCGATAAGGATTCAAAAAGAAGCTGCAAAATTCCTCTATAGTACTAATAGATAATATTTATTATTAGTTTAAGTAAAATAAGGAATCTATATTGTAATGAATTGATAAATCTAAGGTGAATCAAAAACATACCGGCTTTTAGCTTCAGCGATTTGAAGTCTGCAAAAAAAAAGAAAAGAGGGCATGCCTGATATAACTGCTGCAGGATGCCCTCTTTAAGCAACTAAAGGTTGAAGCTATTTCCAATCTTCATAGTCATTGACATTTTCCTGCGTAATCAGGGCCAGGGGACTCCAATAATTTTGCTGTGAAATATCATGCTTCTGCAAAACTTTCAAAACCAGAGTCAAGGTGCCTTTACCTCTGATATAAGGCGCCATGGCTACGGAAGCGTTTAATTCACCGGCTTTTAAGGATTGGCGGGCTTCATCCAAAAAGTCTATACCGGTTACGAAAACCTGGTTTTTCTTGCCGGCAACTTTCAGGGTTTCCACTACGCCTAAAGCCATTGTGTCGTTGGCGCAGAAAATTCCTCTCAAGTCAGGATTGGCTTGCAGCAGGTTGTTGGCAATATTATAAGCCTTTTGACGATCCCAATCACCAGTTTGAATGGAAACCACGTCCATCCCGGCTTCTTTAAAGGCGGCAACTGCGCCGTCCCGGCGGGCTTCTCCCTGGTAAGCGCCGGCCAGGCCTTCAATAACGGCTACTTTTGCGGTTGTCGCACCGCTGGCTTTGATTTTTTCAGAAATATAGGCGCCGGCCAAATGGCCTTGCTCAATAAAGTTAGTACTCATGTGGGCGGTAATTTTCGCTCCCGCCTCGGCGGCAGCGGCCT
>CAZJGV010000035.1:9029-18852 GCA_964545615.1 uncultured Pelotomaculum sp.
GTCGTTCAGCTTGGTGCCGCTGGAAATAATGGGAATTCCTTTTTTGTTGGCTTCCACCACGCCGCTGATCAAATTCATGCCGGTAATCGGAACAATCACGATAGCGTTAAAATCCTTGCTCAGCAGGGTTTTAAAAACATTCAGCTGTCCTTCCACGTCATCTTCTTTGGCCCCGGATACTACTTCAATCTGAATTCCCAGGCTTTTGGCGGCGTTCTCGTAGCCCGCCTTAGAAGTGACATAATAGGGATTGGACAGGGTGGGCAGAACAACGCCCACCTTCACATTGCTGTCGCCCTTATTCGGCAGTGGCTCCAGGGCTTTTAAGATGTTCTTTTCGATATCGGTATAGGCGTCATTTTTTACCAGCTTGGAAATATCCACATTCTCTTTTGCAGCAGGTTCATTAGTGGCGGCGGGCTTGTTCCCGCCACAACCTGTCAAAGCGAACAGGCCTACAACAATCAACAACACTGCCCAAAACACACTTGTTTTTTTCACTCTTTTTCCTTCTTTCCTGGATATTTACCTTGATTTACAGGTCAACCTGTGTTTGTTCATAAAATCTTTTACCATTGCTTCAGAAACCCGCAAGCGGGGCCCGGGTGACAGGCATTTCATCGCGGCACAGGCGGAAGCAAAAGCAAGGGATTCCTTTTTACCAGCGGTTTGCAAAAAGTAACTGTAAATCAAGCCTCCACAGAAACTGTCTCCCGCTCCTGTGGTGTCTACGGGGTCGATGGCATAAGCGGCGCAGTACAGAGTGTCCTGCCGGGAATACCAAATGGCTCCCTCTGCTCCGGCGGTGCAAACCACGCCAAAGGCAGGTCTGTATTTTTCACAGGTATTCCTCATGGCGGAGAGATAATCATCTGCTGCCGCCAGCTCACAATACACGTCGCGGCCGCAGCAAATAATGTCTGCGTATGACAGCAATTCATCAATTTGGCCGGCGCTGCAAAAGTTGGGTAACATAAAAGACGGCAGGCATTCCATCTGGACAAAAACCGGGATACTTCTTGCCCTGGCGGCTTTGGCCAGTTTAACGGCGACACCTCCTGGGCAGCCATCGGTATAAAACACGGCAGCATCGTCCAAGATCCTGTCAGCCACTTCTTCGGCAGCCAAAGTATGAAAGCTGTCGCCACGGTTCACCAGAATAGAGCGTTGGCCATGCTCCGCCACAAAAACATAGGTGTGCATGGTGGCGCCGCCGGGCTTAACCTGTAAATACTGGCTGGAAACTCCATCAGCCGATAATTCCCGGCGGAACTGCCGTCCAAATTCATCCTCACCCAGCTTGGCCACTAAAGCGGCAGCCGCACCCAACTGGGCGACCGTAACCAGTACATTGGCTCCGCTTCCTCCAGAAGTGACTCTTTCCTTATAAATGCGCCCGAAACTATCCTCTCTGGGCAAAGCCCGGCATTGAATCACAATATCCACCGCGGCGGCGCCCTGACCTATAACTATTTTATTTTTAGCCATAAATGGTCCTCCCGCAAAGTCTCCTGATGATCATATGAATCCGGATGCCAGACAAGCGCTATTCAGCTGCTGCAAGGTTTCATTGTTGGGCTGGTCCAGAAATTTTTCCACGTCTATAATGTCAATCTCCTTTCGTAGATTTTTCATAACACTATTTCCTCAGCTAATGCTTTTGGGTTCTTTTCTGCTGCGCAATTCAGTGGATATCAAAGCAAGGATGATGATAATCCCGCAAAGCAGCTTTTGATAATAGGAAGGAATAGCCAGCAAAATCAAGCCGTTGTCCAGAGTGCCCAAAACCAGACAGGCCAGAACCGTACCCAAGATGCTTCCCTTGCCCCCGCTTAAGCTGGCGCCGCCTAAAACCACGGCGGCAATGGCATCTGTCTCCACCATCCAACCCGCCAGAGGATCGGCGGAGTTTAACCTGGCAACTGTGATCATCCCTGCGATAGCCGCCATCAGGCCGCAAAAGATGTAAATAGAGGTTCTGTATTTCCACACGGAGATACCGGCACGCCGTACCGCTTCATCATTGCCCCCCAAAGCAAGAGCGTAATAGCCCCATTTGGTCATATTTAACAGAATACAGGAAATGATTATCAGAATCGCGGCCATAAGGATGGGGGAGTTAATAGGCCCGATTTGTCCGGAGCCTAAAAATTTAAAGACATTAGGAAACCCGAAGACAGGAGAGGATTTGGTTAAGATCAAGGCCATGCCTCTGCCAATGGACATGAAGCCCAGGGTGATAACCAGGGGGCTCAAGTTTAAGACGGAAATTAGAAGACCGCAGCAGGCTCCCATCAGAATACCGACAGGCAGGCCTAAAGCCAGGGAGCCCCCAACCGGTATTCCCGCTTTCATGGCAAAAGCCATTATAATTCCACTGAAGGCCATGGTTGAGCCGATTGATAAATCGATACCGCCGGATGAAATGACAAAGACCATGCCCAAAGCCAGAATAATATCGACGCTGGATTGGTCTAATATGTTGTAGCAATTTGCCCAGGTAAAAAAGTAAGGAGTCTTACAAGATAACACAATGCAAAGGATTAAAAGTACCGCGGTTAATAACAGCTGTGAAAAATATTTCGTTATAAGATGCTTCAGTTTTTTTTCTTGCATTATGTCATTCACGTTCCAGTTATGATATTTATATCTTTAAGCGGATACTTGCGTTGCGCCGGTAATCAAAGAAACCACCTGATTAGGGGTGACGCCGGCAGTAGATACGGTATCGACCACCAGGCCCTGCCGGATAACACAAATCCGCTGAGTCAGGGAAAAAACCTGATGAAGGTTGTGGCTGATGATGATCACCGCATAGCCCTGCCGGCCCAAGCTGCTGATAAGGGATAAGGCCGCCGCTGTTTCCTGCACGCCCATAGCCGCTGTGGGCTCATCAAAAATCAGCAGCTTGCCGCCGAATTTAATGGCTCTGGCTACGGCAACCCCTTGCCTTTGACCGCCGGACAACTGCCCGGCCAGGGCGTGAATGGAAGGGATATTGATATTCAATTGTTGAAAAAGGGCAATGGATTCCTCCACCATTTTTTTCTTATTAACAAAGAGCCCATATTTAACCGGTTCCCGCCCCAAAAAGACATTAGCGGCAATATCCCGGCAATTCACCAGGGATAAATCCTGGTATACTGTGGAGATGCCCAGATCCAGAGCCTGCCTGGGACTCAGCTTATCATAGGCCCGTCCTTCAACAATGATCTTACCGCTGTCCGGCGCGATAGCCCCAGCCAGTGTCTTGATTAACGTGCTTTTTCCGGCGCCGTTATCCCCCACAATGGCCAGGATTTCTCCGGAATAGACATCTAGGTTGACGCCCCGCAAGGCTTCAACATGCCCATAGCTTTTTTTGATGTTGCGCACCTGCAAAATAGGCTTTTTTTCTGCTCCCGCCATTCTGACCGCTTCCTCTTACAGCAAAGTTCTTTGTTGTTTAAGCAAAGCCAGCATAGCCCGGGCCAGGCCGGGGATGTCCAGCTGATTTTTCTCCATGATAATCCGGCGGTATTCCGCTTTTACCGAATCTACCCCGTGCAAAGCGCCGGTAATGGCTCCCAGCATGGTTGCTGCGGCGGTGGTGTCATTGCCGATATTCACTCCGCCATAAATGGAATCCATGGTATCGCCGCCATTGGCCACCAAAAGGCCAAAAACAGCAGGCACAGCTTCGGCCACGGCAATCCCGCTGCCAATACAATCGGCTAATTCCGCCATCTTGCTTTGAGCAGAGCCGCTCCGCAAGCCGATTTCTATGGCCATCTCCATTCTTTTCCAAACCGATGGCCCTGGATATTGCCGGGCAATTTCCCTGCCTCTGCGTTCTCCTTCCCGGGCGCCGTAAAGGCCGGCCTGTACCACATCATACAGTTTGGAGCGGGGCTTCATAGCTTCGCTGACTGCCGCTGCTATAGCACAGGCGCCGGATATGGAATAGGCGTCATCATAAACAGCCATGGTAATGGCAATGGCATCTTCCAGTACCTCTTGGGTTTGCCCCGGGCGCATTAAGCCCACCGGAAAAACTTTTACGGCGGAACCATTGGCGGAAAGGGCGAAATAATGGCTCATAAAAAGCCGGTGTCGGGGGGGCAGGGCGGAACTCTTTAATTTATTAACCACATGGCGTGTGGTTGGATCGGCAAAATGCTCAAACCACTGGGGCTGCTCCGCCCATGCTAGAAGCGCCGCTTCGCCAAGTTTTTTACTGGCCTGCCCGCCCGCCGCCACCAGGTGTTTGGCCAAAAGATAGGTGTGGTGAAAATCGCCGCTGACTTCGCCTGCTTCCCGTCCTCTGGCAAAGGTATCATCCGGCGGCTGAAAGAAATCCGTTACATATCCGTGGAATTTTTCATGAATCTGCTCCGTGGAACGGATCGCTGTAGCAGACCCCATGGCGTTGCCTACCGCCGCGCCAAACAGGCTGCCCTGTATTTTATCATGCATAGTCAATACCATCCCATTTTGCATACCGGCGCAGTTTGGCAATTTTCTCGATTCCCCGCGCCAGCTTTGTCAGATCTATGTTATTCATCTTGTCTAAAAGAGCCGGATAATGGCGGGGAAAGGCCCCGGCGCCCTGTAAAGTACCGGCTATTGCGCCTGCCATAGTTGCCACTGTATCGGTGTCGTAACCGATGTTGACCCCACCGGTGATGGTAGCCATGGCATTTCCTCCATTGGCGACAAAAAGGCCAAAAGCAGCCGGCACAGCTTCTGAGATATGAAGGCCGCTGCCGACCCGATCGGCGATTTCAGACATTTTTTCTCTGGGAGTTCCTTGCCCCAGGCCAATGGCAACAGCCAGCTCCATGCGGCGCGCAACAGAAGGTCCGGCTGCGATCCTGCCCACGTTGCGGCCGATACGTTCTCCTTCTTTAGCCCCATAAAGTCCCGCCTGTATCACCTGATACACATCCGCGTCAGACAGCATGGCCCGGCTCACCGCGCAAGCGACGGCGCAGGCCCCGGATATGGCAAGATGATTATCGTGGGTGGGTAAGGTGGTGGTCACAGCATCGGCAATGGTCCGGTTCAAATTACCGGGATTGAACAAACCAATGGGAGATATTCTCATCCCGGCGCCATTGGTAGCCTGTAAGGGCAATACTTCTATCCCCCCGGAACCTGCCGTCGCTTCCCCTTTAAATTTCTTAATGGCCAGACGTGTGGTGGGCCCGGCAAAGCGGTCAAAAAAAACCTTGTGCTCCGACCAGTCAATAATAGCCTTTTTGACGATTTCCTGAGTTATCAGGCCATTGTGCTGGATAATATGGCTGGCAATAAAATAGGCGCCGCTAAAATCATCCGTTAATTGCCCCGGTTCGTTACCGGCGCCTATAGCATCAGCAGGCGGTTTTTCAAAATCAGTTACTTCATGGCCAAAGATTTGGATAATTTGCTCCGTAGTGCGGGCTTCTGTCGCGGCACCCATGGCGTCGCCCACAGCGGCGCCTAAAAGCCCGCCTAAAATTTTATCGTACAAGTCATTTGCTCCAAGAGATTAATACTTTTCATAAATTTTCAGCATTAGGATTATAAATAGAACATTATATTGTTTAAAATATCACATAATAAACATCCTCGCTAATCGCAATATTTTATTAAAACTATATCATATATAAACTTTTTTTATGAATTTCATAATTGATGCGAAATATTTGTCCACACCACAAAAAACAAATCAGAACAGCAAGGAAACAAGGCGCAAGTGATCGATGTTTCTGCTTGAAAAAAACTTTGCTTATTCGTCTATAGTCCTGGTGACAGTCCAAAACTCCTCGGCGGCGCCATGTATCGGGGTTTTTTGTTGACTCTAACTCCGCTTCACAGGTTAGAATAAGGTTGGAGGCAGGGCAGTTTTTCGCGATCCAGGCGACGTTTTAGTGTATGCTATACAAGTGGAACGTGCTGGAGGCTTTTGATGCACAATATTTATACAGGAGAGAAAACAATGAGTGAATCATTTGAGAAGCTTGGGATAATTGCGCCACTGGCGGCAGGGTTGCAAAAAGCAGGTATTGTGGCGCCGACTGAAATACAGATCAGGGTGATACCTTTGGCGCTGTCAGGCAGAGACATAATAGGGCAATCGCCCACAGGGACAGGTAAGACGCTGGCGTATCTGCTGCCGCTGTTTCAAAAGATTGATCTGGCTAAGCGGGAGATGCAAGCCATGATTCTGGCCCCGACAAATGAGCTTGCTATCCAGATTAAGCGCCAGATTGAAATGCTTGCAAACAATTCAGGCTTGCCGGTCACCTCAGCAACCATTGTCGGCAACGTCAATATAGCGCGTCAGATTGAAAAATTAAAAGAAAAGCCGCATATTATTGTAGGCTCCAGCAGCAGCATTTTGGGACTGATCCAAAAGAAAAAAATAACAGCGCACACCATCAAGACCATTATTCTTGATGAAGCTGACCGCTTGCTGGATAATAAGAACTTGGACAGCGTTAAGGCGGTGATTAAGACTACCTTAAGAGAACGGCAGCTGCTTTTGTTCTCGGCAACGATTACCGGGACAACGCAAGACAGAGCCAGGGAGTTTATGAAGGAACCCAAAGTTATAACGGTTATGGGCGAGTCCGATGTTGCGCCCGGTATAAGCCACATGTACTTTTTGACAGAGCAGCGTGATAAAATCGAAGTTTTGCGAAAGCTGTTACACAGCATAAAGGCAGAGCGGGCCTTAGTTTTCATCAATAGAATCGAAAACATTGAAATAACAGCCGCCAAACTAGAGTATCTTGGATTCAAAGCCGCTGGGACGCACGGCGGTTTGGAGAAGGAGAAACGTAAAAAATCGATTGAAGATTTTCGCAGCGGTAAAATACAATTGCTGGTTGCTACCGATTTGGCGGCCCGTGGTTTGGACATTCCCGGGGTAGCGTATGTCTTCAATTTGGATCTGCCGGAAGATCCGCAGGCCTATTTACACCGTGCGGGACGGACCGGCCGAACTGGGCAAAGCGGTACAGTCATATCAATAGTCGCCGCGAGGGAAGTTGTTTTAATTAAGAATTGCGAGAAGGCTTTAAAAATAAAAATATTGGGCAAGAAGATCCGGAGAGGCAGAATTATTGACAGCAAAGAAGCTAATCGCGTCTTTGTCAAAAGAACCCTCATTTAAACTTTGATACAAATGCCCGCCACATTATGAACCGGTTATTTGAGACAACAGAATTTGAGAATATTCCAAAACTTAGGTACCCGGTACCTAAGTTTTCGCGCGACGGTGTTTTGTACCCTTATATTCTGCAGCGCTTAACGGGTTTTTTATAAAAGCAATCTCCCACAGCTTTCGTGACGGCGCCGGCAGGGTCCGCAGGCCGTAGTAGTCTTCTTTGAACACGTCTCCCACGCGTTCGGCGCCGTAGCAGTCAAACAGCCACTCGATCTGCTCCCAGTCGCCATATGTAAGTACGGTTTTAATTACAAATTTATAGCTCTTTTGCCCATCTATAGCTTCAAAGACGTAATTGTGGAACAGATGGGCGAGGGAATCGGGCAATTTCAATGAAAGTCACTTCCGGCCATGTTTTTGCTTTCCAGGTAATCTTATTTTATCCACTAGTTTTTTTTGAAAAAAATCCAGGTCAAGTGAACGTCGATGCTTTATTTGTAAAGCCAGTCCCGTTCCCCCCGCAAGGTAAAAATCCCTTGAAAGACGGCTGCGTCCCAATTCTTTCAGGACAAACAGTCCTTTCTCCCCCAGGATATTTTCTGGAAAAGCGAGAGCAGACAACAGTAATCACCTCACTGCCAATATTATACCATAAATTGTATTTAAAAGAACGTGTCCGGGGCCTGTTCCCGCCGGTCTTGTCGCCAGGTGTGGAAATTGTCCAGCAGCAGGTAGAGGGTGGGGACAATATAGAGGGTGAGGGCTGTCGAGATAATCAGCCCTGAAATGATGGCGATGGCAATCGGCTGCCATAGCGCGCCGCCGGCCAGAGCCATGGGGGTGAGACCCCCGACGGCGGAGAGCATGGTCAGGAGGATCGGGCGCAGGCGGGCCTGTCCGGCTTGGGCCAGCGCTTCCCGCAATGGGTTGCCCTCTTTAACGGCTAACTCGACGAACTCGATCAGCACAATACCGTTCCGTACGACCACTCCCGCCAGGCTGAAGAAGCCCAGCGCGGCCATGAAGCCGATCGGGTTGCCGGTTACGAAGAGGCCGATCAGCGCCCCGCATATGCCTAAAAACACCGTGACCATGATAATCAGCGGCTTGAGCAGGGAATTGAACTGCGTGGCTAGCAGCAGGTAAATCAGGACCATCACCATCAGGGACAGACGTCCAAGGTCGGTAAAGGACTTGTCGCCCTCTTCCTGTTCACCGCCGTATTCGATTCGATAGCCCTGCGGCAGCTGGTAGGACTGCAGGTTTTTTTGCAAATCCCTGACCACTTCGGAAGGGAGGCGGCCCTGGGTGTAGCTGCTCACAGTCACGGTCCGCGTCAGCTGGTTGCGGTTGATCTGGCTTACCACCCAGGCCGGGGTTACCTCGGCCAGCTGGCTGAGCGGTATGCCCGCTCCGTTGACGCTGGAGGGGACAGGCAGGTTTTTAAGCTGTTCCAGCGGGACAGGATTGTTTTTGGCCGCCTTTAGAACCACTTTGATCTGCTCGTCCGGCAGTTGGTAGGTGGAGACGGCCATACCGTCGGTCATCAGCAGCACCGTCGAGGCTATAGCCAGGTTGGTTACACCGAGACGGTTAGCCCGCTCCTCGTCGACCAGGATCTTGTACTGAAAGATATCCGAACCCATGGAGTCATCCACGTTGATGGCGCCTGATATCTCCCGCAGCTTGGCGCTGATATCTGCCGCCAGGCTGCGCAGTGTTTCCAGGTTCTCCCCTTTGATCCGGATTGCCACCGGCGCTCCCACGGGAATCCCCTGTTCCATCTTGCGGACCAGGATGTTGGCGCCGGGGATCTCCTCCCTGAGCCGTTCGCGCAGGATCTCAACCAGTTGGGCCGGTTTCCTCATGCCTTTGCCCGTGCGGGTGTTTATGTAAATGCCCGCTTTGTTGGATCCGCTGACATATCTGGTCTCATTGTAGTAGAACTGGGGGAAGGATCTCCCCACGTAGCTGGCGATTACCTCTACTTCCGGCTGTTCGGCCAGGATCGCCTCGACCCCCAAGACCTGGCTCAGGGTTTCCTCCAGCGTGGAGGTGGTCGGGGTCGTGATATCGACCAAAAATTCGCTGCGGTCGGCGGAGGGGAAAAAGGTCTGGCCGATGAAGGGGAAAAGAGACAGGCTGACCACTATGAAGACAACGGCCAAAGCTATGGTCAGTCCGGGGCGGCTGAGGGACTGGTCAATGGTCCTCCGGTAAAAGGCCAGCAGGCGCCGGTAAGATCCTTCCGCCAGCCCGCCGTCCCTCTGGAAAAAGGCCGCCACAGCACCCCGCGCCGGTTTGGCCGGACGGGAAGCCAGTTGGAAGCGTATGATTGGCGTCAGGAAGAGGGACACCACCAGGGAGGCCAGCAGGGTGACGGTAACAACCTGGGGCAGGGAAAAAACGAATTCACCGATGTCTCCCTCAAGCAGGAAGAGCGGGGCAAAGGCGGCAATAGTAGCGACAGTGGCGTTGGTGATCGAATAAGCCACCTCCTGGATGCCGAGGGTGGCGGCCTTTAAAGGATTGTCACCCAGCTCCAGGTGGCGCTGGATGTTGTCGTTGGTGACGATGGAGTCATCCACCAGTATCCCCAGCACTATTACCAGCGCCGCCATGGAAATCTGGTGCAGCTTCAGACCCATCATGCCCAGGGGACCCATGCCGAGCAGCACCGAGAGCGGG
>CAZJGV010000036.1:0-18821 GCA_964545615.1 uncultured Pelotomaculum sp.
TGGCTCCCCGAGTAGGATTCGAACCTACAACCTACCGGTTAACAGCCGGTTGCTCTACCGTTGAGCTATCGAGGAACATCGGCAAAAAACATTATACGACACTTTGGACCCTAAGTCAATGCATATGGAGCTGAGAATATGTTCCGACATGTTTTTGCGAATGAATTCACATAAACATGTAAATTATTTTAGCAGGGCTTGCTAAGCTCAGTCAAGATAATCTTTTAGTTTTTTACTCCGGCTGGGATGGCGCAATTTGCGCAGGGTCTTAGCCTCAATCTGCCGGATCCGCTCACGGGTAACTCCGAATTTCTGCCCGACCTCTTCTAAAGTACGGGCGCGCCCGTCGTCCAGGCCGAAGCGAAGGCGCAGCACCCTCTGCTCACGGTCGGTCAGGGTTTTTAAAACCTCGTCCAACTGTTCGCGCAGTAAGGTGAAAGAAGCTTCTTCTGCCGGCGCCCTGGCATCATGGTCCTCTATAAAATCTCCAAGGTGCGAGTCTTCCTCTTCGCCGATCGGCGTTTCCAATGAAACCGGCTCCTGGGCTATCTTCTGGATTTCCCTGACTTTTTCTTCGGAAATATTCATTTCCTTGGCTATTTCATCCGGGCTGGGCTCACGTCCAAGTTCCTGTAATAGCTGCCTTTGCACGCGGATTAATTTATTGATGGTTTCAACCATATGCACCGGGATCCGGATCGTCCTGGCCTGGTCCGCGATAGCCCTGGTGATAGCCTGCCGAATCCACCAGGTGGCATAAGTGCTGAACTTATAACCCTTGCGGTAATCAAACTTTTCTACAGCCTTAATTAAGCCCAGATTACCTTCCTGGATCAGGTCGAGGAAGAGCATGCCTCTGCCCACATAGCGCTTGGCAATGCTGACCACTAATCTCAGGTTAGCTTCCGCCAGCCTTCTTTTAGCCTCTTCTTCCCCTTCTTCCATAAGCTTGGCCAGTACCACTTCCTCTTCAGGTGTGAGCAGCGGCACCCGTCCGATTTCTTTCAGGTACATGCGTACGGGATCATCTATACCAACGCCCTCTGGTATGGAAAGATCTACTTCCGCTTCTTCAGGCGGGGACTCCAGCGGAGCATTATCCATTGGTTCAAGGTCTGTTATCTCCTGTACTACTTCTATACCCATGCTGGCCAGTTTTTCGTAAATGTCATCAATCTGCTCGGGAGTAAGTTCGGTTCCCTGCAGACTGTCCATAATCTCGTTGTAGGTCAGGATCCCGCGCTTTTTCCCTTTCTCAATTAACTCCTTTACGCCTTCAAGGATGAGATCGTCACTCATATACTGTCCCTCCCCTCTCTAAGGTGCTTTCAGTATCAAAACAAAAATTTTGCTTGTACTCGTTTGTTAATTCCCTGACGCGACCCTGGTCGCCCATCTTTTCAACTTCATCTATATTTTTCAGAAAAACCAGCTCTTGTAAGAGATTTTTATATTGAAAATCATTTCCGGAGTTTTCCGCCGCGCGTATATCCTTTAAAAGTTCCTCTCTGCGCTCATGACGGATACAGCGGTAGATGGAATTCATATAGGCATTCATTATTTTATCGGGATTTTCCCCGGGAATATCAAGTGTTAATATATAACTCAAAACATTTTGTTCCTCGTTTTCAAAAGTGCTAAACATTACTTCAGGCCGGTACTCTGGATATTGGCCTGATTCCAGACAACGCTTGAAAATTGTTTGATATTGCTGGTTCCTAAAAGGCTCTTCACCAAATTCAGCCAGGATTTTATAGCCACGTGCAGGATCTTCCAGAACCAGCCTGAGAAGAACAGCCTCAGCTTTGCCTCTAGCATCCAGTTTTTCCTCTTTTCGTATAATAGTATGCGTGTTTTTAGCAATTTTATCCGGATTTGTCCATTTTTTACCCAAATTTTCCTCAAATCTCTTGAATTCTCCCGCTACCGTCTCCCAGCTCAGATTCAAAACACGCGCGATTATTTTTAAATCTTCCTCTTTTTGTACCCCGCCTTTAGAAACAAGACCGGGAAACACCTGGCGCATCACTTCGGTTTTACCGGCCACCGTACTAATATTTCCACTGACGGCTGCCTGCTGAAGTTTATATTCGATTAGAGTGTGAGCCCGGTTGATTAACTCTTCCCATGGCCCCGACCCGTGTTTTTCAAGAAAGTCATCCGGATCCTTTCCATCGGGGATGGTGATCACCCTTACCTGGCAGCCCAGTTCCAATAACAGGTCTAGCCCTCTGATAGTAGCGGCCACACCGGCTGTATCAGCGTCATAGGCTATTATTATATCCCTGCTGTAATTCAGCAGCAACTTGCCGTGATCTGGGGTCAGGGAGGTGCCAAGCGAAGCCACGGCGTTGGTTACCCCGTGCCTGTGAGCGGTGATTACGTCCATATAACCCTCTACTATTATTACCTGGCCCTTTTCTCTGATGGACTGTCTGGCCAGGTGCAGTCCGTAAAGGGTTCTCCCTTTGCTGAAAAAAAAAGTTTCCGGGGTATTCATATATTTGGGCAGGGAATCGTCCAAAACCCTGCCGCCAAAACCAACTACCTGGCCTAGTGTGTCCCAGATAGGAAACACAACCCGGTTGCGAAACCGGTCATAGTACTTCCCGGTTTCATTCTTTACGACTAAGCCGGCTTCAGCCAGATCCTGAGGCCGGTAACCATTCCTGACGAGATAATCGAGCAGTGAGCTCCATCCCGGCAGGGCAAACCCTACTTGAAAACGCTCCAGCATCTCGGGTGAGAGTCCCCGTCTGGCCAGATACTGCCTGGCCGCGGCGGCCGCGTTGTGGTGCTGCAATACCTGGCGGAAAAAATCCCTGGCCAGGTTGTTTACCTGTTTCAGCCCTTTTCGTTTGAGGTCTTTTTCCTGCCAGTCAGGGCCGTCACTGATCGGTATAACTATACCCGCCCGCTGGGCGAGCACGTTTACCGCCTCAGAGAAAGTGTAGTTTTCTTTCAACATCAGAAATCTAAAAACATTGCCTCCAACCTTGCAGCCGAAACAGTGGAAAAACTGCTTATCCTGTGCCACGGTAAATGAAGGTGTCTTTTCGTGGTGAAAAGGGCACAAGCCGGTGAAATTCTTCCCCGCTTTTTTTAACTGTACGTAGCGGGACACCACCTCAACGATATCAGACCGCAGGCGGACTGTTTCAATTATTTCCTCAGGAATTAAGCCCACCCCGGATCACCCATTTTCTATACATAGATCGGATAAAGACCGGCATTTAGAATAGTTCCACATTTGTTTATATTGTCCTGCCGGAATGGTTATTAATTATACAGCTGCGGCAACGCATCTGATTTATATGAAGATTCGCTTTAGCTTATAAATTTCCTTCATTAAATCGACATTTTTTTAATATTAGTACCATATTTTACCTTATATTAAAATCCAGGCTCTACCCACGGCAGAGGCAAAAAATATTTCTGGTAAATCCGTATGGCGAATCTGTCCGTCATACCGGCAATATAATCACAAACAACCCGTTCCCTGCTCTCGGACCGGGTGCGCCGCAGGTACTCTGCGGGCAGGTCTTCCAGATGTTCCAGGAAGTGCCCGTAAATGCGCTGAACAACGTAGCAGGCTTTAGCTTCCTCGCGTTTAGCCTCCGATCCGACATAAACATTCTGAAACATGAAATCTCTGAGTTTATCGGTGGCCGCCTGGATTAGCGGGCTCATTTTGATCTTGCCGGAACTGCTCCGGTTCGTTTCAATCAAATCAAGCACCATGTTGTTGATCCTGCCCCGGTGTTCCCTTCCGAGCACTTCCAGGCATTCACCAGGTAACTGCCCGACGGTAAGCACACCGCCCCGGATGGCGTCATCAATATCATGATTGATATAAGCCACTCTGTCAGCTATTTTTACAATCTGACCCTCCAGGGTCGCCGGGCTGTCCGGTCCGGTATGGTTTAAAATGCCGTCCCTCACTTCCCAGGTCAGGTTGAGACCCCCGCCCCCTTCCAGCATATCCACGATACGCAAGCTCTGCTCATTGTGCTTGAAGCCCGGCCCAAAAACCTGGTCCAGCGCTATTTCACCGGCGTGACCAAATGGGGTATGGCCCAGATCGTGACCCAGGGCCACCGCTTCAGTGAGGTCCTCGTTCAGTGAAAGCGCCCGGGCCACGGTACGGGCAATTTGCGCCACTTCCAGGGTATGAGTAAGCCTGGTGCGGTAATGGTCGCCCTCAGGTATGATAAAAACCTGTGTCTTGTGCTTTAAGCGGCGAAATCCTTTGGAGTGAATGATCCGGTCACGGTCGCGCTGGAAAGCGGTGCGGACGCCGCATTCCTCTTCCGGCCTGACCCTGCCCCTGCTCGCACCGCTAAGAGTAGCCCGGGGAGAAAGCACCTGCCGTTCCAGTTCCTCAGCACGCTGGCGTATATTCATTATCAGTCACCCTACCCCTGAGCCTGAATTGGTGTGGCTTAAAAATATTCTACGGATAAACCGTTATTCCTGCATAATATGTATACGTTTTATTGGACTCAAAAATAAACCCCGGAGATAATAAGCCCAACGGGGATAATATTTATGCGCCAGCTTCTTTTTTTAGACCTTTTTACTGTATCTCAAGGAATAACTTAATAACTTAGGTACCCGGTACACTTTTGCCTGGCAGTTGTATTCCGGCTAGCACTGAGTACCTGGGGCCTCGAGGGTTCAGTTCGCTCAGCATCAAGTCCACCGATTGGATTTTCGCGCAGCCAAATTCTTTGCCCCGGGCAATCTTTTCAGCCTTTTCAAACACAGCCGTAAAGCCCTGCGGGAAGCGCAGCCTGGCCAGTGTAAGGTGAGGGGAAAAGCGCTTTTGATCAGGCGCAAAGCCAAGCTGCCCCAGTTCTTTTTGCACCTTGCGGTGCAGTTCCGCCAAAACTGCTGTTTCACCGTGCACACCAGCCCAAAATACACGGGGCCGGTCTCTAGAGGGGAAAACGCCCACCCCGCCCAGGGTAAGGTAAAAAGGCGCCACACCCACCGCGGAGCGCTTCAAAGCTTCTACTACCTGCGGCGCCAGATCTTCGCCGGTGTCTCCCAGAAACTGCACAGTCAGGTGAAGGTTTTGCGCTCCAACCCATTTCACATCAGCCGGCATCGCTCTCAGATCATTAATAAACGAGCCAAGGGCTTGTTTTATCTCCGGTGGAAAATTAACCGCCACAAATAACCTCATCTGCCGCATAAAAACACCTCCAATTTAGACGTGGGACGCGAGAAAAGTCGTAAGGCGCAGGACACAGGAGATTGTCGTAAGCTATAAGCAAGTCGGGAGCCAACTCCGTTTGCCACTGGAGTTATATTTCTTCAATACCACCTGCAACCTCCTTCCAAATATAAAATCTTTTGTTTGATTTTGTAAAAGACTTTTTATTTTTCAAAAATACCCTAATTTATAGTTGATTTCTCGCCGAAATATGTCGATAATGTTTAAAAAAGGTCGAGGTGAATAATGCTAGGATACCTGGCCGTGTTATTGGTCATAAGCCTTACTCTTGTAGCTATTCTAAGCTATTTTAAGAAACACATCCCGCTGCACCCCTGGATTATTTACAGTGCAGTGGGAATTTCCTTTGTTCTGGGATCTGTCTTTCCCCTAGCTATTTCCACCTTAACTCCCGGCAAGGTTGTGAGCATTTATTTTAGCTTAATCATTCTCATTGCAACTGTCTTAAGCTACGCTGAGAGTAGGGTTTGCGTAAATGCATCGCCTACTCCACTAAAAATAGCTGATTTAGAAGAGGAAAACTCAACGGGGGAACCTGTTAAGGATTCCTTTTCCAGTATACTGGCGGAGGAAACGGCCGCTCTTGAAGCTTGTGCTGCCATGGACCACTCTTCAGATACGGATAAGCTGCCAGAAGATCCAGAGGCTGGTGTAGACCTCAAAATGGACGTCTCAGCACAGAATAAAGATGATTCCCTGGTGGATATTTCAACGGACTACCAGCATCAGACTACTACAGATGATCTAGCAAAAGAGGATACACCCCCTGAAGAGGAACTACCGCTTAAATTTAATCTATCTGTGGAAGAAACATTAATAATTGAAGATATTTCAGCAGTTGAAGCTATGTCACTAGTTAAAGAGGAACCTTCTGTTAAAACAGATTTGTCTGAATCAACTGATGTTTTAACTGAAGAAGAGATGCTGTTTGATACTATCCAGGATCCTGACGGGACCAGGCTAGAGTGTCCGGCCTATGAAGATTTTTCCTCATACGATAAACCGCCTGGCGAAGATAAATTACCTGACCAGAGCAAGATAACGGAGCTTGAAGAACCTCTTGTATGGGAAGAACCCAAATATGAAGATCTGATTGCAGAAAAAGACTTACTGCCGCAAAACAGAGATAAAGACGAAGAAGTAATCGAAGATTACCCCCGGGAGCTGGCAACTACAACTAAAGGCATTGAGATATTCCCTGATGGGGATAAGTTTCCGTCCAACACAGTTAACGACTATGTTTCATCAGGGTTCAGAGCTAAGTCTGCTGGTGATCTGGCCGGCGCGATTAATTATTTCATCACTGCCCTTCAAGCGAACCAGGAGCAGCAGATCACGGCAGCCATCGCTCTTGAGATCAGCTCGATTTATCAGGAACTTGGCCAGTATTTCCAGGCTGAATTGATTTTAAAGTCAGTTGTTAAACAGATAAATATTATTAACAACTTTTCTTTGAGACAAAAAATTCAAGGCCAGCTTATTTATCTGGATACTCTTTGCGAGCTTCTTAGGATTGCTAAAATCACTAACTCTCCTTATTCAAAGATACCAAACACAATAAAAATCAAGGCAAGTCTAGAAACGGCTGAAAAGTTAAAAGAAATAACTCAAGGGGGTATAACAAGTGAAAAGCAGTAAGCAGATTTTAGGGTTACCGGTTCTAAGTATTGAAGAAGGCAAACAGATAGGTGAGGTAAGGCGACTGGTGCTTAACCCGCAACTGGGGAAGGTAGATTTTATCCTTGTGGAAGACGAGACATGGTATCTTGGACCCAAAGCAATGCCCTTTAAAGCAGTGCAGGGAATCGGAGAGTTTGCCCTGACCGTGTCAAGCCGTTCTTCCCTCTTATCGATTACGGAATCTGCCGGGTTGGTTGATTTATTAAAGATTGAACTATGCCTGCCTGACACAAAAGTCTTAAGTAATAAAGGCCGTTTGGTAGGCTACGTCAGCGAATATTTTGTCAATGACAACACCGGTGATATCATGGGTTGCCAACTTGCAACAACCAATAACGAAAAACCCGCTGGCATAATTCCGAAAAAATCGATCCTGACCTACGGGCGTGAGTTCCTTGTGGTTGAAGAAGGAGTAGAGGAAAAGCTCGTGGCCGAACTACAGGAGGAGTATGTTTTTGATAATGAGGAGGATGTGCCGGAAAACGCTGATACCTTGCCGGAGGTTCCTGCAGATGAAAAACAGACATTAGAAGCTTTGAAATATTTTGAGGATCAACAGCGGCAGTATCTCCTGGGTAGAAAAGCAACCATGAGAATTGTAGCCGACAATGGTGAAGTTGTGGCTGAAGAGAATGAAACCATTACTGACCAGATCATAGAACGGGCCAGGGCTGCTGACAGATACATTCAACTCACAATGAACATCCGCGAGTAAGCACCGGTGAGTGTAACGCCATTTATCAGAAAAGCTGTATTCCTGTCACTGATTATTCTGCTTCATTCCGGCGCGGGCATATTCGGATCGTCTATGATTCTGGACAAAAGATTTACCGGGTTAATTCAGCAGGGCATTACTGTCAAAGGCATCCCGGTAGGAGGCTTAAGCCCGGTTGAAGCAGCGCGAAAACTGCAAAACGACCTGCCTTCCCCCGGAGAAAGCGCTCTTGAAATTAAAGACGCAGAAAGAAAATACATAATTGAACTCTCTGATATTGACGCGAGATATGACTACCTGTCAACAGCTAATGAATCCCTGGAGCACATTAACAAGGGGAAGTATATTAACCAGTTGATTTCTGTCCTGCGGCTTCGGGCAGCGCCTGACGATCTGGCCCCTAAAGTTGTTTTTTCTGAAAAAAAACTTGAGGAGAGGATTAAAAAGCTACAGGAAGAATGGTATACGCCGCCACAGAATGCGGCAGTAAGAATGTCAGAAAATAAAGTTATAATCGTCCCTGAAAAGGTCGGTTACAGTCTTGATTTGGAAAAAACCTTGGAACAGACATGCCAGGAACTGGCCAGGGGGAATTTAAACATAGCAGCGTCTGGACAGACTTTGAAGCCAAACATTACTTCCGAAGATCTGGAAGGAATTAATACTATGTTGGGGGAGTATACCACAATCTTTGACGTTAACGCTGTGAACAGATCGCACAACATAGCCCTTGCCAGCGTCATGGTCAACGGTTCCATACTAAGACACGGGGATATATTTTCATTAAATAAACGGCTTGGCCCTCGCCTGGCGGAAACAGGTTATTTATTGGCGCCCGTGTTCATAGACGACAACATCGCTCTTGATATAGGCGGTGGTATATGCCAGGTTGCCACTACCCTCTATAACGCGGTGATCTTTGCTGATCTCCCGGTGGAAGAGCGGTACTCACACCCGCGACCGGTAAACTATGCGCCCCCGGACCGTGACGCTACAATAGCCGGTGATTACCTGGACTTTAAGTTCTCTAACAATATGAATACCCCGTTGTATATCTCCAGCCTGGTCGAGGGCGGCACACTAACAATACGTATTTTCGGGGGGGAAAAGAACAGAGACAGCACTGTCAGGATCTCCTCGGAAAGAGTTGTTATCGACCCAGAGGTTGTTATCATCCAGGACAGCAACCTGCCGGAAGGTGAAACCCTTTTAATAGATCCCGGTAAACCCGGATATGAGACCCGTATTTATCAAGAAGTAATTGTTGACGGAGAGGTTGACTCCAGAACTCTGATTTCGAGCGAATGTTTTAAGCCCGAGGACAAAGTTGTTCATGTGGGTCCAAGAAGGGATGAAGATGATAAGTAGAGAGAGCTAAGCCAGAGAAAGGCAGGCAGACAAGGAGGCGGTTCTCCTGTCTCACCTCCCCACGGGTGAGACAGGAGAACCGCCTCCTTGTCTCATACTCTATAACGTTCCGTAATCGTATTTAGCGCCGGGCTTGCTTTTTACCCTGGCCTGAGCGGCGGCCAGCCTGGCTATGGGCACCCGGAAGGGTGAACAGCTGACAAAGTCTATGCCGATATTCTGACAGAACTCTATGGACGCGGGCTCCCCGCCGTGTTCCCCGCAGATACCGATCAGTAAATCAGGTTTGGTCTGGCGGCCCAGTTTCACCGCCGTCTTCATCAGCTTGCCGACACCTTTGCGGTCTAGCACCACAAAGGGGTTGTCATTCAGTATTTTCTGGTCCAGGTAGGCGTGCAGGAATTTCCCCTCGGCGTCATCCCGTGAGAAACCAAGTGTAGTCTGAGTGAGGTCGTTGGTGCCAAAGGAGAAGAAATCGGCCTGGGACGCCACCTCGTCGGCCAGCAGGGCTGCCCGGGGTATTTCAATCATTGTGCCCACAGTGTAGTGAAAACTCACGCCGGTATCCTTGGTCACCTCTCCGGCTATTTTGACCACCAGCTCACGCAGGCAGGACAGTTCTTTTACGTCGATTACAAGAGGTATCTCAACTTCCGGGACCGGGTTAAACCCTTCTTCAACAAGTTGGGCGGCAGCTTTAAAAATAGCCCTGGCCTGCATGGCGTATACTTCCGGAAAGGTAATCCCTAGGCGGCAGCCTCTGTGGCCCAGCATCGGATTAAACTCGGACAAGGCCCGGACTTTGCGTAAAAGTTCCTCTTTCTCCCTGATCACCGCCGCATCCCCGCCGGTAAGCTTCAGGCGTGTTATTTCAACTGTAAGCTCCTCGGAGTTAGGCAAAAATTCATGCAAGGGCGGATCGAGCAGGCGTATGGTCACCGGAAGACCGTCCATAGCTTTTAATATTCCGTAAAAATCATCCTGCTGCACGGGCAGCAACTTATCCAGGGCAGCCTGCCTTTCCCTGAGGCTCGCTGCCAGGATCATCTCCTGCACCACCGGCAGGCGGTCCTGCGCCATAAACATATGCTCGGTCCTGGTCAGTCCTATTCCGGCAGCCCCAAATCCTCGCGCTTTGGCGGCGTCCTGGGGATTATCGGCATTAGCCCTGACTCCCAGAGAACGGATCTGGTCAGCCCACTCCAGTAGTTTTTGAAATTCAGGCGACAGTTCCGGATCGATCATCGGCACTGTGCCCATAATAACATCGCCGGTGGAGCCGTCTATAGAGATAATATCGCCCTGCCTGATTACCAGCCTGCCGATTTTAAACTCTTCATGCTCGTGGTCTATCTGCAGTGATTCACAGCCGCTGACACACGGCTTGCCCATGCCGCGCGCGACTACTGCGGCGTGGCTGGTCATGCCGCCCCGGGAGGTTAAGATCCCCTGGGCGCTGAGGATGCCGTGAATGTCGTCAGGTGTTGTCTCGGTACGGACCAGGATCACCTTCTTCCCTTCCTGGCCAAGTCTTTCCGCCTGGTCAGCGTCAAATACCACCGTCCCGGAAGCGGCGCCGGGTGACGCCGGCAGGCCCCTGGCGATTATATCAAGCTTCGCCTGCGGGTCGATGCGGCGGTGCAGCAGGTGATCAAGCTGACCGGGCTCGACCCTTAAAATGGCTTCATCTTTGGAAATAAGCCCCTCGCCAACCATATCCACGGCTATCTTTATGGCCGCCTGGACACTCCGTTTCCCGTTGCGGGTCTGCAGTATCCACAATTTCCCCCGCTCGATGGTGAACTCGATATCCTGCATATCCCTGTAATGTTTATCCAGCAGCCTGCACAATTCTTCAAATTGCCTGTAGTTGCCGGGCATTTCCCGTTCCAGGGAGGCTATGGGCTGTGGTGTGCGTATGCCTGCCACCACATCCTCACCCTGGGCGTTAATCAGGTACTCGCCGTAAAGTATCCTCTCACCGGTGGAAGGGTTGCGGGTAAAGGCCACACCGGTGCCGCTGTTGTCGCCCATATTGCCGAACACCATGGCCTGAATGTTTATAGCTGTTCCCAGGTCGTCAGGTATCTTATTGATTCTGCGGTACACGGCGGCGCGATCGTTATTCCAGGAATTAAAGACGGCGTAGACCGCCAAATAAAGCTGCTCCAGCGGATCCTGCGGGAAAGTCTTGCCTGTCTCCCTCTGGACCATTTTTTTATACTCTACAATCACTTCCCGCCATTCCACAGCAGAAAGCTGGTTGTCAAAACGCACCTGTGCTTTTTCTTTTTGGCGGTCCAGCACTCTTTCAAATTTGCTGTGCTCCACACCCATCACCACATCGCTGAACATATTGATGAAACGGCGGTAGCAGTCCAGGGCAAAGCGTTCATTGCCGCTTTCGCTGATCAGAGCCTCGACGGTCAGATCATTTAGGCCCAGGTTAAGCACAGTGTCCATCATCCCGGGCATGGACACAGGCGCGCCGGAGCGTACCGATACCAGCAGCGGGCTGGTTTGGGAGCCGAATTTCCGGTCCAGCCTGCTTTCCAGAACAGCAATTTTCTCCCTGACCTGTTCCTGCATCCCTGCCGGGAACTTCTGCCCCAAAGCGGTAAAATCTTTGCAGGCCTGTGTGGTAATAATAATACCGGGAGGTACAGGCAGGCCGATTCTGGTCATCTCGGCCAGGTTGGCTCCTTTACCTCCCAGCAGGTCTTTCATTCGGGCGTCTCCCTCTTCAAAGAGGTATACGTACTTTTTACCTGCCATGCCTCTCCCCCCTGTAGAAAATTTCCATGATTCTGGTAGCGGTTTCCTCGAGGGCTTTATTGGTGACATCAATTATGGCGCACCCGGCTTTCTTCATGATGTCTTCCGCATATTCAAGCTCTTTTAAAATACGCTCCATGCTGGCATAGTCGGCGTTGGAAGTAAGGCCGAGGGTGTTCAGCCTTTCCCGCCGGATCTCATGCAGATGCCCGGCCTGGATGGTCAGGCCGATCAGCTTGTGAGTTGGCAGCTGGAAAATTTCTTCCGGCGGTGCGACCTCAGGTACCAGCGGCACATTGGCCGCCTTGATCTGCTTGTGCGCCAGGTACATGCAGGCGGGTGTTTTAGAGGTGCGGGACACGCCTATTACCACCAGGTCGGCCCGGATGATGCCCCTGGGGTTTTTTCCATCGTCATATTTTACGGCGAATTCTATGGCTTCTACTTTCCTGAAGTATTCGTCGTCCATTCTCCGCACAAGCCCCGGCTCCAATTTAGGCCGGCGGTGGATCACCGCCGCCAGCGCGTCAAGCATCGGAGTCATTATGTCCACTGTGGGAATACCATATTTTGCCGCCTCTTCTACCAGTTTATCCCGCAGCTCGGGTATCACCAGGGTATAGGCGATAAGACTGTTGGCGGCGCCGGCCTCCTCCACGATTTCGGGTATCTCGTTGATATCGTTAACGTATGGCACCCGCCGGATGTCGACACCGCCGTGGTTGAACTGGCTGGCGGCGGCCCTGGCTACCAGTTCCGCGGTCTCACCTACGGAGTCGGATACAATGTAGATGACTGTTTTATGATCGGTAATAATGGCTTATCCCCCCTTAATATCCTTCTCCCAGTTCGACAAAAAGCCGGGTGATATTGGTCTTGCTCAAACGTCCAATTACTTCCAGCCCTTCACTCCCGTCTGCCAGGGGCGCTTTTCGCACTACCGGCAGGGCGTCAACTTCGTGCTCGATGATTTTTTTGGCAGCCAGCCAGACTGTTTCCTCCGGTGTGGTGTGAACCACATTGGGCATGCGGGTCATTACAACTTTAACCGGAAGATTGTGAATATCATGTCCGCCCAGGGTTGTTTTCAACAGATCCTTGCGGGAAAGAACCCCTTCCAGCAAGCCTCCCTCTTTTACCACAAAAAGGGTGCCCACATCCTCAATAAACATGGTTACCACCGCATCGTAGACAAAGCTTTTTTCATTCACAACTATAGGCACCGACTTGACACTGTCCACCAGAACACTGTTCAGCTTTTCCGCAACCACTCTGTACCTGGACTTGCCGCTGTGAAAATAACCTACCCGGGGACGGGCGTCCAACAGTCCCGACATGGTCAGGATGGCCAAATCCGGCCTTAATGTGGCTCTGGTCAGGGATAACATCTCTGCTATTCGCTCACCTGTGATAGGACCGTAATTGTTGACAATCTCCAGGATACTCTCCTGCCGCTTGTTAAGTTTCAAATCAATCGCCCCTTAAAGAGCATATATGTTATACTAATTGGCTATTACCATATATAATATATATTATATTTAGGATAATTTCCATCATTTTTTTTCGCTAACTTTTTAGCTCTAGCTCTTTGATTCTACATAATACGACGTTAAGGTGAGTTTATTGGTTATCCACCACTACTTTGCTCAAATCTGCTGTCTGCTTCACCAAAGCCGCCAGGTTGGCCAGCAGAGCCAGGCGATTTTCACGAACTGCTTTTTGATCCACCATTACCATTACAGAGTTAAAAAACTTATCCAGCGGCTCACGCAGCGTGGCAATGGCCGCCAGCAGGCTGTGGTAGTCCTGCTGACGCAGGTACGCTGCGGAATCTGCCAGAACCTCAGAGAGCGAACTATAAAGCTCTTTCTCTGCGGGATCTTCCAGCAGGGACGGCTCGACCCTGCCGGGAGAAGTGTTTTTGGACAGGTTGTTGGCCCGGATGAAAGCTGTGAGCAGATTGTTAAAGTCGGGATCCTGTCGGAAGCCTGCCAGGGCACCTGCTCTCAGCAGTATATCCCTGAAGTCGTCATGACCGGAAGCCAGTACAGCTTCCACGGTATCATATGAGAAACCGCGGTCACCCAGGATACCCCTGATGCGCTGTTTAAAGAATTCAGCGGCCTCCTCTTTCACTTTTTCCAGACTGTTTTTAAACTGGACTTTGCCCTCGTAGCCCCTGTAGGCAGCCTCGATCAGCCTATTCAGGGAAATAGAAATTTCTCCCTCCAGGATAATATGGCTTATCCCCAGGGCCTGGCGCCTCAACGCGTAGGGGTCCTGTGAGCCGGTAGGCTGGATGCCGATACCGAAACACCCCGTGATGGTGTCAATCTTGTCGGCAATACTGAGAATTTTGCCCGGCAGGGTCGCGGGGAGACGGTCCCCGGCGAACCGCGGCAGGTAATGCTCCAGGATAGCGTCAGCGACACCGGCGCCTTCTCCGGAGCGCTCAGCGTACTCTTTGCCCATGATGCCCTGCAGTTCCGGGAATTCATATACTATATTGGTAACCAGGTCGGCTTTTAGCAGATAAGCCGCTCTTAAGGCAATCTTCCTGTCCTCCTCGCCGGTGTTCACAACTCCGGCCAGGTAAGCCGCCAGCTTGCCAATGCGCTCGGTCTTGTCGTAAACCGAACCCAGGCTTTCCTGAAAAACGATCTTCTTGAGTGCCGGCGCCTTTTCTGCCAGAGGCGTTTTCAAGTCCTCCTGATAGAAAAAGTCGGCGTCGGCCAGCCGGGCCCGCAGCACTTTTTCGTTGCCCTCCCTGACCATGTCCAGGTGATCGGCGGCGCCGTTTTTGACAGCGACAAATTTAGCCAAAAGTCTGCCGTCGGGGCCTACTACAGGAAAGTAACGCTGGTGCTCGCGCATCGGTGTTACCAGCACCTCTTTAGGCAGCCTTAAGTAATCCCGGCTGAAACTGCCGACCAGGGCGGTGGGATATTCCACCAGGTTGTTCACTTCACTCAGCAAGCCTTCGTCCTCTTCCACCAGGCCTCCTTCACCGGCGGCAACCTCACGCACCTGCCGCCAGATCTCCTTCCTGCGCAAAGCAGTGTCGACTATGACATAATTATTCTTCATTTGATCAAGGTATTCTGATGGAGCGGCTAAATTTAACGGAGTCTTGCTCAGGAAACGGTGGCCGCAGGTTGTCCGTCCGGACTGGAGCCCCGCAAACTCAAATTTTACTATGTCCTGGCCGAAAAGACAGACGAGCCACCTGATCGGACGGGCGAAACGAACCTCCAGATCCCCCCAGCGCATGGGTTTGGGAAAATGAAGAGCGCCAATCAGGCCGGGCGCAATTTCCGAGAGAACTTCCAGCGCAGGACGGCCGACTTCCCGTTTCAGCGCAAAAACATATTCCACATGCCCTACCGCTTTTTTGATCAGGTCGTTTACCAGTACGCCCTGGCTGCCTGCAAAGCCCTCAGCCGCCCTGGTCGGCGAACCATCCTTGTAAGCAACTTTGACAGCCGGGCCCTTTACTTCAGTTTCCAGCGACTGCTGGCAATCCGCCAGCTTTTCAACGAAAAGGACCAGGCGGCGCGGGGTCCCGTATGTATTGATCTGGCTGTAAGACAGCCTGCTGTTATTAAAAGCCTGGGCAGCCATTTCTTTGAGTTCGGCCAGAGCGGGATCCAAAAACCTGGCCGGCATTTCCTCCACACCGATTTCCAGCAGGAAATCCTTCTTGTTTATATTATAAGATATTGTAACAGGATTTTCTTTAGGATTCTTTACAGACATGTTACACACCCTCCTTCTTTCTCAGCAGCGGATAGCCCATTGATTCGCGCTGCTCCACATAGGTCTGGGCGCAAACCCGGGCCATATTACGCACTCTGGCGATGAACCCTGTGCGCTCCGTAACACTGATGGCACCCCGGGCGTCCAGCAGGTTAAAGGTGTGGGAACACTTCAGAACGTAGTCGTAAGCCGGCAGGACGAATCCCTTTTCGATTACCCTTAACGCCTCCTGCTCGTACATATCAAAAAGTTTAAACAACATGTCCGTGTCGGCCAGTTCAAAGTTGTAGTGGGAATGCTCCACCTCTCCCCTGTGGTGTACGTCACGGTATTTTATACCGTCCACCCAGGTGATGTCATAAACACTGTCTACTTTCTGTATAAACGTGGCCAGTCGCTCCAGGCCGTAAGTGATTTCAGCGCTGACCGGACGGCAGTCAATACCTCCGCACTGTTGAAAGTAGGTAAACTGAGTTACCTCCATCCCGTCCAGCCAGACTTCCCAGCCTAAACCCCAGGCGCCGAGAGTGGGTGACTCCCAGTTGTCTTCCACAAAACGGATGTCGTGTTCGTCCGGGTCGATATTGATAGCCCTGAGGCTTTCCAGGTAGACCTCCAGGACATCGTCCGGAGAAGGTTTTAAAATAACCTGGTACTGGTAGTAATGTTGGAGCCGGTTGGGGTTTTCTCCGTAACGGCCGTCAGTGGGACGTCGGGACGGCTCAACATAGGCTACCCGCCACGGCTCGGGGCCCAGTGCCCGGAGAAAAGTCGCGGGGTTCATGGTTCCCGCCCCCTTTTCAACATCATAAGGCTGCTGGATAATACAGTTTTGCCGGGACCAGAAATTGTCCAGCGTTAGAATAAGTTCCTGAAAATTCATGTTCTGCCTCCTTGGATAACATTTTACCGGCTTCAGGCAAAGCTGCCGCCGCAACAAAAACTAACTCCCTGCCCCAGGTATCGCTACCAGGGGCGGGAGTTTTCCCCGCGGTTCCACCCTGTTTGGCCATATTGGTTGTCGGACGTCAGTCGCCGTACGTCAGAAAACAAAGAATGGCCCTCTTTAAGGTTGCAAGTTTTACTGACTAAACGAGTCGTTGTCTTGTGCAAAACGTTAACCGGGGTCATTTTCTCACGTCTCACGACCCTTGTCCCAAATCCCACGTCTCTTTCAGCGTTCCTCTTGCAGCTCGGAAACCCCTTTCACCGGCCGTGTTTTACCCGCTCCCACCTTTCGGGCTCTCTAAAAAAACGTCTGGACGGTTACTCTTTTCCTCATTGCTCATATTTTTCACCAATTTATCAAATTCCAGGGTTAAAGTCAATGGTTTCTAATAAATATCAAGCTTTCCCGCTTTAGCACTCGGGCGTTTTCACACCAGGCTCATTCCGCCGCTCAAATTCCAGGGTATACTTCTTAGCCATGGCAGTCGCTGTGCCGAGAGCGCCCAGAATTGCAATCTCACTGCTGGCCAGAACTCCGAGAAGGCCCAGCGCCCCGATGGACGCGGGAACTTCAAACACAGTCTTTTCACCCTGTTTAACCTTGATCCGGTAATCTTGCCCTTTGTTGACCAGTTCTTTGATCTGGTCAACAACCTCCTGTCCCTTCGCCTGAAAGCGCGCACCTGTATTCTTCCCCTTTTCCTCAAGGTCGATCAAGGCCTGAACCACATCACCGCCCGCAGCCTCCAAGGCTTCTTTGGCTTCTTTATATCCGATGCTCAGCCTGGCCCTGATCAGATCAATCTTTTCCAGTTCGATGGTCATTTAAAATCCCCCTTTCTTTTTATTATTTACTCCCTTAAAAGAGTATTTTTATACATCCCGGCCAGTGTGCTCCGGGTACAGCCGGTTTAAAAAAGCGGCTGATTTCAGATCCTGCTCCAGGTGATATTTCAGGTATTCATACAATATTTTTTTAATCTGCATTCTGGCTGCTTCCCCCACTTTTAGCTGGCGCAACCTGGCCGGTGGCCAGTTTAAAAAAACCTTCAGCGTTTCCACCACGCCCCTGCTGCAGGGCATAGCGCCCGGTTCCAAATGGCCGCAAGTCTCGCACAGCACCCCGCCCTGACCGGGGCTGAAAAAGATATTCCCCGCCGGCTGCCCCTGGCACTGGGCGCAAAGCTCCAGGACAGGACGGTAGCCCATAAACCCTGCTGCGTTGATCTCAAAAGAGCGGGACAGGATTTCCGCGTCTGCCGTTTCCATCAGCCTCATCGTTTCCAGGAGGAGGAAGAAGAGTGGTTCGTTGGGCTCCCCTTCAGGGGCCAGGACGTCAACCAGTTCAGCCAGGTGGCTGGCATAGCCGATTTTTTCGAGATCGCCCATGATAAAGGAAAACATCTCCACGCCCTCACACTGGCTTACCGAGTCTAGTTCCCGGCCCCGGTGAATTAGAAATTTGGTATGGGAAAACAGCTGTACCGCGCCGCGTTTTCTGCTGGAAGGCTTGGTGGCGCCGTGGGCGGCCACTTTCATTTTGCCGTGCTCCCTGGAAAACAGGCTTAACAGCTTATCCCCGCCGCCCAGGTCCCTGGAGCGCAGCACCACAGCCTCGACCTTGTAAAGTTTCATAAATAAGCCCCGGTTATTCTTTAGAGTAGTGATTTATATTAAATCTATTGTATAATACCTTAATAATATAATATCCTGACGCAAAAAAAGATTGTTTTTTGTAAATGGATTTATAATTACAAGATGAGGGGTTGTTGTTTTGCGGGTGATAGTGGGAATTACAGGCGCTTCAGGCGCTGTTTACGGCATTGCCATCCTGGAATACTTAAAAGCTCACCGGGTAGAAGCCCATCTTGTTGTAAGCCGCTGGGCCAACCGTACCATTGAGCTGGAAACGGACTACACGCCACAGCAGGTTGCCGCTCTGGCCCACCGGGTTTATCAGGCAGACGACATGGCGGCGGCGGTGTCAAGCGGTTCTTTTAAACACGACGGAATGGTCATCGCCCCGTGCAGCATGAAAACCCTGGCGGCGATTGCCTGCGGCTTTTCGGACAACCTGATCGCCAGAGCGGCCGACGTGACCATCAAGGAAGGCCGCAAGCTGATTTTATTAACCAGGGAAACTCCGCTGAGTCCCGTGCACCTGGAGAATATGCTCAAACTGGCCAGGATCGGGGTAACCATAATGCCCCCCGTGCCGGCGTTTTATAACCGTCCCGCAACTTTAGGCGAAGTGGTTAAACATTCGGCCGGTCGGGTCCTGGATTTACTTGGCGTGGAAAATGACCTCCCCCAGCGCTGGGGGGAAGAATAATCATCCCA
>CAZJGV010000037.1:0-3658 GCA_964545615.1 uncultured Pelotomaculum sp.
AGCCTTTATCGAGCATAAAAACTTGCAGGATATCGTTATAGGTAATAATCACCATCAACAACAGGAGCAACCCTAAACCCACCAGGTGGATGAAATTTTCCCTGATCGGGTCAACCGGACGTCCTCTGAGCTTTTCCCACATCAAGAAAAGAATGCGGCTGCCGTCCAGGGCAGGTATGGGAAAGAGGTTAAACAACCCCAGGTTTATACTTAGAATAGCCGCCATCTGCAATAGCATGAAAAAGCCTAGATGCGCGGCTTTGCCTATCTCGGCGACGACCCTGACCGGCCCGCCCAGTTCAGGGGTAGCATTACCGAAAATCATCTTGGAGACAAAGTCCATGATCGTCAGTGAAATGTTAGCTGTCCACTCCGCACCCAGGGCAAGCGCATGTAATGGACCTACCCTGACATATTCCTCCATTGGGTAGATACCTATTTTACCAAGCCCTTGTTCATTTCTGTCTGTTTTCACAGTAAGCTGCAATTCCGTGTTATGTCTGATTATATTAACTGTTATATCCTGATCCGGCCTGGCACTGATGAAAGCCACCAATTCATCCCATTTGTCAATTTTCTGACCGTCTACAGCCACAATTCTGTCACCGGCCATAATACCGGCTTCTTGCGCGGGGTTGCCGTCAATTACATACCCTACTCCGCTTACGGCAGAGGGAACGGGCTGGCCCTGAAAGGAGAAAAACACCGCCAACAAAAGTATAGCTAAGAAAAAATTCATTAATGGGCCAGCGAAGATCACTGCCATGCGCTGCCAGACGGATTTTTTATTAAAAACCCGGTCCTGATCCAGAACGTCTATTTCTTCATTTGGCTCCATCCCGGCCATGCGAACAAACCCGCCCAATGGCAGGAGGCGCAGGTTGTAAGATGTATCACCCCTGGGGAAAGACAGAAGTTTGGGGCCAAACCCCAGACTGAACTCGTACACCTTAACTCCTACCAGCTTTGCTATCATAAAATGGCCAAATTCATGAAAAAAGATCAGTAATCCAAACACAAAAATGGAAGCGACAGCAGTCAACATTTAACGCACCTCAGCTTAACTCAGATTAAGTCTTTCGATATGTTTTTAGCCAATTCCCTGGCCCAGTTATCGGCGGCGATAATTTCAGCCAGTTCCGGCCTGCTCACAAGTTCGTGTTTTTCCATAACACTCTCTACAACAGAAGGAATGTTTCTAAAAGAAAGAGACCCCGCCAGAAATGATGCCACAGCCACTTCATTGGCGGCGTTTAACACCGCCGGCATTGTGCCGCCTGCCCTGCCCGCCTCATACGCCAGCCGCAAGGAGGGAAACCTCACAAGGTCCGGCGGTTCAAAGGTCAGTCCCTGCAAATCGGTAAATTTTAGCCTGGGGACTGCTCCGGGCACACGTCCCGGATGAGTCATGGCGTACTGTATGGGAAGGCGCATATCAGGCAACCCCATCTGGGCTATAACAGAACCGTCCAGAAACTCAACAGCAGAATGAATAATACTTTGCGGATGGACCACAACTTCTATCTGAGAATAGTTTACCCCGAATAACCACTTTGCTTCAATAACTTCCAGCCCTTTATTCATTAATGTGGCCGAATCAATCGTCACTTTATTTCCCATATTCCAGTTGGGATGACGCAATGCACTGTCAGCGGTTACTCTTTCCAGTTCTTTTAAGCTCAATTGCCGGAAAGGACCGCCTGACGCGGTAAGGATTATTTTCTCCACCTGGTCTATGCCGCGGCCATACAGACATTGCCAGACTGCTGAATGTTCGCTGTCAACAGGTAAAATGCCTGTTTTGAGTCTGGCTGACAATTCCATTACCATTTGCCCGGCGGCAACAAGAGTCTCCTTATTGGCCAGGGCGATATCCTTCCCGGCGCGGATAGCGGCGATAGTCGGGTAAATACCGGCGGCTCCGGTTACAGCCACAACTACCAGGTCGGCTTCGGGCAGGCAAGCCAGTGTCTCCAAACCTTCTCTGCCCAGATAAAGCTCGGGAATTTTAACGGATGCCAGTTCATCTTTTAAACTTGCCAGTTCTTTTTCCCCGGCAACGGCAGCGGCCAGCGGACTAAACTCCCTGATCTGCCCGGCCAGAAGGCTCCAATTATGGCCTGCGCCCAGACCAACCACTTTAAATTTACCAGGCAAGCTCCTAATCACATCCAGTGTCTGCCTGCCGATAGAACCTGTGCTACCAAGGATAACAATTTTTTTCATCTTCTTGGAAACAGCACCCCCGCTTTGTAGAGAGATTGAATAGCTATCAAAAGGATAGGTCCTGCAATTAAGCCAGTAAGTCCAATGGTTTTTAAGCCGGCATACATAGCTAAAAGTGTTGCCAGCGGATGTAGTCCGAGATTGGCGGACACGATCTTTGTCTCCAAAACCTGCCTGATCATTAGCACAAGCAAGTAAAGGACTGTCAATTTTATCCCAAAACCGGTTGCACCAGTTGCAAAGGACCAGATCAACCAGGGAACAAATATTGTGGCCGGTCCCAGAACAGGAATCAAGTCAAAAAATCCTACTGAAAGTCCCATGATCAGTGCATAATCAGCACCAATCATATACAGGCCGGCAACACTTAATACAGTTGTTATAGATATCAGCAAGGCCTGGGCTTTGATATATGCTGTAAAGGCGGCAGCGACGTCTTGAGTCACGGTAACTGTCTTATCACCCCAGGAAGCGGGTAGCAGACGAAGTATGAAATCTCCAATCAGCCGCCTGTCACGGGCCAAAAAGTAGGTAGCTAATAAACTTACCAATAATACCGCAATGGTGCCGGGCACCATCGAAATAAACAGCAGCAGTGAATTGGCGGCTTTACTGAGCAAACCCTGCAGACTGACAGCCAGGTTGGTTATGTTTTGTTCGATGGATGAGCTCACACTGAGGGGTAGTGTAACATAAAAAGCAGTTGCTCTTTCAATCAGGCCCTGAAAGTATCCTTTTAATTCCAGTGCCAAAACTGGCAGTGAAATAGAAAGTTGAATGAGTTCTGAAATGAGCCGTAAAATGATAAGCGAAAGAATCACTGTGAAACCGCCAAAAACAACCATCATAGCAGAAAGCGTCGCTAACCCGCGGGACATTTTCACTCTTTTTTGCAGGAATTTGATGCCTGGTTCCATGAAGAAACTTATTATCAAAGCAATAATAAATGGAATCAGGATAGGCAAAACATATTTAAAAGCTGCTCCAGCCAGCAGTATTGCTATAGCAGCGTATATAATCAACAGTAACGTTCTTGGCACCCTTTAAGTCACCTCAGCTTTTTATAAACAACAAAACAAAGTAGTAAACCAGGGGAGCGGTAAAAAGAGTGCTGTCAATACGGTCAAGGATTCCGCCATGCCCCGGTATCAGGGTACTGGAGTCTTTTACCCCAGCCTGCCTCTTAAAGGCTGATTCCAACAAATCTCCCACTTCCGCCGCGACGCCAAGTATTAATCCCAATATCAACAACTCTGCCAACGGGAGAAATGGATATATAAATGAAAATAAAAAACTAATTAGACTGCTGCCCAGGAGACCGCCGACAGCTCCTTCCAGTGTTTTCTTGGGACTCAACACCGGCGCTATTCTCCTTTTGCCAAATGCTTTTCCAACAAAATGAACCTGAGATGTATTTTTAATCTCAATACAA
>CAZJGV010000037.1:3668-6979 GCA_964545615.1 uncultured Pelotomaculum sp.
ATCACAGGCCCAGGTTCCGGCGAGTGTAAATACGAGCCAGATCCAACCATCAGGCATCATCCTTAACAGGTAAAAATAGTTGATCAAACCAACATACATTGTACCCATTAAAGTCCCGGCGCTGTCAAGCAACGTATAGCGCGGGTAGAGGGCAACTGTAGCAAGAAGGTGCATGAAAAGTATAATTGTAATGGTCGGCCCGGGGTAGCCATCGCTATAAAGGTATGCGCCCCCTGTTAAGATTAAGCCTCCCGCCACGGCGAGCCACAATGATGGTTTTAAGCCCAATTTATTGAGCATCCAGTTCATTTCCCTGAGCCCAAGGACTATGATCAGCCCCGTCATCCCCCGAACCATACCGCCAAAATCACCAGGGGGATACCGGCCAGGGCGCTTATTATTCTTTGCGATAGCACGCTTTCACCAACCCGTCAGGTTGTTCTGCCACTTTTTAAACCTCCAAAGCGTCTCTCCCGCCTTTGGTATTCAACTATGGCCTCCAGTAAATGTACCCTGCGGAAGTCGGGCCACAACACATTGGTAAGCCAAAACTCCGTATACGCCAGCTGCCAGAGTAAAAAATTACTGATTCTGAAATCCCCGGAAGGTCTGATTAACAGATCCGGATCTGGCTGTCCGGCCGTATAAAGATGGCTTGAGATTGCATTGTTGTCAACCTGTTCCACATTTAAAGATCCTTCTTTTACCTTTACTGCTATTGCTCTGACAGCGTCTAATATTTCTGTTCTGCCACCGTAATTGACGGCTACGTTTAAGACCAGGCCCTGATTGGCCCGACTGCGCTCCGATGCCATACGCAGCGCTTCTACCGCCGCAAGCGGTAAATCACCCAATCTTCCTACAGGGTTTATTCTTACTCCGTTTTTACATAGTTCTTCAATCTCATTATTAAGGTATTCCACCAGCAAATCCATCAACACATTTACTTCTTCCTGGGGCCTTTTCCAATTCTCAGTGGAAAAGGCATATACAGTAAGCACCTTTATTTTCAACTCAGAGCATGCTCTAACAATATCCCTGAGCGATTCCACACCAGCCCTGTGCCCAAAAACTCTTGGCAGTCCGCGCCGGTTGGCCCAGCGTCCGTTGCCGTCCATAATAATCGCAATATGACCGGGCAGTCTGCTGTAGTCGATTTTTTTTATAAGTTCATTAATCTCTGTCCCGTTTTTCTCTTTTAACCCTCTCCGGCGCCAGAGACCGGCAATTCTATTAAACATTATGTTAACCACCCGTGGTCGTCAGAACCAGTAGTTTAAGCGAAAAATCCGCAGCCGCAGGCGCTGCAGATGGAATTTTGGACAGCCTCAGTTTATATAAACAACCCCCTCTATGTGAGGGGGTTTTAGCACTATTCTTCAATGATTGCTCCTGTGGGACAAGCATCAACACAGGCGCCACACTCCGCACATTTTTCGGCATCGATCACATAGATGTCACCTTCAGAAATCGCTTCGTTTGGGCATGAGTCCAAGCAAGTTCCACATGCTACGCACTCATCAGTAATTCTGTATGCCAAATTATCCACCTCCTCTCCCTCTGTCTTCAAACACTACAGTTACCACCCCTCTATATCTGGATACCTTATCAAAGCGAACTACCCTCGGCACACCTTCCCGCTTCGCTTTAACAGGCCGGGTGATCATGACTTCAACCTCATACCCTAGATCTTTACATATTTCCAGCGCTTTGTCCAGAGGAAATCCAATTATGTCAGGCAGCTCAGCCATTTTTATACCTGCATAATCTCTTGTTCTTTAGTGGATAACAGATTGTCAATTTCCTTAATGATCCGGTCGGTCAGTTTTTGCACTTCTTCCTGGTTGCGCTTAAGCTCGTCCTCTGAGATTTTCCCGTCCTTTTGGAAAGCCTTAAGATGTTCGTTAGTGTCGCGGCGGACATTTCGCACCGCAACCCTGCCCTCTTCAGCTTTTTTCTTGATCACTTTCATTAAATCCGTCCGTCTTTCCTGAGTGAGTTGGGGAATGGCCAGCCTTATGACCGTACCGTCACTGGCGGGGTTAATCCCCAGGTCGGATTTTAGAATTGCCCTCTCTATCTCAGGCAGGGAGCTTTTATCCCATGGCTGGATGACCAGAAGTCTGGCCTCCGGCACAGTGATATTGGCAAGTTGGTTAACAGGTGTCGGAGTGCCGTAGTAATTCACCTGAATCTTGTCAAGCAGCGCGGGAGTTGCCCTGCCTGCACGCATAGAAGCAAATTCCTTCTTAACCACCTCAATGGTTTTTTTCATGTTGCCTTCAGCGTCTTTAATAATTCCCTTTGCCATTTAACCCACCTCCGATATATGTTCCGATTTTTTCCCCGAAAATGGCCCTCTTGATATTGCCTTCTTCATTTAAATCGAAAACAATCAGTGGTATTTTATTATCCATACACAATGAGGCAGCGGTTGAGTCCATAACACCCAGGCCCCTGCTGATCATCTCTATGTATGTTAAATCCTTAAACTTTTTGGCTGCCGGGTTTATCAGCGGGTCACAGTCATAGACTCCGTCCACTCTTTTAGCCATCAGAATCACCTGCGCCTCTATCTCGGCAGCTCGCAGGGCAGCGGTGGTGTCAGTGGAGAAATAGGGATTACCTGTTCCCCCGGCTAGTATCACTACTCTGCCCTTTTCCATATGTCTGATAGCGCGGCGCCTGATATATGGTTCTGCGACTTCTCTCATCTCTATAGCTGTCATTGTACGGGTATCCACATCATGTTTTTGCAGAGCGTCGTGCAGGGCCAGGGAGTTCATAACCGTAGCCAGCATACCCATGTAGTCCGCTGTGGCCCGGTCCATACCTTTGGCGCTTCCGGCAACTCCCCGCCAGATGTTTCCCCCACCGACCACAATGGCTAGTTCCACTCCGTCGTCCGCCACTTCTTTGATCTGCCTGGCGATGGTATTAACAACGTCAGGATCAATCCCATAACCCAGGGAGCCAGCCAGAGCCTCACCGCTTAACTTCAATACGACACGACTGTACTTCGGAGCTACCATATAAGGCAAAAACCTCCCGTCTCCCCAGAAATAAATTCTACAATCTAACCCGAAACTCCTTTTGGAAAATATTTTATTTGCATGTATTTCGGGTAAGTTCTTCTACTTCAGCGGCCAGGTCAGACTGTTTTCTTTGAATCCCTTCACCCAGTTCATATCTGGTAAAACGCCTGATATTTATATTCTCACCTATTTTGGCTATTTTTTCTGTTATCAACTGTTGGACAGTCATGTTAGTGTCTTTAATGAACGGTTGTTCTAAAAGACACATTTCTTTAT
>CAZJGV010000037.1:6989-7444 GCA_964545615.1 uncultured Pelotomaculum sp.
ATCTTGTCTACAATCTTGGCAGGTTTGCCCTCATTCAGAGCCTGGGCCCGCAAAATCTCTTTTTCTTTTTCGAGATCTTCTAAGGGAACCTCTTCCCGTCGTACAAATTCCGGCTTGGCAGCGGCAACCTGCATGGCAATGTCCCTGACCAGGCCTCTAAACTCATCGGTTTTGGCCACGAAATCAGTTTCACAATTGACTTCCACAAGAACCCCAATCTTTCCTACGCCGTGTATATACGATTCGACTACACCCTCCGCCGCTATTCTTCCAGCTTTTTTAGCTGCGGCTGCAAGACCTTTTTCCCTTAAATATACGGCGGCTTTTTCAATATCGCCACCTGTTTCGGAAAGGGCTTTTTTACAGTCCATCATTCCCGCCCCGGTCCGTTCACGCAGCTCTTTAACCAAACCCGCAGATATTGACATGTTTTTCTCATCCTCCTCTACACAAAC
>CAZJGV010000037.1:7454-18467 GCA_964545615.1 uncultured Pelotomaculum sp.
TATTTCCACAAGAGATGTCCAATCATATTACAGAAATAATAAAAAAGTTATCACTTGCCATGTTTCATCAAAGGGCAGAAAAAAAGGCAGGGTTTACTAAAGCCCCCGCCTCCCTGTTTATTCAGCGAGTTGTTCACCCTGTTTCCCTTCCAGGACTGCTTCGGCCATTTTGCCGGTTAAGAGACGAACAGCTCTTATAGCGTCATCGTTACCAGGTATCACATAGTCAATCTCATCGGGGTCACAATTTGTATCCACTATGGCTACAATGGGAATGCCCAGTTTACGTGCCTCGGCTACAGCAATCCGCTCTTTGCGGGGATCTATAACGAACAAAGCCCCCGGAAGTCGACGCATTTCCTTAATGCCGCCTAAAAATTTTTGCAATTTTTCTTTTTCATGCATTAATTCCGCTACTTCTTTTTTAGGCAATACCTCCAGGGTACCGCTCATCTCCATTTTTTCTAACGCTAAAAGACGGTCTATTCTGCGTCTGATAGTCTGGAAATTGGTAAGCATCCCGCCAAGCCAGCGCTGGTTTACAAAAAACATACTGCATCGTTCAGCTTCTTCCCTTACTGCTTCCTGAGCCTGTTTTTTGGTACCGACAAAAAGAATGGTTTCTCCCTCAAAGGAAAGTTGTTTTACAAAATTGTAGGCTTCTTCTACCTTCTTAACTGTCTTTTGCAGGTCAATGATATAGATGCCGTTGCGGTCCGTAAAAATAAAGGGGGCCATCTTAGGATTCCAGCGGCGGGTTTGGTGCCCGAAATGAACTCCTGCTTCCAGAAGTTGTTTCATTGATATAACTGCCACTTTTATTACACCTCCTCCCCCAGTGGTTTTGTCCCTCCGTCTCCTTCATCTCTTACAAGACCCGTGTAAGGGCACCCTTGAAAAGATCCAGAAACGTGTGTAATTCGCACCAATTGGTATTTTACCATATAGAAAACCCCGGCGCAAGCCGGGGTTTTAAAATAGCTCAAATTATCGTGGCTAGTGTTGCTTAAGTCTTTCAAGCTCGTTTATAAGCCGGTCGTTAAGCACGCGAATATATGTGCCTTTCATGCCCAGGGACTTGGACTCAATAACCCCGGCACTCTCAAATTTGCGCAGGGCATTCACTATCACCGACCTGGTGATGCCGACACGGTCGGCAATTTTACTTGCAACCAAAAGCCCCTCTTCGCCTTCCAACTGACCGAAAATATGCTGTACCGCGTCAAGTTCGGAATATGAAAGAGTACCCAGTGCTATCTGTACGGCCGCAAGCTTACGTGCATCTTCCTCTATCTTATCAGACCTGGCTCGCAGTATTTCCATACCAACAACTGTGGATCCATACTCAGCCAGGATAAGATCTTCGTCATTAAAATGATTATCAAACCTGCCCAGGATCAGGGTGCCGAGGCGTGAACCGGCGCCTACAATGGGTATGATAGTGGTTATTTTATTATTATAACGGCAACGCTTCTCAACAAACACACAGGCGTTGTTAGTCTGGCAGAAGTTCGCGTGAGTTTTGCTGATCATCATTAGATTCTCGCTGTAGTCTTCAGGAAACTCGCCTGTACCCTCAACAATATCCTTCATAATATCGCAGGTCCAGCCTTTTACGTCAGCATAACCCAGAACTTTACCGTTCTGGTCAAGGATATAAATACTTGCTCCTATATTTTCGCTCAAAACATTGGCAACCTCATTAAAATCAACTGTATGGCCGGCTGATTTTTGAAGCAGCTTGTTTATGTCTCTGGTTTTTTCCAGTAATACCCTCATTCTGTCCCTTCTTCCTCTTACAGAATGTATCGGCTCAAATCCTCATTCTTTACTAACACATCCAGTTTTTCGACAACATGTTCCTTGCTAATTTCAATTTCTTGGCCGGAGAGTTCCGGAGCCTCGAACGATATATCTTCTAAGAGCTTTTCTAATATGGTGTGCAAGCGCCTTGCACCTATATTCTCCGTTTGTTCATTAACAGTATATGCGATTTCAGCAATTTCCACAAGCGAATTTTGCGAAAATTTGACTATTACGCCTTCAGCGGCAAGCAGTTCAGTATACTGTTTAATAAGGGCATTTCTGGGCTCAGTTAAAATTTGTTGGAAATCTGCACGGGTTAAGCTTTCCAATTCCACACGGATCGGAAAGCGACCCTGTAGTTCAGGTATCAGGTCGGATGGTTTTGAAGTATGAAACGCACCTGCGGCGATAAACAAAACATGGTCGGTTCTGACCGGTCCGTATTTCGTCATAACCGTAGAGCCTTCAACAATGGGCAGAATATCCCGCTGAACTCCTCCCCTTGAAACATCAGGACCGTAACCCTCCCGCCCGGCAATTTTGTCTATTTCATCAAGGAATATGATACCATCTTCCTCCGCCCTTTTAACTGCCGCAGAAGTTACATCATCCATATCGATCAGTTTTTGCGCTTCCTGATGGGTCAGGATCTTGCGCCCATCTTTCACGGTAACCTTGCGCTTGCGTTTTTTCTTTGGTAAAAAACCACCAAGCATGTCTTGCAGGTTAACTCCCATTTCTTCCATGCCTGAACCGGTAAACACCTCAAGCATAGGGGGTTTGCTGTCTTCAACCTCAATTTCTATGAATTCATTCTCCAATTCGCCTCTAGCCATTTTCTCACTGAGGATTTCCCTTTCAAATTGAACTCTTTTCACCCTTTGGTCCTGGTGTGTGTCCGTTTGATCCGTTGGTTTGGCTGTACCGAACAGCATCTCCAGAGGATTACGCGTGGGCGCTTCCTGCACAGGGTAAGGCGCCAAGAGTTCTACCAGTTTTTCGTTGGCCAGCTTTTCAGCCCTGTCCTGTACAATGGCCAGTCTTTCCTGCTTAACCATCCGGATAGATGTTTCAACCAGGTCTCGTACCATACTTTCAACGTCCCTGCCCACATAGCCAACTTCGGTAAACTTGGTGGCTTCAACTTTTATGAAAGGCGCACTTACCAGCTTGGCGAGCCGTCTAGCTATTTCTGTCTTGCCTACCCCTGTAGGCCCTATCATCAGAATATTTTTCGGGATGACCTCATCCCTGAAGTCCTCGCTCAGCAATTTACGGCGGTAGCGGTTGCGCAAGGCTACAGCCACAGCTTTCTTGGCCTTATTCTGGCCGACAATGTATATGTCTAATTCCTCAACAATCCGGCGCGGTGTTAAATCTTTCACTAATCCTAGCCTCCGTGTATCTAAATTGAATATTCTATAATTCTTCTACTGCAATATAGTCATTGGTGTAAACGCAGATATCGGCAGCAATGGTAAGCGCCTCGCGGGCAATATCCCCGGCGCCCATACTTGTGTGTTTGACCAGAGCCCGCGCCGCAGCAAGGGCATAATTGCCGCCGGAACCGATGGCAGCCACCCCGTCGTCGGGTTCGATAACCTCTCCCCCACCTGATATTATTAGTAAATCGTCTTTACTGGCCACGATTAAAAGCGCTTCCAGGCGTCTTAAAATTTTATCGGTACGCCACTCTTTAGCCAGCTCAACTGCGGCCCTCTGCAGATTGCCATGGTATTCTTCCAGCTTGCCCTCAAACTTATCAAATAAAGTAAAAGCGTCGGCGACTGAACCTGCAAAGCCGGCGACAATTTTATCCTTATAAAGGCGTCTTATCTTTTTTGCTCCTTTTTTTATAATCGTGTTCTGTCCGAAGGTAACCTGTCCGTCACCGGCAACGGCAACCTTGCCTTCTCTTTTTATGGCGACAATTGTTGTGGCGTGAAACATTTCATACCCCTTTCTTCGCTAGGCGCTTTGGTGGATTACTCCTGTGCCCGCGGATGTGCCTTCCTGTATATCTGCTTTAGTCTTTCACCTGTCACATGAGTATAGATCTGGGTGCTGGAAAGACTGGCATGTCCAAGGAGTTCCTGAACAGATCGGAGATCGGCCCCGGCGTTTAAAAGATGCGTCGCAAACGAATGACGCAGGGTATGAGGGCTGATTTTTCTGTCCAGGCTTACCTTATCTATATATTTATTGATAATCTTCCTGATGCCGCGACTGGATAGCCTCTCTCCCCAACGGTTAAGAAAGACGGCGTTATTCACCTTTTTGGCGGTGGCGTTGGACAGAAGCCTGGTTCGCGCCTGGGCCAAATACTCGCGAAGAGCGCCAACGGCCTGCGAACCTATTGGGACGAGCCTTTCCCTGGCTCTCTTCCCCATCACCCTGACGTACCCCGAGCCAAGATCCAAATCCCACAGGTCAAGCGATACCAGCTCGCTTACCCTCAGACCTCCCGCATACAATGTTTCCAGCAGGGCCCGGTCACGCCTGCCCAGGGGATGGCGCAGGTCGGGCGACTCTATCAAAAGTTTTGCTTCCCCTTCGTATAGAAAGCACGGCAGCCTCTTTTCAAGCTTCGGGCTCATAACTTTAGTCATCGGGTTCTCCGCAACCAGGTTTTCCCTGAACAGGTATCGGTAAAACGAGCGCCAGGCCGCGAGCCGCCTGGCCATGGTAGTACGGGCAAGTCCCGCTTCCCGCAGAGAGGCAAGGTAATGGCGAAATTTAAGATGATCTATTTCCGCCGGCGCAACCGAATGATCTTCTTTTTTTAAAAGAGATGAAAAGAAGTCCAAACCATGAAAGAGGTCTTTCTGGTAGCTGTCAACGGTCCTGGGGGAAGCATTCTTTTCCACCTTGAGATACACTAAAAAATTGTCAATATGTCCGTACATCACAACATCCCTTATTAATTTGAGACAAGGTGACCGGTTCTCCTGTCTCGCTTTTTATAGAATTTCCTTAAACTTCTCAATAGAATCCAGAGCCCTTTGCGCAATCATCCTGTACCGCTCTTTCTTATCCCTTGTTTTTACATCCACCGGTGGGAAAAGGCCGAAGTTAATGTTCATCGGCTGAAAACGCGCGGGATCAGCAGTGGTTATATAATGTGCCAGAGACCCGTGGGCGGTTTCCCTGGGGAAGGCCAGCGGCTGCCTATTTGTCAAAATACGGGCGGCGTTAATGCCCGCCATCAGTCCGGAAGCGGCAGATTCAACATAGCCCTCCACCCCTGTGATTTGACCGGCGAATAATAACGTCTTGCTCTTCTTGCTCTGAAAAGAAAGATCTAAAAGAACCGGCGAGTTAATATATGTATTTCTGTGCATCACACCGAGACGGGCCAACTCTGCGTTTTCAAGGCCGGGAATGAGGCGAAAGATTCGTCGCTGCTCATCCCATTTCAAACTGGTCTGAAACCCCACCAGGTTATACATGGTCCCCTCATTATTTTCCTGTCTCAGCTGCACCACAGCGTAAGGCCGCTTACCTGTGCGAGGGTCAACCAGTCCTACCGGTTTCATAGGACCATACAGCAGGGTTTCTTTTCCCCTCGCGGCAATAGCCTCCACAGGCATGCACCCTTCAAAGTGCACTTCCCGCTCAAAGCTTTTACGCGGCGCCTTTTCCGCTTCAACCAGGGCTTCCCAGAAGCACTCATACTCTTCTCGGCTAAACGGGCAGTTCAGATAGGCATCTTCACCTTTACCGTAGCGTGAAGCACGGAAAACTTTATTCATGTTTATTGAATCAGCCAGTACAATTGGCGCCACAGCGTCATAAAAGTAAAAGTATTCTTCACCGGTAAAATGACGGATCGCTTCCGACAGAGCGTTTGAGGTCAGCGGACCTGTGGCTATGATCCGCACTTCGCCCTCAGGCAGTTCAACTGCCTCCTCCCGGATTACCTCTACCAAAGGATGGTTATGCAGTTTTACGGTTACGCACTGTGCAAAAAGACTCCTGTCAACGGCAAGGGCGCCGCCGGCAGGCACCCTGGTCTCATCGGCGCAGGCCATGATCAGTGAGCCTAGACGCCGCATCTCTTCCTTTAATAAGCCTACCGCGTTTTCCAAAGCGGCAGAACGCAGGGAGTTGCTGCATACCAGCTCAGCAAAGTCACCGCCCGCATGGGCGGGTGTTAGTTTTTCCGGCCTCATCTCTATCAGCTTCACTCTGACACCTCTACTGACAGCCTGCCAGACTGCCTCTGAACCAGCCAGCCCCGCACCGACAATTATGGCAGTGGGACGTGAGACGTGGGACGTGAGATGCCCGGGTATTCCTTTGGGGTCTTGATCATCTTTACGACTGTCTTCCATATCTATTTTTAGACTCACACCCTAATTGAATTTTTCTTTATATTAGTCCCATTTCTCGCGTCTCAATTCACGTCACTTCAGCAGCAGCTTTTTTGGGCCCGGCGCCTTTCTTACGCGGGGATTTTTTCTCCGGGGCAATTTTATGACTACAGTTTTGATTAACACACCGGAGCGAGGCAACTTTCCCAGCGCCCTTCTTTTCCACCATCAAATCCCCGCACTCAGGGCATTTGACCTTGGAAGGCTGGTCCCAGGTAACAAAATCACATTCTGGAAAGCGGCTGCAGCCAAAAAATTTCCTCCCTTTTTTGCTGCGGCGGGTTACCAGGTCACCCTCGCAGCGCGGGCATTTTACACCAACCGGTTCTAGCAGTGGTCTGGTGCTGCGGCACTCCGGAAAACCAGGACAGGCTAAGAACTTGCCAAAACGGCCCAGCTTGATTACCATATTCCGGCCGCACTGGTCACATATCTCTTCTGTTACTTCATCAGCAACCTGAACATGACCTATTTCCTCTTCCGCTTTTTCCAGGGTTGAGCTGAAGGGCCAATAGAAGTCATCCAGCACCTTTACCCAGTCCAGCCCCCCTTCTTCAATCTCATCCAGCTTTTCCTCCATGCCTGCTGTAAATTCAACGTCAATCACATCATGAAAATGATTTTTCAACAGACTGACAACAATGTCGCCCAGTTCGGTAGGGTAAAACTGTTTGCTTTCCCTGACTACATAACCCCGTTTGATGATTGTTTCAACAATCGGGGCGTAGGTGCTGGGACGTCCGATACCCTTTTCCTCCAGGGTTTTTACAAGTGTAGCCTCGGTGTAGCGGGGCGGCGGCTGGGTAAAGTTTTGTTTGGGAGTAAGCGAGCGGGCTTCCACATCCTCACCTTCATTTAACTCGGGTAAAAGTCTCTCTTCATCCTTTTCCTCGTTGTCCCTGCTTTCTGTGTACACCTTCATGAATCCTTGAAACTTAATTACCGAACCGGTCGCGCGGAAAACATAGGTTACAGCGCTTATATCAACACTGGTTGTGTCAAATACGGCCGGACTCATCTGGCTGGCCAGAAAACGGGACCAGATTAACTTGTATAGCTTATATTGATCATTGGTTAAATATCCTTTGACTTGATCCGGTTCCCGGGAAATCGAAGTCGGCCTGATGGCCTCGTGAGCATCCTGAATTTTCTTCTTGCCACTGCTTTGAGGCGCTTCCCGGCCAACATAAGCGGCGCCGAAACGCTCGCCTATGTACCTGGCAGTCTCCTCCCTGGCAGATACGGACACCCTCGTGGAGTCAGTCCGGATGTAAGTTACCAGGCCGGATGTCCCTTCTTTACCCAGGTCAAGGCCTTCGTACAACTGCTGCGCCACCATCATAGTCTTGCGCGCGGTAAAACTCAGTTTTCTGTAAGCTTCCTGCTGCAAAGTGCTGGTTATAAAAGGCGGGGCCGCCCGGCGGCTCTTTTCCTTCCTGACAACCTTGGTTACCGTGTAGTGGGCGCCTTTAAGGTTGTCCAGCACCTCCAGCATCGTCTGTTCATTATTGATATCAATTTTTTTGTCCTGATGTTTGATCAGTTTTCCTTCAAAAGGTGTGTGTCCCGTCTTTACAAACAAACCGGTCAGCGTCCAGTACTCCTCCGGCTCAAAGGACTGTATCTCCGCCTCGCGGTCACAGATAAGCCGGACCGCCACCGACTGCACCCGGCCGGCGCTTAAACCTTTTTTCACCTTGCGCCAGAGGAGGGGGCTGAGGTTATATCCCACCAAACGGTCCAAAATGCGGCGGGCCTGCTGGGCGTTGACCCGATTAAAATCGATCAGCCTGGGCTGCCGGGCGGCTTTCTGAATAGCCTGTTTGGTAATCTCGTTAAATTCGATGCGGCATGGCTGATCATCAGATATCTCAAGTATATTTTGCAGGTGCCAGGCTATCGCTTCCCCTTCCCGGTCAGGGTCAGAAGCTATCAGCACCTGGTCGACCTTTTTTACCGCTGTTTTCAAATCTTTGATGGTATCACCCTTGCCACGTATGGTTATATACTTTGGTCTAAACCCATCTTTCACATCCACTCCAAACTGGCTCTTCGGCAGATCTCTGACGTGGCCCATAGATGCCTTAACCATGTATTTTTTCCCAAGGAATTTGCTGATTGTCTTCGCTTTAGCAGGTGATTCAACAATAACAAGCGTTCTTGACAAAAACTACACCTCATTTTTTCGCCTGGCTTATATTGCCATTTATTATGTAACTTTTTTTAAAATCTATCCCAAATCTATCCCTGAGCAAGTTTTTCAGAAAACATCACGCCCGGTCCGGATATAGAACCTGCCGGGCATCTGTTTGGCCAAACCCTTTATTTCCAGGTACATCAAGGCGGCCATAGCCTTCTGAGGCAGCAGTCCCGATCTAATGATTAACTCATCCAAAGAAACCGGATCCAATGAAAGCAGCTTGTACAGCGCTTCTTCCGAGCCGCTCATTTTAAGACCTGACTGGCCTGCCGCCGGAATGGGGAAGATTTTTTCCAGCCCTAACTCATCTATAATATCACCGGCGCCTTCCACCAGTCTAGCACCCTGTTTAATCAGCCGGTGCGGCCCGCGTGTCAAAGGGTTGACCACATTGCCGGGTACGGCCATAACATCGCGCCCCTGTTCCAGGGCAAAATCGGCTGTGATCAGGGCGCCGCTCTTTTCTGCTGCTTCTACCACTACGGTTCCCTGCGACAACCCGCTGATAATCCTGTTGCGTACAGGAAAGTGCCAGGGCTCGGGTGCAGTCCCAGGTGGGAACTCACTTACCACAGCCCCGTTTTTTATAATCTTCTCCATCAGCCGGTAATTTTCTCTCGGGTAGACCACATCGGGGCCGCAGCCGAGCACGGCTATGGTTCTGCCTTCCCCTGCCAGCGCCCCTTTATGTCCCGCTGTATCAATACCCCTGGCCATACCGCTGACCACCGTTATCCCCACCGCCGCCAGATCCTTGGCCAGCTTTTCGGCAACCGTCAGGCCGTATGGCGAAGGTTTGCGGGAACCTACCACAGCCACAGCCAGCTTATCAGTTGATTTGAAACTGCCCCGTACGAAAATTACCGGAGGCGGGTCAAAAGTCTGAAGGAGATTTTCCGGATAGGCCGGATCGGTGTGACAAACAAAAGATATGCCTATCGACTCCAGTTTAGCGGCTTCCTGGCCGGGATCCAAACCGGACCTGCGCCGCGCCAGGCCTTCCGGTCCTTCGTCGCCTATCCCTGGAGCGCGGGACAACTCTTTAACAGTGGCCCCCCAGGCGGCCCGCGGTGATCCGAAATGCCTTACCAGCGACCATAACCTTGACCCTGAACCGGGCAATAGATACTGCCACCCCAGCCAGTATATGCGACCATCCAAAATTATTACTTCCTTTTAGTTATCTTTTAATCCCCTTCTTTTCGGGGCCAAAGTAATATCTTCCTGCACACTGGCAAAATTTTCTTTTTAAATGTCTTTTATTATTTCGTCTAAAGACTGTCTGGTATTTAGTACCCCGGCGTAAATATCTCCCACAGATTTTAGACGCTCCAAGATCGTGTCTATGGTAAAATGACCAGGCCTGATCTTTCCCTCTTCAACTTCCTCCCAGCGCAGAGGGGTTGAAACCGGAGCGCCAGGCAGAGGACGCAGGCCGTATTGGAACGCCATGGTTTTGCCCCTGCCGTTTTGGAGGTAGTCCAGGTAAACCTTTCCTGTCCTCTTTTCCACTTTTCTTTCCACTGTGGTTTTGTCCGGGTGAACTTTGACCACCAGTTCAGCCACATATTTCATAGCCCCGGTAACCTGCCGCCACGAATAAACCTGCTTCACCGGCACGAAAAGATGCAAGCCTCTGGACCCGGAAGTTTTGGGGTAACTTTTGATCTTGAATTCATACAGAACGCGCCTTACCAGCAGGGCTATTTCAAGCACATCCTCAAAAGAGGCGCCTCCCGCCGGATCAAGATCCATCACGGCCAGATCGGGAGTCTCCAGACTTTCCACTCGGGCCAACCAGGCGTGCATCTCAATACATCCATGATTCGCCAACCAGAGCAGGGTGGGCTGGTCATTGCATATAATGTAATTAACAACTTTTTCCGAATGCACCACAGGATGCCTTTTAATCCAGGCCGGAGCGTAGTCAGGACACTCTTTCTGGTAAAACGCTTCACCGTCGATACCATCCGGGTAGCGCTTCATAACCAGCGGCCGGTTGCGGAGATGGGGCAGGATATACGGCGCGACATCACTATAGTACTTCACCAGGTGGGCCTTGGTCAGCCCTTCCGGCCAAATCAGCTTATCCAGATTGGTTAGTTTCAAATTGTGCTCACCAACAGTCACGTATGATTCTTTCAGGTTAAACACCTCCCACCGCACCGCATTCCTCCGGTCTCTTGTCCCAGCGGATACCTCTGAAAACGGGGTGGCGCAGATAGCCTTCACCTGTAGTAGTAAGATATTCAATGGAACAGACAAGCAAAGGACGCACAAATTTTGTGCGCCGTTTTTCCTCCCTGGGCACCAGAAGAGCTCCCACGTCAACTTCAAGCTTACGCAGACCTTCAAGCAGAGCTTCAGACTCCCGCTCGCTGAAGCCAGTCCCCACTTTGCCCTGGTAGGCCAGTGCACCGTCCCGGTAACCACCCAGCACCAGAGAGCCCAGTTTACTTCCTGATGCCTGGTACTGGTAACCGCAGACAACCAGGTCCGCCTCCCTGGTGTGGCGGAACTTTTGCCAGTAAGAAGAACGGCGCCCCGGCAGGTAGACGCTGCCTAGTTTCTTTGCTACAGCGCCTTCCAGCCCCTGAGCAACACAGGCGTTATAGAAATCCCTGCCGTTTTCGG
>CAZJGV010000038.1:0-1821 GCA_964545615.1 uncultured Pelotomaculum sp.
TTTGCTTCCATTAATGGAAGCAAAAGAACCGTCCCCCTGCTTCCCCCCCTGCTTCCATGGTGCCCAGAACGGAGAGAATAAATGAGCAAAATTGAGTTGATTGCCACCGCAACCTTTGGGTTGGAGGCGGTTGTGGCGCGGGAAGTCAAAGAACTGGGATATGAAGATATGATGGTGGAAAACGCCAGAGTTACTTTTGCGGGAGACAAAGCCGCCATTTGCAGGGCAAATTTGTGGCTGCGCACCGCTGACCGCGTCCTGGTTAAAATGGGTGAGTTCAAGGCGCAAACATTTGACGAACTCTTCGAGCGGACCAGAGCCCTCCCCTGGACGGACTGGCTTCCGGAAAACGCCGTATTTCCGGTTCAGGGGAAATCCATCAAATCACAGCTGCACAGTGTACCGGACTGTCAGGCCATTGTCAAAAAAGCTGTTGTTGAAAAAATGAAGCAGAAGTATAAAAGGGATTGGTTTGAGGAGAACGGCCCCCGGTATAACATTGAGGCGGCCCTGCTTAATGATATGGCCACTTTAACCATTGACACCAGCGGGGCGGGTTTGCATAAAAGGGGGTACCGTAAACTGGGCAGCCAGGCCCCCCTTAAGGAAACACTGGCTGCGGCAATGATTTTACTCAGCCGCTGGCTGCCTGATCGTCTACTAATAGATCCCCTGTGTGGTTCAGGGACCATTCCCATTGAGGCAGCTCTGATTGGCATGAATATCGCCCCGGGAATGAAGCGGTCTTTTGCAGCCGAGGACTGGCCTGCTATTCCCAGGGAGCATTGGGTAAAAGCCAGGGAGGAGGCGACTCTGGCCGCTTTCCCTGACCTGGACCTGCAGGTGTTCGGTTCAGATATAGATGGAGAAGTACTTAACCTGGCGCGCTATCACGCCGGCCAGGCCGGGGTTGGCGAAAAAGTTTTTTTCCAGAAGCTGCCCCTCTCTGATTTGCGCTCAAAACGAAAATTTGGCTTTATTATCTGCAACCCACCTTACGGAGAGCGCCTGGGGGATGTGCGCCAGGTGGAGGAACTTTACCGGAATATGGGTGCGACCTTTAAAGAACTGGACACCTGGTCCTTTTACATTCTTACCTCACACCAGAATTTTGAACGTTTTTTCGGTCGGAAGGCCGAAAAAAAACGAAAGCTTTACAATGGCAGGATTCAGTGTAACTACTACCAGTTCTACGGGCCACGCCCGCCCAGGCGCCAGGAAGAGGGGCCCGGCAGGACGGTTTTTGAAAAGGCTTAGTCCATTGCGGACAGTAGTTCCTTGGCCCTGGCCAGGTCGGTTTGTTTTACAAGCAACCTGATCCCGCCTGTGGCAATAGGTGTATATACCGCTGCAAGCTCGTCAAAAATCCAGGCCTCAATTCCCTCGCTTTCCAGCAAACCTTTTGTAATATGCGCTTCATTGGCGTCAAAAAATGTGGTAACCGTAACGAGTTTTGCCAAATCGAAACCTCCTTTTTTTTAGCTGCCCATTGTAATAATTAACCGTTTTAGCATCCAGTATGCCTCGCTGCAAATATTAACTGATCTGTTAATAGCCGCTTAAACAAGATGCTGTTATTAACATCATATTGTTTAACTCATGTATTTAGATCATCAAAAGGTAATATAAAATTATATAAATATATAAAACAATGAACTTTATGTTTTACTTTCTAACATATTAAGGGTAAAATATAAGTAAAGCTCAATAAATAGGTCTCGTAGGTCCAGTTCACTTAATCCTTCTCAACCGCTTAAATGGTAAGGGAGACCAAAGATAAGTGAATCACCTGAACCATTTGAGCAAACTAAATTCGAGGAG
>CAZJGV010000038.1:1844-7739 GCA_964545615.1 uncultured Pelotomaculum sp.
ATCAAGACAAAACCCTATCCTGTCGTGACTGTGGCGCCGAGTTTAGCTTTACTGCTTCCGAGCAGGAGTTCTACGCGGAAAGAGGCTTTACGAACGAGCCTGGACGCTGTCCCCAGTGCAGGGCGGCCAGAAAACAACGGAATAATCGAGGCGGCGGTGGTGGTTTTAATCGGGGACCCCGTCCCCAGCGTGAAATGTTTCCCGCAACCTGTGCCAACTGTGGCGCAGAAACAGAAGTTCCGTTCAGGCCCAGCGGGGATCGGCCGGTTTACTGCTTTGACTGCTTCAGTAAAAACAGCCGCTATTAAAAAAATAGCCTAAAAGAGCTGTTCACTAAAGATAGAAGTTTAAGGAAAATAATTTGTTATAACGCTGTAACATTCAATATGGTACAGCGTTTTATTTAATAAGACCGCAACAAATTTGGGAAAACTAATTCATCTTAAAGTATGTTTTAATCAGATCATTCTTGAAAAGAGTCCATAATTCGTCGTTGAAACAGATATATTCCTGCAGTGCGTCAAAAGACAGAGTCTGGGGTGTGGGCCTTTTGTAACGGGATTTAAAACCTTCCAGCACTTCGGTTGGCAGTAAATTAAGCAGACTGTCGTAATCCAGACAGCGGCTGAAACGGAGAAAGCGGGGAATGTTCTCATCATTGCAGACCGATCTGGCCAATTTGACCCGCTCTGCAACAGCTGCGGGGTCAAAAAGGTCCCTGCCCAATTCCTTAATGGTACGGTCACAGAAAAGCGCCTGAGCACGGAACTCTTCAGCCAGGTGGTCCAGTTCCTCAGCAGACAGGAGGGCGCCTTTACCGATTGCTTTGTTTAGCATCCTTACCCTGGTCCGTTTAAGGCTGTGCCTTTCCCGGTAGGTATGGCAAAGCCCTATGATAAAGCCGCGCCATTTTCTTTTGTCGCCCAGTACCGCTTTTAGAATCTTGTCCGCTTTAAGCCGGTCTATTCTATCAGGTGGGTCAGCGGTATGCTCCTTCATGTAAGAGAGCAGCCCGTAAGGATAAATGTAAGGCCAGATTGCCTCTGCGCACATCAGCACCAGTTTTTCGTCAGGTTTTTCATCCCTCAACCTTTCACCCAGTATTTCCGCCAACTGGACCATTTCTTTTAACTTTAACATCTTGCCACGCCTTTCTCAAAAAAACAACAAGTTACCCCAACAAATCCGGATTACCTGCCAGGTTAAAATCTCCGGAACCAGAACCCACACCGTAAAAGCATGTCATAAAGACCACTGGTGTGATCAACATGGCGTTGCGGTGGTGATAGGAAAAAGGAAGCTTGATTCTAGTATTAATATACCAGAGAAACCGACATAACAGCTGAAATTTTTTAAAAAACCTTAAAGATGCAGGAAATTTAGTCCATGTAGAGTAATTTATTATCTATGGTTTTAAAGTACGGGGTGATTGTCTTGGAACAGAAGTGTTTTCTTGAACAGACTGTTAAAAATTTTGCATCTGATTACCGCCAGCTCTGGCTTCTTTTTTTTGATTTCTAAAAACAAAGAAGGAAGTATTATAAAAAACTTTATAGTGAAGAGCAGTGCTATTTTATTGTTTGGACATTAAGGGCATAAATAAAATAACTCCTGTAAAATATGGATTGCCCATATGACAGCTTGATTTTTAATCATTGGGGGTGTGCAAGCGGTGAGAAGAAAAGTATTTAGATTATTGGGGATTGGGATTTTAATCAGCATGGTGACTACAACATTTTTTATCAGTGGTTGTATTCCCTGGAAAAACAATAAGGTTGCCCAAAAGCCCCTGGTTATAAAAGCAGAGGATTTTAGTATTTTTTTGTTTGAATCCTCGGAAGAGATTTACCGGGCTAATGTCAAGAGCCCGGCTATGTGGGCTGGCCTGCGGGAACAAGCTGACCGGGACGCGGGCTATGCTACGCATTACAAGTGGCTGTATGATACCTACAGTAAATGGGACGATCACCGCCGTGCTCAGCTTAATCAGATTATGGCTGACTATCTTCCTCAGCCAATGTCCGAAAAACTAATTCAAAAAGGAAAACAGGCTGCCGGATTGGACGAAATAATCCAATTTATAAAAGAAGACCGTTCTTACAGTAAAAACAGGAGCACACTGGTCGACTTTTACTCCTGGTATGGCGCAAACTACGCCCTGCCCCACTACAACCAGATATTGCCGCTGCTGAAGCAAAAGTCTGATGCCGCGACAGCCAGGGTAGATAAGGATTTTGATATAGTAGGTTTCATGGAGAAAGAGACTGGAATCAAACTTAAAGAGAAACCGGATGTTTTAGAGCTGATGATCAATATGCGGCTGATCGGCGCTTCCGGATTCAGCCGGGAAAAGGATTCCCTCTACACTATCAGGTGGAACAGCAGCCAGCAAAAAATCTGGGCGATGGCGTTTAGCGAACTTAACCACCAGTTTTTCAGAACCTTTACCGGTGGTTGGTCTTTTAAGTATCTGGCCGGGAAATTAAAGAAGGATGAAATACTGATGAACAAATACAAGGAAGATGTTCCTTATACCTGGGATGGTTGGATTGAGGCAAACCTTACGGAGGGATTTGCCCGCTATCTTAACGTGCGCGCCGGTATAGCCGGAGATGTGGGCGAGGGTGTCTACATCTTTGACCATGAGTACGCGCAGGCTCTAGTTAGCGGTTTTGACGTGCAGAAAACTTCCCTGGAGGACTTTACCGTTAAATTTTTAAAAGATAAATATAATATATAAGGAACAGGGACACACCAGTAATTTAACTGAAAGGACGATATTGTGAATCTTAACCCGGTAGAATTAAGAAAGATGTTAGAACAGTTCCTAATTGAAGACATAGGCGCGGGCGATATTACCACCAACAGCATTATCCCGCCGGACGCAACCTCGTACGGATATATTGTGGCCAAGGACAGTGGAGTTGTGGCCGGACTGCCGCTGGCGGAGATGGTTTTTCAAATGCTCGACCCAGCTATAGCATACCGGGCTTTGGTTTGTGACGGTCATAAGGTGGAGCATGGGCAGGTTTTGGTGGAGATGGCCGGCAGGTCCAGGGCCATTCTGACCGGAGAAAGGCTTGCCCTGAACATCCTGCAGCATCTCTCCGGCATTGCCACGCGAACAGCGCAGATGGTTAAGCTGGTTGAGGGTGGTAATGCCCGCATTGTTGACACCAGAAAGACCAGTCCCGGTTTGAGGATGATTGAAAAGTACGCGGTGCGGATGGGCGGAGGGCACAACCACCGTTTCGGATTGGATGACGCTGTGCTGATTAAGGACAACCATATTAAAGTGGCCGGTGGAGTAAGAGCGGCTGTGGAAGCGGCGAGGCATAATTGCCCCCACACAATGAGGATAGAAGTCGAAGTGGAAGATCTGGCCGGGGTAAAAGAGGCGTTGGAAGCACGTGCTGATATTATCATGCTTGACAATATGGATCCGCCGCTGATGCGTGAGGCTGTGCGCCTTGTCGCCCGACGCGCGCTGGTGGAGGCGTCGGGTGGTGTCACCGAGGATAGAATACGGGCTATCGCTGAAACCGGGGTCGACCTGATTTCAGCTGGAGCGTTGACCCACTCGGTAAAGTCGCTGGACATAAGCCTGGATATAAAAGAGATTAAATTAAAACATGACTCTCTTAGCGGGCTTAAAGGTTAACCTTGAATTTGAAATAGGTTGACGTTAAAAATTCTTTAAGGTAAAATTATATCTGAGGTGAAATTTTTGAAAGACGCTATACTGAGGCTGCTTAAAGAGAGACGTCCGGAGCATGTTTCCGGGGAAGAGATCTGCAAGAGTCTCAATGTAACGCGAACCGCTGTCTGGAAACACATACAAGCCCTGCGGGAAAGCGGTTATGAGATTGAAGCGCGTCCCCGGGCGGGTTATTCACTGACAGGTATTCCTGACAGGCTTTACCCCGGGGAGATCCTGGACGGGCTCTCAACCCGGTTTTTGGGCAGGAATATCTATTACCGCGATAGTGTGTCTACCACTAACGAAACAGCCAAGGAACTGGCGCGCAAAGGCGCCGGAGAAGGCGCCTTGGTTGTGGCTGAGGAGCAAACAGGCGGCAAAGGCCGGCTGGGGAGGAGATGGTTTGCACCTAAATATAAGGGGATCTGGTTTTCCCTGGTTCTGCGTCCCCCTGTGCTGCCACCCGAAGCCAACCAGGTAACCATGCTGGCGGCAGTCGCTGTGGCGGCGGCGATTAAGCAGGAGACCGGGATTACGGCCGGCATCAAATGGCCAAACGACTTGCTGGCGGGAGGCAGGAAAATATGCGGCATCCTGACTGAGCTTAGCGCTGAGATGGAGAGGATTAATTACATGGTGGTAGGCATAGGAATCAATGTCAACCAGGATGAAACAGAATTTCCTGAAGATTTGCGTGAAAGCGCCAGTTCACTTAAAACTGAGTCGGGCAGCAAGATAGCCAGGGTAAGGCTAATCCAGGCCGTGCTTACAGAGTTTGAACGCTGGTACGAGATCTGGCTTGAAAAGGGTTTTACACCTGTTCTGGACGGTTGGAAGGAGATGACCATTTCCCTGAACTGTCCGGTGCGTATACATACTCCAAACAAATCATGGGATGGCTGGGCTGAAGATATCGACAGGGATGGAGCGCTGCTCTTGCGATTGCCCGGCGGGGAACTCCAACGGGTGATATCCGGTGAAGTATCTCTACGCTTGACGTAAAAACAATTTGACAGGATTAACATGATTTAACGGATTTACAGGATAATAAAAAAGGTCTTAACCGATGATGTGTTTGGCTATAAGCAAGCTTTACTTAGAGATTAATAACAAACAATTTTTTTTACTCTATTTGTTAACCAAGCTAATTCGATTGGTTTACATAATGTTCAGGCTCAATTGCTTTAAAACTTGGATTATATCTTTTTTAGTCCTGTCTAATTAACTAATAATTAAAAGGAGTTGATAATTATGTCCAGGTTTTCCGCGCGTGACATTACCATGACCGCAGCTTTCTCGGCCCTGGCCGTAGTGGCGGCGATGCTTGTGCGTTATGCCGGCAGTGTCGTTCCCTTCAGCCTACTTCCTTTTGTTGTAATGCTGGCGGGGGGACTGTTGGGCGCCCGTTTGGGCGCTATGAGCTTGGTAGTATACATCCTGCTGGGACTCATCGGACTTCCTGTGTTTGCCTCGCCCCCTTTTGGCGGTCCAGCCTATGTATTGCAACCCACCTTCGGTTTCCTGCTCGGGTTCATACTCAGCGCTTATGTTATCGGTACACTGCTGAAAAGCAGGGAAGAAAGCGGTTTCGCCCGTTATTTTCTGGCCATGACAGCGGGGGTAGTGGTTTATGACCTGATCGGACTGCCCTATCTTTATGTGATCCTTAATTTCTACCTGGGTAAATCTGTTTCGGTGGCAACAGTTCTAACCATTGGCTTAACCCCTTTTATTGCTGTTGATCTGGTCAAGGCTGCAGCGGCGGCAGTTTTGGCCAGGGCTGTTTACAGGAGGTTAAATGCCTACGGTTTAAACGGGAGAAATGAGATTCATTAAAGAGTAGTTTGTACTCCCTGAATGTAGATTTTTTAACCGGAAAAGGAAAATAGCGGTTCGCGGAGAATAAAGCGGAGAATAAAGTCGAAACAGTTTGAAGAAGGGAGTGGATTTTTAATGTATCGCCTTTTAAACGTGATGGAGATCCTGGTAGATGAGACTATCGATGAAATACTCAGGGCCAATAAGGATATATGCGCATGTGACAGGTGCAGGCTCGATCTGAGTGCGGTTGCCCTGAATAAGCTCCCGACGATTTATGTGGTAACTACCGAAGGCGAAGTCATCAAAAGGACCAACTCATTGAAGCAGCAGTTTAAGGTCGATATCATCCGGGCTTTAACTGAAGCCCTGGGTGT
>CAZJGV010000038.1:7749-18294 GCA_964545615.1 uncultured Pelotomaculum sp.
AGGTAAAAAGGCGTTATCCGTTAACGTTTTAATTCATCGTGGGCTGATATTGCGCAGGCTTGGCCGCTTTGGTAGAATGGGTTAAAGCGAAGGTGAAAGCGGGGATGATCATGATCCTGGTTTTCGATGTGGGAAATACAAATATAGTTTTAGGTGTTTTTGAAGGCAGTAGATTGGCGGCTAACTGGCGGTTGTCCACAAACCGCCACCGTACATCTGACGAGTACGGCATCATGCTAAAAGAATTGTTCTCTTTTTCAGAAATTGACAAGAGTTTGATTAAGTCTGTGGTTATTTCAACTGTTGTACCGCCGCTGACTTTTACTCTGGAAAGAGTCTGCCAGAAATACTTCAATCTGACTCCGCTGGTGGTCGGCCCCGGTATAAAAACCGGGCTTTCAATTAAGTACGAAAACCCCAGGGAGGTCGGCGCAGACCGGATTGTAAACGCGGTGGCAGGTATAGAAAAGTATGGCACGCCCTTGATTATTGTTGATTTTGGCACGGCCACCACTTATTGCGCCATAAATGCCAGAGGTGAATATTTGGGTGGAGCCATAGCTCCCGGCATCAGCATTTCAACAGAAGCTCTTTTTGAAAGGGCGGCCAAACTGCCCAGGGTTGAATTAACAAAGCCGACGGCTATAATAGGGAAAAATACTGTCAATGCCATGCAGGCCGGGATCTTTTACGGGTTTGTCGGGCAGGCGGATGAAATTATCAGGCGGATGAAAAAGGAACTGGGTGAAAATACTAAAGTTGTCGCAACAGGGGGTCTGGCCGGGCTGATTGCTCAGGAGAGTTTATATATTGAACGGGTCGATCCGTTCCTGACCCTGTATGGACTGTGGCTTATTTATGAGAGGAATGTACAGCGTTGAAGATAGGTTCGGTTGAACTGGAAAACCCGGTGATAGCCGCCCCCATGGCAGGTATCACGGACAGAGCCTTCCGGATTTTAGCAAGGGAAGCCGGCTGCAGCCTGGTCCACACCGAAATGGTTAGCGACCAGGCTCTTTTATATGGAAATCCCAAAACCTGCAGCCTGCTGGACATATCAGGTGAGGCCGGCCCGGTCAGCATGCAGATCTTCGGCTCCGATCCCGGTTATATGGCCGAAGCTGCGGAAATCGTGGCTGACCGGGGCGCCTGGATCGTAGATATTAACATGGGCTGCCCGACGCCTAAAATAGTTAAAAACGGTGAAGGTTCGGCTTTGATGAGAGATCCTGAGAAGGCGGCCGGGATAGTGAGGGCGGTTGTGCAGCGGATTAAGGCGCCTGTTACAGTTAAGATGCGGAAAGGCTGGGACGAATCTTCCGTTAACGCGGTAGAGCTAGCCCGGCTGGTGGTGGACGCGGGGGCTGCCGCGGTAACGGTGCACGGGCGCACCCGCTCCCAGTTTTACACGGGGCAAGCGGATTGGGAAATCATAACCGCTGTTAAAAAGGCGGTTGATGTACCGGTAATCGGCAACGGGGACATCTGGCTTCCCGAAGACAGTCTGGCTATGATGGAACAGACAGGCTGCGACGGTGTTATGATCGGCAGGGCGGCACTGGGCAATCCCTGGATTTTTTCTCAGACCGTGCATTTTTTAAGGACAGGTGAATTACTGCCTGGTCCGGCCCAATGTGAAAGAGTTGCGACAGCTCTCAGACATTTTCACCTGCTTGTTGAAATAAAGGGAGAGCTCGTGGCAGTGCGGGAGATGCGCAAGCACGCCGCCTGGTACATGAAAGGCCTGCGCGGGGCGGCCCGCCTGAGGGAATTAGTCAACAAAGCAAAATCGAAAGAGGAGATCAAAGAAGTACTGGCAGGTTTATTAACATAAACAGCAGGTTGTAAACCCGGCTTATTGTGAGGCGCCCATAACCATAAAGGGCGCCTCATTTTTCAGATTATTAGTTATGGAATATAAAGGGTTTGCCTCTTAATATAGTTATATTTAACGTTTTTACTACTATAAGAGGGATATAATTAATTTTTGTCGAAAATAGGAGGCGTACATTAATGCTTGAGGGGGGTTATATCATCAAAGAGAATTTAGTCACATATAAAAATATGGCCGGAGAGATGTTCGACTCTGTCGGGCAGGCTATCGGCATCCACGTGATGCTTCTGGTCATAGAGCACGCCCACTGGAAGACAAAGCAAAAATACGAGGAAGCGGAGTTAATCCATTTTTCCGAAGAGGGTATAACTCTGGACGGGCTTGATCAACTGGACCCGGCGAGAGCAAAGATAGTGGCACATGAATTTGTTATGTTTGTTGTAGCTACCCTGGGCCGTCTGGTAGGCAAACAATTGGCCCGTCAGCTGACTGAGCAGCTGCAGTATGATTGCCTGGATACGGAGGCGTTATGACTTTGGAAAGGATCTCGACAGGAATAGACATATTAGACGATATGCTGCAGGGTGGTTATCCTGAGGGATCAACAATAATGCTGGTCGGCAGTCCAGGTACGGGGAAGACTATTATGGCGCACCAGATGATGTTTCGCAACGCCGAGCCGGATCACAAGGTGATTTACCTGACAACCCTGGCTGAACCACAGGTAAAGGTAATGAAGTTTCAACAGGAATTCAGTTTCTTTGACGAAAATAAGTTCCAGCGCTCAGTCATATATCAAGATCTGGGGAGCGCTATGCGCAGGAACGGGCCCCGTCAGGCACTGGTTTTAATTGAAGAACTCCTTGAAAAACACCAGCCCCGCATCATCATCATTGACGCCATCAAGAGCATCACCGATATGGTCCCTTCTTTAACAGAGTTCAGGGAATTCCTGCTTGACCTGTCGCTCAGGCTTGCCGCCTGGGGGTGCATGGCACTGCTGCTTTGCGAGTACTCTGAAGCGGATATCGAAATCCGGCCGGAATGCGCTATCGCCGACGGTATCGTCTACCTTTACGGGACTGATGAGAAAAGACGGCAAAAACGGTTTATGCGGATCATCAAGATGCGGGGTACCGGTTACCCCGGCGGAGAAATAATGTTCCGGATCACTGATAAAGGGATTGAGATCTTCCCCCGCCTGAATCCGCTGGTAAGCGACACGGTATATGATCAGAACGAAGGCAGGATTTCCACTGGTATCAAGGGGCTGGACGAAATGATGTGTGGCGGTATCCCGCGAGGCGCCACGACTCTTTTAAGCGGATCGTCCGGTACAGGCAAGACGGTGCTGGCCCTGCACTTCGCCCAGGACGGGCTTAACTCCGGCGAACCAGTCGTGTATGTTTCCTTTGAAGAAAACCCAGGGGAGATTGTCAAAAGGGCGGCGAGTCTCGGGTTAGACTTGCGCCCCCACCTTGATGCAGGGCTGATCAACCTGATGCATGTCTCTCCCATCGAGCTGGATGTTGATGAACATGTTTTTAAAATCCAAAGATTGGTACAGGATACCGGCGCGAGAAGGCTGGTTATTGATTCCATCTCTTCTTTTGAAATAGGGATGGCTGACAAAATAAAGTATACCGATTATATCTGGGCTCTGACCGACTTTTTCAAAGCTTCCGGTGTCAGCGTCCTGCTCACCCACGAGATGCACGATTTAGCCCAGGTTTCCGAGTTGACCAAGCACGGCATCAGTTTTATGGCCGATAACCTGCTGCTGCTCCGCTACCAGGCGCAGGGGCCTTATATGAAGCGCTACCTGAGAGTAGTGAAGATGAGAGGCAGCGGCTATGCCAATACAATGCGGGAACTACGGATTGGCGACGACCGGGTGTCGCTTGAAGACAGCCAGGTTTAGTATTTATTTAAAGGGAGAGTCATATGGAAAGCATCGTAAGTATCAAGCACATGCTGGAGTCTGACCGCTGGAGCACCTTCTTGGAGAGCGTCGCGGCAGGTTTAAAGCTGAACCTCGTCCTGGCATCCCCGGGTATCGACAACTATTACCAGGCGCCCGATTCCTGCCCGTGCTGTCAAAAGGCTTATCCCCGGCTTACCGCTTCAGACCTGGCCGTGCCTTTAAATAAACCAAGAAGTGGTCCGGAAGAGTTTATAACAGATGGCGGCGACAGAGCCGCAGCCATAATACTAAAGGGCAACCTCTGTTTAATTGCCCGTCAATGTAATTGCGTTAAAGACGCGGGGCGCCTTGAGCTAAAGGAACGGACTGGTATAGCCGGCAAGCTTCTGTCCAGTTTTCAGAGCGCCTTGAGCGAAAGTTTCACAGGTGGGCAGCGGGCGGTTGAGCTTTTAATCCTGCGTCAAATGAACCAGATCGTCCTTTCTGTTTTTGGCGGGGAAGGTAATGGCCTGGGGCAATCCCTGGACCTGATTCTCAGCGCCCTGGTTATCCTGCTAGACGCCCAGGGCAGCTGGCTGGAATACTATGATGAGGAAAGACAGCATCTGCTGGTAAAAGGTGATGAGACGGCGGTAAGACTTTTCCACAAAGATCAAGAAGGCGGGGCTGAAACAGTAAATATAAATACCAATACTATTCAGGGCAGGCTGGGTGTCCTGGCGCCGGCGGAAACAGAACAGGCAGCGGCACTCTTGCCAATGCTGGCCCAGGAATGTGTTATAGCATTTGAAATAAACCATCTTTTTAAGCTGCTGCAAAACAGGTTGAGCCAGGTGCTGGGCGCTGTAAACAGCGCCGTACTGCTGTCGGATCAACGGGGCAATATCAGCTATGTCAACAAGGCTGCCGAACAGCTCCTTGGACGCTCTTTTTTGGATATCATCGGTCAGCCCCTGGCCGGTTTGCCGGGGCCTTGGAGCCCGTTTTTTAAGGAAAAAGTGGGAAAAAGCATTGTTGGCCGGATGGACCTCATAGGGCTGGTTTCGGGAATACGTTGGGTTGACTGGCAGATGTCACCGGTGCGGGATGGCGAAACAACAGTTGGCTGGCTTATTCTGGCTGACGACCGGACGGATTACATGCGCTGGCAGGAGGCCGCCCGCCAGGCGGAACGCCTGGCCATAACAGCTACAATGGTAGGGGCTTTAGCCCATGAGATGCGCAACCCGCTGAGCGCCGCCAAGGGATTGCTGCAGTTGGTGGGCAGAAAAAAGGAACCTGAAAAAGTTAAAGGTTATGCTGATTTGGTTTTACGGGAACTTGACAGGATTGCCCGCCTTTTAAATGAGTTTCTCCTGCTCGGCAGACCTGCGGATATGGCAGCGGAACCTCTTAACCTGGCATCCTTCATAAGTGAACTGGCGCCTTTGTTTCAGGGGGAAGCGGAAGGTGCTGGGGCAGTAGTTGAAATTCACTTAAAAGAGGTATCCCCCATCGCGGCTGATCCCGGCCAATTGACCCAAGTGGTTTTAAACCTTGTCCGCAACGCTGTTGAAGCGGTCAGGGAGAACGGCCTGGTGGTTTTGGATTTAAGCGAGACACCGGAGGGCGTTACCCTTTCCGTCAGGGATAACGGTCCCGGATTAACAAGCGAGGTTTTGGAAAGGCTGTTCCGGCCCTTTTTTACCACCAAGCAGCGTGGTACCGGTCTGGGCCTTCCCGTAGTTCAGGCCATTGTCCACAACCATGGAGGGGATATTACCGCCTGCAACGCGCCGGAAGGAGGCGCTGTATTTACAATAACACTGCCGGTCCATACGGGGACTGACCTGATGCATACAGAAATTGACGTAATTATCGCCGTTGCGGATGAGTTGGTCAGTTATACCGCCGTACGGAGTCTGCGGGCCGCCGGTCTTAAAACCGCGACTTACGCCAATTTGACCGATGCCCTGCAAAAAGCTGATAACCATAAACCCGCGGTAGTTATTTTAGAACAAGGCGGTATTACGGCAAGTTATATTGACTGCATCCGGAGAGCGTGGCCTTTTTCTCAGGTCCTGATTATCGGCAGGCCACAAGAAAACCTTATTAACATAGAAAATCTGCATTTTATACCAAGACCTGTGGACTTGGCGGGGTTGACCGTTAAGGTCAAGTTACTGCTCAGGGATGGTTTGGCTGAGTAATAATATGTAAAGAAATACAATCTGCGGCTGGATGGAAGAAAATAAATGGTTAAAATACCTGTGGCCACTTGAAATGGGCCATATTTTTTTGATAAAATTTGTTTGTACACAAGTCTGTGCACATAAAAAGTCAATTCCTGGGTATTATAATTCAGGGAACATACAGGGGAGGTGTATCCCTTTTCTTAGACGGGGATGCGATGGAACTGATTCGCTTGGGAGATAAGATCATCAGCCGGCGTAAAATTGACCAGACCATAAGCGAAATCTTTAACCTCAGGGCTAAAGGTTTGTCCCAGACCGAAGTTGCCGCAAGGTTAGGTATAGACAGGACCCTGGTCTGCCGCCTGGAAAATCTCGGGGAGATTAGAAAAGGCCGCAGTCTGGCGGTGGTGGGGTTTCCCATTCTAAACAAAAAAGAGGTTGAAGATGCACTGGAGCGGGAAGGCGTGGACTTTGTTTTCCTGATGTCCGAAGAAGAACGCTGGGATTTTATCAAGGAAAAGCGCGGAGTACACCTTTTTGACTCTGTCATGGAACTAATCGCCAAAGCCCATTCTTTTGACCAGGTAATAGTAATAGGTTCAAACCAGCGCATTAAAATTTTTGAGAGTGTACTGGATAAGGAAGTAGTCGGGTTTGAAATAGGTGAGTCGCCTATTCAGGAAGATAAATATGTTGAAATAGATAAGATAGTACAGCTGGTAAGGGCTATTAAAGGATAGGGGGATAATTTTTGCAGAACTTTGCCTTCATGATTCACCCGACTAACGCGGGAGATGTCGCCAGAAAATTTAAATTTGCAAGGTTCGTACCCGATCAGGTAATTGAGCGGGCTTTTGCCTTGCTTCCCTCTATGAAAGTTGCTCATATTACGGGGATTCGCTCTGCCCGGGAAGAGACAGAGGGATGGTTTGTGGCCTGCCCCCTGACAACCAGGTTGATTATGAGCCTGCCACAGGAGTATGTTATCAAAAAGATTATCCAGGGGGGCCGTGTGGCTGAAAAACTGGGCGCCAAAAGACTCGGCCTGGGCGCTTTCACCAAGGTGGTCGGCGACGCCGGGATAACCGTAGCCGCCAATTTAAATATTCCTGTGACCACCGGTAACAGCTATACTGTTGCGACGGCCGTTGCAGCGACCAAGGCGGCGGCAGTGATGATGGGCCACGACCTGAAAAAGGCGTCAGTTGTGATCCTGGGAGCTTCGGGTTCAATTGGGCGGGTTTGCGCCATGATGCTGGCCAGGGAAGTACGCAACATGACGCTGGTGGCGCGGGATGAGCGCAAGCTGGAGGATTTGGCGTCAAAAATTCTCTATGATACCGGGCTTGCCGTAAAGGTGACCTCCGATACCAAAAAGGCGCTTAATTCCGGAGATATTATAATTACTGTGACCAGCGCCGTTGATACTGTGATCGAGCCTGAAGATCTTAAAGCCGGCGCCGTGGTTTGTGACGTGGCCCGCCCCAGGGACGTATCAAAGCGGGTGGCTGAGGTGCGTCAGGATGTGCTTGTCATTGAAGGAGGCGTGGTGGAAGTTCCCGGTGATGTAAAGTTTAATTTGAATTTTGGTTTTCCGCCGGGTACCGCTTACGCCTGCATGGCGGAAACCATGATCTTGTCTCTGGAAAAGCGTTACGAAAGCTACACCCTGGGAAGGGAACTGACCATCAAGCAGGTTGAAGAAATTGCCGTTCTCGCCCAAAAGCACGGCTTTAAAATAGGAGGATATCGCAGCTTCGGCAAAGCTGTGACAAGTGAAGAAATTAAGGATATCAAGCTGCGGGCCTCAGGCGTTCAACTTATCCCGGCCTTGGCAAAATAGAAACAGTAAATAAATGCCTATGGGTAAGATGGCCTTGACAAAGTGAGGCCATCTTCTTATAATGTTTAGGAAAAGAAAGGCGTCTGGCTTTGCAAGATTAAGTCACATTGTTTTTACAAGCCAGGCCGGAAATTAACGGCGAAAAAATTGGTGTACCGTTTGTTTTATCGGTGCACTATACAAGCACTGCAAAGGGAGTTTTTTGCAGTGCTTTAAGTGTAGTAAGGGCCTTTTTGTTCTAATATCGCATAATAAAAGGGTTGGGACATATATTGTTTTGTAATGTATTCCAGAGGTAAGGAGACTATGTTGATGAAAGAAAAGGAAGTAATTCTGACTGTAAACGGCCTGAAGAAGCTTGAAGACGAACTCGGGCAGCTAAAGTCTGTTAAAAGGAGAGAGGTAGCCGAGCGGATCAAACAGGCTATAGAGTTTGGCGATATCAGCGAGAACTCGGAATATGAGGATGCCAAAAATGAACAGGCCTTTATTGAAGGGCGCATTTTAACTCTGGAGAAAATGCTGCGCAACGCCAAAATCATTGACGACGAAAACCTGGACACAAAACTGGTCTCTATAGGATCTACTGTTCTGCTAAAAGATCTGGAATGCGGCGATGAGGTTAAATACACTATTGTCGGATCGGTCGAAGCCGATCCGGAGGGAAATAAGATTTCCAATGTATCACCGGTTGGCAAGGCCATTCTGGGCCAGTCCAAGGGAAGCGTGGTTGAAGTTAATGTTCCGGCGGGACAGTTAAAATATCAAATAATGGATATCTGCGGCAAGTGATTTTCTGGAGGTTGTAATATTGGGACATAAGAATAAAGAAGCTGAATTTAGCGCAGGGGACCCGGTTGGTAACCAGGAAGAGGACCTTAATGAGTTGATGCGTGTTCGCCGGGAAAAACTGGCCGAGATGCGCAGTAAAGGGCTTGAACCATACGGCGGCCGTTTTGAGCGCACCCATACGGCGGGTTTTATCATGGATAATTACCAGACGTTGGAAAACAAACCCGTGACTATTGCCGGCAGGATAATGTCAAAGCGGGGCATGGGCAAGGCCTCCTTTGCCCACATTCAGGACGTGACCGGCCAGGTCCAGATTTATATACGTTTAAATGATATTGGCGGAACAACGTATGATCTTTTCGGCAAGCTTGATATCGGCGATATTATAGGTGTTGAGGGCAACGTTTTTAAAACCCGCATGGGTGAGATAACTGTTGCCGTAACAAAGCTCACGCTGCTCTCTAAATCATTGCGGCCGCTGCCTGAAAAATGGCATGGGCTAAAGGACGTTGAACTCCGTTACCGTCAGAGATATGTTGACTTGATCGTTAACCCTGAGGTTATGGGAGTATTTGAGACCAGGAGCAAAATTGTGCGGGCCTTCCGGAATTTTTTAGACGGCAGGGGTTTTTTAGAAGTTGAAACTCCTATGATGCAAGTAATCGCCGGGGGCGCCACGGCCAGGCCCTTCATCACCCACCACAACGCTCTGGGTATAAAACTGTTTATGAGAATAGCCCCGGAGCTTTATTTGAAGAGGCTTTTGGTGGGCGGTTTTGAAAAGGTATATGAAATCAACCGGAACTTCCGTAATGAAGGCATTTCAACCAAGCACAATCCCGAGTTCACGATGCTTGAACTGTATGAAGCTTATGCCGACTATAATGATATGATGGATATTACGGAGGAGCTTATTTCATCTGTTGCTGCCGAGGTGCTTGGCACTACTATGATTGAGTACCAGGGCGCCCAAATAAACCTTGCTCCTAAATGGGCCAGAATCCCTATGCTTGAAGCGGTAAAGCAGCATGCGGGTATTGATTTCAACCTCATTAATACAGCCGGGGAAGCGCATCTTGCTGTGAAACAGGCTAAATTAGGCATAGAATTGGAAGCCTCTGATTCAAGGGGCTCAATTTTAAACAAGATTTTCGAAGAAAAGGTTGAGCCAAAACTAATCCAACCAACGTTTATTACGGACTACCCCGTGGAGATTTCGCCGCTGGCCAAAAGGAAGGCCGAAGACGCTGCCCTTACTGACCGCTTTGAGCTGTTTATTTACGGGCGGGAAATGGCCAACGCGTTTTCAGAACTAAACGACCCCATTGACCAGAAAGGGCGCTTTGTTAATCAGGCTGAAAAAAGGCGTGCCGGTGATGAAGAAGCCCATATGATGGATGAAGATTACATAAATGCTCTCGAGTACGGCATGCCGCCCGCCGGCGGGCTCGGGATCGGGATCGACCGGTTGGTGATGCTGCTCACCAATTCAAACTCAATTCGCGATGTGATTCTTTTTCCCTTAATGAAACCGCGCGAATAAGTGACTTAAAATCGGTCTCAACTTTAACTGCATACACATACAGCCAGGTCTGGTTCCGCCCGCCTGGCTTCACTGTCTTAAGGAAGGGGCCTGAAACTGGAATCCTCCTTATATTACCTGTTAATGCTTTGTTGACAAGCGGAACCCGAAATGGTAAGATAAAATTCCGGTTGCGCCGGACGGCCTGCCGGGAAAGAGACTTAAAAGCTTGGAAACAAAAGTGTTGCTTAAATTACCAGTGAAAGCTAGTTGACAAGCTGGTTACCAAAATGTTAAGATAAGATTCCGGGTTGCGCCAGAAGGTGTGCCGGGAGGACCAAACTTAAAGGAATATACTGGCTTGACAACAGTAACTCTTTATGGTAACATAAGAACCCGAGGCGCGAAGAAAGGCGCTGGCCCGCAAGAACCGGTCTTTGAAAACTAAACAGTGGA
>CAZJGV010000039.1:0-18126 GCA_964545615.1 uncultured Pelotomaculum sp.
CTCCCCCTGCCAATAATGATGCTGGTGCTGGGATTGGATATACGCTACGCGGCGCTTAGTTTGACGGCGGCGGGGTTGTTTCTTGCACTCCTGATAACCAGACACGTGGAAGCGGCTTTTTATGTTTTACAGTTTGGACTGCTGGGAATTTGTTTCGGCTTATTATTCAAAAACCGGGTTTCCCCGGGGAAAAATGTTGCTGCGGGAATTCTTTGCTCAGTTGCGTTAAATCTTTTTTTTGCTGCCGGGTTTTATTTGTTAACCGGAAACAGTCCTTTTGTTCTCGGTGAAGAAGGACGCCAGGCAGCCGAACAGTGGTTGGCTGCCAACGAGAGCGCCGGTCTCTTTGACGATTTGCCCGCCGATTGGCAGGCGTCTTTCGGTGAAAGGCTGATAGCGACTTTTGAACTTTTGATACCAGGTCAGTATGTTGTTACCGCGGCGGCAGAGGCGGTTTTCACCTATCTTATTGCCGTTGCCTACTTGCGGCAGATTAACTATTTTCTGCCGCCGTCCCCTGCCTTCACAGCGCTTTACCTGCCCTGGTACAGTGTGTGGGGGTTAATCACAGGCCTGGCCCTGACCCTGGCCGGAGATTTTTTTTCATGGGCGCTGGCGGCTAAAATAGGCATAAACATTTTGTTTATTTTGTTTTACCTGTATTTGGTTTTAGGGCTCTCTGTTTTAGCTTATTTTTTCCAAAAAGTAAATCTGGCCAAGCCAATAAAATTATTTTTGTTGATTTTATCAGTGCTGTATCTCCCCTTTAGCATAATGATTATTCTGCTCCTGGGGGTGCTGGATCCTCTGGTGAATCTGAGGCGCCTGCAGCCTTAAAGGTATATTTGCCGGAAAATCGCCGGTTTCAAGAGTATGATCCTGGTGGATGGAGAAAAGATGTACAGAAGGATGTGTAATCATGCGGATAATATTGCTTAAAGACGTGCCCGGTCAGGGTAAGCGTGGTGACATGCTGAATGTAGCTGAGGGCTATGCCCGGAACTACCTGCTCCCCCGCGGTCTGGCCGCGGAGGCCTCTCAGGGGAAGATGAATGAGCTCGCGGTACGGCGTCAGGCCCAGGCTGCCAAAGAAGAGAAGATAGAGCAGGAAGCCAGGGAACTTGCCGCGCGCCTGGATAACCTCACAGTTGTGATCAAGGCGAAGACAGGCGAGGGAGGAAGGCTTTTTGGCTCGGTTAACAACAAAGATGTCTCCGATGCCATGGCCAGCCAGCATAAAATCATACTGGACAAGAAAAAACTGGTGGTCAAAGAGCCGATTAAACAACTTGGGGTTCATACCGCGATAGCCAAACTGCACCCGAGTATCCAGGCCGAGATTAAAGTAGAGGTTGTTGGTGATTAAAAATCCAGTAAATCCTTTTAATATGTTTTCCCCGGTTATAAGGTATAACCAGTTGGCGCCGCTGTTGCCCCGACCCAAATTTGAAAAGCTTATCAAGGCGATAGAAAGGAGCTCAAGATGAAAGTATTCCTGGAAAAGTTTATTGGAAGCGCTAAAAGCGAGATTTCAAATAAACTTAAGGGTCAAGAACAGCTGAAACGTCAGGTCACGGCGCTCTATAGTCTCCTGGCCAACCTGTATGGTTCCGATAAACTGGTTTTACGGGCGGGAAAGCTGGAAGCTCTGCAGTTGATGCGTTCCGAAAAGCTGGAGGAGAGGGTTCTGGCCCTCCAGAAGTTGGTTTTCGAGGATCCCACCTATGACACCCTGCCGACTCATGAAGAGATCCCGGACATCATGGAAGAAATCGAGGAAGAAATAGCGGACACTATTGCCAGGCGTACGGTGGAAGACAAGCTGGAAAAGAAAATAAGCGAAAAACTTCAACAGCGGCACGAAGATTACATCAAAGAAATACGAATGCAGGTGATTAAAGAAAATACCGGGCCGGAAAACGCCCAAACCTTAAAAAAGCTTGCTATTCTGGAAAAAATGGAACTGCGTAAGCTTTCCGCATCCGCGATGGAATTTCTCAGACCGTCCAGTTTTGAAGAAATAGTCGGTCAGGAGAGGTCCGTAAAGGCTTTGCTGGCCAAGTTGGCCTCGCCTTACCCGCAGCACATAATCCTGTATGGACCGCCCGGAGTGGGCAAAACCACCGCGGCCAGAGTGGCCCTGGAAGAGGCCAAAAAGGCCAGAATCACTCCCTTTGCCAAGGACGCGGCTTTTGTGGAAGTAAACGGCGCCACTTTGCGCTGGGACCCCCGGGAAGTGACGAACCCACTCCTGGGTTCGGTGCATGACCCCATCTACCAGGGCGCCAAGCGTGACCTGGCTGAAACCGGAGTCCCTGAGCCCAAGTTGGGGTTGGTTTGCGATGCCCATGGCGGAGTGCTTTTTATAGATGAAATCGGGGAAATGGATCCTGTACTGCAAAATAAACTCCTGAAAGTGCTGGAGGATAAAAGGGTTTTCTTTGACTCATCGTATTATGATCCTCATGAGACAAATGTGCCCCAGTATATCAAAAAGATTTTTGAAGAAGGCGCTCCGGCGGATTTTATTCTGATCGGCGCCACCACCAGGGACCCCGAAGATATTAACCCGGCTATCCGCTCACGCTGTGCCGAAATCTTTTTCGAGCCGCTTACGCCGAAAGATATCGGGGAAATTTTAAAACAGGCGGCGGCCAAACTGGATGTGGAGATGCAAGAAGTGGTTCCAGAGCTGATCAGCGAGTATACCATTGAAGGCCGTAAGGCCATCAACATCCTGGCCGACGCCTACGGTATGGCCTGCTACCGTGGGGAGGCGGAGAGCGGCAGCTCTCAAATATCCCTGGAAGACGTTATGGAAGTGGCCCAGGTCAGCAGATTGAGTCCTTATGTAACTCGCAAGGCTTCTACCCAGCGGGAAGTTGGCAAAATATTCGGACTTGGTGTGCTGGGCTTTTTGGGGTCAGTTCTGGAAATTGAAGCCATGGCCTTCGCTGCCCGCAACCAGGGACAGGGTACGATCCGGTTTAATGACACTGCCGGGAGCATGGCCAAAGATTCGGTATTCAACGCTGCTTCTGTTATTCGCAAGCTGACGGGAGAGGACCTGGCCAACTACGATGTGCACGTCAACGTGGTGGGCGGAGGCAGGATTGATGGACCGTCCGCCGGCGTGGCTATTTTCCTGGCCATTTTAAGCGCTATCCAGGGGCGTCCGATTGCCCAGGACGTGGCCGTAACGGGTGAGATTTCCATTCAGGGCAAGGTTCGCGCTGTCGGCGGTGTTTTTGAAAAGATATACGGCGCCCGGCAGGCCGGCATTAAGATGGTGCTGGTGCCGCTTGAGAACGAAAAGGACATCCCGGTTGACATCAAAGGCATTAAGGTGGTGCCGGCCAATTCCGTGGAGGAGATTATCAGGCATGTGTTCCCACCCGCAGAGGTTGACGAACTGGTTGGCTAATTTAAAAGCATTTTGACATAATAAAAGGTGATTCAGTTGTTGGATAAGATACCACCGCAAAATATCGACGCCGAGCAGTCAGTGCTGGGCGCTATCCTGCTGGACCGGGAGGCTGTTTATGCGGCCATGAAATTGCTCCGGCCGGAGGATTTTTACCGGGAAAGTCACAGGCTGATATATGAGTCAATGCTCGAGCTGAATGAGAGTGGCAATCCGGTGGACTTGATCACTTTAAGCGAGCATTTAAGGCATAATGGGTCGCTGGAAAAGGCTGGTGGCGTGGCCTATTTGGCTTCGCTGGCGGAAATGGTCCCCACCGCGGCGAATATTGATTACTACTCCCGTATTGTTGAGGAAAAATCGTTGCTCCGCACCCTGATCCAGTTGTCCACCCGTATCGCCGGCATGGGCTACGAGGAAGGGGAGGAACCGGAGAAGCTTATAGCTGAAGCAGAGCGGATGATCACGGAACTAGGTGGCAGAAGGGCAGCCACAGCCTTTTTCGCCATCAGGGACATTCTGCTGGATACCTTTGCCCACCTGGAGTTCCTTTACAACAACAAGGGTGACACCACAGGTGTTTCCACTTCTTTCAGCGACCTGGACCGGCTCTGCAGCGGCCTACAGCCAAGCGACCTGATTATCCTGGCCGGCCGCCCCGGTATGGGCAAAACCGCGCTGGGTCTGTGCATAGGTTACAGCGCCGCCCAGAAACATGATATACCGGTGGCTGTGTACAGCCTGGAAATGTCCAAGGAGCAGTTGGTACAGCGTATTCTCTGCGCCGAGGCCAAGGTGGATCAGCACCGCCTCCGCACGGGTGACCTGAAGGAAGAGGACTGGCAGAAGCTGCACGAAACGAAAAACAGGCTGGCAAATATACCAATCTTTATAGACGATACTCCCGGCATAAGCGTACGTCAGGTGCGGGCCAAGGCCAGGCAGCTCCAGGCTGAAAAGGGACTGGGGTTAATTGTGATTGATTACCTCCAGCTTATGCAGGGGAGCAGGCGGGCTGAAAACCGGCAGCAGGAGATATCCGAGATATCACGATCTTTAAAGGGGCTGGCCAAAGAACTGAACGTGCCGGTGCTGGCTTTGGCCCAGCTCAGCCGCGCGGTTGAACAGAGGGATAAAAAACGGCCAATCATGTCCGATCTGAGAGAATCGGGATCGCTGGAGCAGGACGCCGATCTGATCATGTTTATTTACCGGGATGAATACTATAATAATGATTCAGAAAAAAAGGGGATCGCGGAAATAATTGTGTCCAAACACCGCAACGGACCGACTGGTGTAGTTGAGTTGGGCTTCTGGAAGGAATACACAAAGTTTTTCCACCTGGAAAAACATATGGAGCAGGAGTAATAAGACCCCAGTATCATATACAAGGGTTCACTTTTATGTTTATTTTCTGTTTGTTTTCTTGACATTGACAGCGTGGTTTGCTAAAATACCTTTGCTGCCCGGTATGGAATTTCCGACAACTTCACCCCAAGGCGATTGATGATGCTCAAATAGCAACTAGTGCAGCCGATGCAGGTTTGTTGTTTGGGTTATTTTTATGTCGGCGGGAAAGCTGCCGGCCTGTGCTAAAAGGGCGGCGGGAGGGATGTTGTGAGCAAGCAATACGATGTGATCATTGTGGGCTCGGGGCCGGCAGGTATTTTTACCGCCCTGGAACTGCTTGAAGTCCGCAGAAACGTGAAAATACTTATTTTAGAAAAAGGACGGGATATTGAGAAACGTGCCTGTGTTGCCCGTGAGCAGGGCGGACCCTGCGTCAACTGTTCTCCCTGTTCCACCATCTGCGGCTGGGGCGGGGCCGGGGCCTTCAGCGACGGTAAGCTGACTCTGTCTACCGATATAGGCGGCAGTCTGGAACAGTATACCGGAGAAAAAGGATTGGCCGACTTAATAGATTATATTGACCAGACATACGTCAAGTTTGGCGCGCCGGGGCATGTTTTTGGCCTGGAACGGGAAGAGGAGATCCATGAAATACAGAGGCGGGCGGTTCTTTCTGAATTAAAGCTGATCCCTGTCCGGATCAGGCATATGGGCACCGGGCGCTGTAAGGAAGTTCTGCAGAGAATGCAGGAATATCTGGTTGCCAGGGGTGTGGAAGTACGTACTTCCTGCCAGGTGGAAGAAGTTTTAGTAAAAGACAAAACAGTGCGAGGCGTGGTAACAAGGGACGGGAGGGTTATCAACGCCAAAATAGTGGTGCTTGCTCCCGGCCGGGAGGGCGCGGACTGGCTCACCCAGGAAGCACAGCGGCTGGATTTAGACACTTCTATTAACCCGGTTGACATCGGGGTACGGGTTGAACTGCCGGCGGCGGTAATGGATCCCCTGACCCAGATTTTTTATGAAGCTAAATTAATTTACTATGCTAAAACCTTTAATGATAAAGTGCGCACTTTCTGTATGAACCCCAATGGAGAGGTGGTTCTGGAAAATACTGACGGGCTGATTACTGTCAACGGACACAGCCACGCTTATAACAAGACCGAAAACACAAACTTTGCCGTGCTGGTGAGTAAAACCTTTACCGAGCCGTTTAAAGAGCCGATCGCCTACGGCAGATACATCGCCAGCCTGGCCAACCTGCTTGGCGGCGGGGTTATCGTACAGAGCCTGGGAGATCTGGTTTCCGGGCATCGTTCCACCAGGGAAAGGCTGGCCAAATGCATGACCATTCCCACCCTGCGTGAAGCAACGCCTGGTGATCTAAGCCTTGTTTTCCCTTACCGCCACCTGATGGGAATTGTGGAAATGCTGAAAGCGCTTAATAATCTCGCGCCCGGGGTATATTCAAGGTATACCCTGCTCTACGGTGTCGAGGTCAAATTCTATTCATCCCGTCTGGCGCTGTCCAAAGCGCTGGAGACGCAGATCAAGAATTTATTTGCCGCCGGAGACGGGGCCGGTGTGACAAGAGGTTTGGCCCAGGCCTCCGCGGCCGGTGTGCTGGCGGCCAGGGAAATTGCAAATAGGATTTAGGGGGTTATCCGGATGTCTACAGTAGTAGTAATTGGCGCTCAGTGGGGAGACGAGGGGAAAGGAAAGGTCACCGACTTCCTGGCCGAAAAGGCCGATATGGTTGTTCGGTACATGGGCGGCAATAATGCCGGCCACACGGTTGTTGTTGACGACCGCGAGTTCAAGCTGCACCTGATTCCTTCGGGAATACTTTATCCCGATAAGATGTGTGTTATAGGAAGCGGGGTGGTAATTGACCCGTCCGCTCTGCTTGTAGAACTTGCTTCACTGGAAAAGCGAGGTATAAGCACCGCCAATTTGAGAATCAGCCAGCGCGCCCATGTGATTTTTCCCTACCACCAGAAACTCGATCAGGTGGAAGAAGACAGTAAGGGCAGCAATAAAATAGGTACCACCTGCCGCGGGATCGGGCCTGCATATACTGATAAATCAGCACGGGCAGGCATACGGATAATCGACCTCATGGAAAAAGAAGATTTTCCCTTCCTGCTGGAAAGGAATATGGAAGCTAAGAATCATCTTTTAACCGAAGTTTACGGCAGTGATCCGGTGGATTTCGAAAGTACGCTTGAAGCTTTCAGTGATTATGGCGAAGCACTGAGGAAATACGTTTGCGACACATCTGTGGTTGTTAACGATATTATCAAACAGGGTAAAAATGTTTTGTTTGAGGGTGCTCAGGGCACGCTTTTGGATCTCGACCACGGCACCTATCCCTTTGTGACTTCGTCGCACCCCACCGCTGGCGCGGCCTGTCTGGGCGCGGGCATCGGACCGACCAGGATCGATCGGGTCATCGGCGTGGCCAAGGCCTATACCACAAGAGTGGGAGAAGGCCCTTTCCCAACTGAGTTGAATGATGAAACAGGCGCTTTCATACGGACACAGGGTGGTGAGGTTGGTACCACTACCGGGCGTCCGCGTCGCTGCGGCTGGTTTGACGGGGTTGTCGCCCGCTATGCGGTCAGGATTAACGGTTTGGATTATCTTGCTATTACTAAGCTGGATGTTTTAAGCGGTCTGGAAAAATTAAAAATTTGTACCGGCTATAAATACCGGGGAGAAATTGTAACGGAATTTCCGGCCAGCCTTAAATTCTTAAAAGAGTGTGAGCCAGTTTATGAGGAATTTTCAGGTTGGAGCGAAGATATAACAGGAGCCAGGAAACTGGCGGACCTCCCAGTACAGGCCAGGAGTTTCCTGGAGCGGATCAGCGAAGTGTCCGGCGCCCCCATTGCTCTTATCGGAGTGGGCAGCAGGCGCAACCAGACGATACTCACGGAGGATCTGTACAAATAAGACAAACATGCGGCTGTTGCGGCGCTAGCAGAAGATGAAAATCAGCAGGTAGGTTCGATTTTCATCGCATCTAAACGAAAGGCAGCTTTGGGGACATTCCTCATCGACAGAGGAATACCTGATTCCATTGGGGACATTCCTCATCGACAGAGGAATACCTAAAACAGAGGTGTGTCCCCTTTCCTTAAACGGTGTGTCCCCTTTCCTTAAACGGTGTGTCCCCATTCCGCTGACGATTAAATTTGCACCTGCATTTTATAAAAAGCCAGAACTTTTTATAGAGTAGACAATAGTTTTTTAAAGCGAGGCATATTTTTAATGGTTGACTAGGTATTCAGGTTATAGTAATATATCTTACTGTAAGGCTTTTTGGGGCCATTAGCTCAGTTGGTAGAGCACCTGACTTTTAATCAGGGTGTCGCTGGTTCGAGTCCAGCATGGCTCACCAAATAAGAAGTTAGAGGTGAGAAGTTCGAAGTGAGAGTAAGAAGGAATTGGCTTAAGCCAATTCCAAAAATAATCACACCTCTCACCTCTCAATACGGCCCCATGGTCAAGCGGCCTAAGACACCGCCCTTTCACGGCGGTAACCCGGGTTCGAATCCCGGTGGGGTCACCAATTTGAGTTATTTGGACAGCCTCTGGCTGTCTATTCCTTTAAAAAGCATTTAAACAAGCGGACCTGGCCCAAAACTTGATTTTTAGAATTAAAAAAGCTATAATAATAAAGTCTGGCGGGTGTAGCTCAACGGTAGAGCATCAGCTTCCCAAGCTGAGGGTTGCGAGTTCGATCCTCGTCACCCGCTCCAGTAATATCAAGGTTTTTAGGTTTTTAGGATGTTAGGTGTAACAAAAAATAATTTTGTACAGTAAAAGTACAGTTGAATATTAAAACCCTGCTTGTTATTGGCAGGGTTTTTGCCTTATTGCAATTAGTTTTTCCATCCTTGATACTGCACGAATCTTACCTTTCTAATAAAAAAACAGAAGAAAGGTGTTGCTTATGGCAGAGAGTTTAGCACATACCAAATGGCTGTGCAAGTATCACATAGTGTTTACCCCGAAATACAGGAGGAAAATAATATACAACGAGCTGCGGGCAGATATAAAGGGGATAATAAAAGATTTATGCAAGTGGAAAGGCGTCGAAATAATCGAGGGGCACATGATGTCGGACCACGTACATCTGTTGCTTAGTATTCCACCGAAATAGAGTGTTTCCCAGGTGATGGGGTATCTGAAGGGAAAGAGTGCCATGATGATTTTCGACAGGCACTCAAATCTGAAATATAAATTTGGCAACAGGCATTTTTGGGCTGAAGGATATTATGTCAGTACAGTAGGGTTGAATGAAAAAACGATAGCAAAGTACATACGCGAGCAAGATAAACATGATCAAATAATGGATAGAATCTCGACCAAAGAACTAGAGAACCCTTTTAAGGGTCCTGCCAAGTAATTAGTGCACATGGCTTGAACGAAGTTTAAGCCAGCGTCCTTTAGGCGCTGGCTAGTAATAAGCCCTTATAGGGCTAGTTCAAGCCACCCCATTCTGGGGTGGTCTTGACTTTTCTTGTTGCTTGAAGACAATTAGAACCCTTGTTTCACAAGTAAAATTCCCAGGAATACATTATCGGAAGGATTATTGGACAATATGTGGAAATATGGCAACAGGGACGTTTTAATTCTATTAAAATGTGTTAAGGTATTAGTATTATAAATTCTGTGATCAACGATGCTCACGGTTAGTCCTGTTAAGGAATGTGAATCGACTCGGACTATCTCAATAAACCTTAACAACTATAATGAAAGGGAGCAAAGGGAATGACCATAAACAGTGCCGGCGCCTCTTCCAACTTTATTCAGAATACTATCAATGAAGATTTTGAAACTAACAAGTATGGTGGCAGGGTCCATACCCGGTTCCCCCCGGAACCAAACGGCTACCTGCACATTGGGCACGCCAAGTCCATCTGCCTGAATTTCGGGCTTGCCGCCAAAAACGGCGGCCTGTGCAATCTGCGCTTTGATGACACCAACCCAACCAAAGAAGAAGTGGAGTACGTGGAGTCGATCAAGACAGATGTGAGGTGGCTGGGGTTTGACTGGGACGACCGGATGTACTACGCCTCGGACTACTTTGAGCAGCTTTATGAATATGCCGTCCAGCTGATCAAAACAGGACAGGCTTATGTTTGCGATCTGAGCGCTGAGGAAACCAGGGATTATCGCGGTACCTTGACCGAACCCGGCAAGCCCAGCCCTTACCGCAACCGCTCGGTGGAAGAAAATCTTGATTTGTTCGAACGGATGAAAGCAGGCGAATTTGCGGAAGGCGCGCGGGTGCTGCGGGCTAAAATTGATATGGCCTCACCGAACCTGAATATGCGGGACCCTGTTATCTACCGCATTATGAAGTCGTCGCATCACCGCACCGGTGACAAGTGGTGCATTTACCCGATGTACGACTATGCCCACCCCATTTCCGATTCTATAGAAGGGATCACCCATTCCATCTGCACGCTGGAGTTTGAAGATCACCGCCCTCTTTATGACTGGACGCTGGAAGCGCTGAACATCTACCGCTCCCAGCAGATCGAGTTTGCCCGGTTGAACCTGACCTACACTGTTATGAGCAAGCGCAAGCTCAGGCAGTTGGTGGAGGAAGGATATGTTGAAAGTTGGGACGACCCGCGTATGCCTACCATATCTGGTTTGCGCAGGCGCGGCTATACCCCGGAAGCGATCCGCGACTTTTGTGAAGACATCGGGGTGGCCAAGTCCAACAGCATGGTCGATATAGCCATGCTGGAGCACAGCATCAGGGAATATTTGAACTCGCGTGCCCCGCGGGTTATGGCGGTGCTGCGCCCGCTCAAGGTGGTTATAGATAATTTCCCGGCAGATCAGGTAGAGGAGTTGGACGCTGAAATAAACCCGGAAAATCCCGGCCTGGGCACGAGAAAAGTTCCCTTTGCCCGGGAGGTTTATATTGAGCGGGACGACTTTATGGAAGACCCGCCGAAAAAGTTCTTCCGTCTGGCCCCCGGCAGTGAGGTAAGGCTGAAACATGCTTACATTATCAAGTGCGAGCGGGTGGTCAAAGATGAAAAAACCGGTGAGATCGCAGAACTGCACTGCACCTATGACCCTGAAACCCGCAGCGGTTCTGGTAGCACACGCAAAGTCAAGGGAACGCTGCACTGGGTCTCAGCCGCTCACGCCTTGCCAGTGGAGGTGCGTCTTTACGATCACCTTTTCACCAGGGAAAACCCGGATGAGGAGAGAGATTTCAAATCCTGCATCAATACAAATTCGCGGGAGACACTGAATTCCTGCCTGGTCGAGCCGGGCCTGGCCGGAGCGCCGCCGGGCAGCCGGTACCAGTTTTTAAGGCACGGCTACTTTATTGTCGACCTCATGGATTCAACAACGGGTGTGCTGGTATTCAACCGGATCGTGTCATTAAAGGATTCCTGGGCAAAAATTATGAAAAAAAATGGATAGGAAATACACCGCCCAGCTTATTTGCGGGCACTGTGGCAAAAAGAATCTGGCCAGTATTCTTTCTGAGTACAGCGAGAGAGACAGGGAAACGTTGACCAGTCCGTGCGGTTATCTGGCAAGTCAGAGCGCCCGGCCCTGGGGAGTGGGGTATAGTTTGTCCCTGTGCCATTCCTGTGAGCAGCTGACTCTTACCAGGATAGAATGGCATGATGATCTAGGACCGCAGGAATACAGTTATATAATTATGTATCCCGCAGAGAAAGCCGTGCTGTCGGTGCTGCCGGCAGAAGTAAAAGATGCTTACCTGGCCGCCCGCAATTTTAAAAGGACTGATCCGGAAACATGCGCGGCCTATTTGAGCCGGACCCTGGAACTGGTCTGTGCTGATCGACAGACAGGCGGAGAGACTATGTGTGAAAAAATTGGGGATCTCGCCAAAAAGGGCGAAATCCCCTTTAAATTATATGAGTTGGTCTTAAAACTTGAAAGCTTAAAAAACACCGGAACTCCCGTCACGCCAGGTAAAGCCGGGATGGAAAAAGAGATAGAGTTTTTGCAGGGCCTTTGTGAAGCTGTCTTTGAGTATGTGTATCAGGGGCCTGCTCTATTGGAGCGGTTAACCCAAAAGATGTGCGGAATAAAAACAAAACATCCCGCTGCAGCGGGATAGGACGCTTCTTTAAATGATGTTTTTAAAGGTGAAAAAGAGGTCAACAAACCACACTCTGTATTTCAAGAGGTTTTTTAAGGTAAATTTTTACTGAGATACTCTTTGCCGGCAGGTGAAAAGCTCTTCGTATGTTGACATGTTCCTGATCAGGATTTTACGGGTTTCAGCACTGTTAAGCTCGGTAACTCTGTCAATTTTCCAGCTTCCCCCGTTTGAAAACCCCGAAACTACGTAATTGTAGAAAAAGCTTATTCCGTCCAGCCACTTGAAAAAGCTCATCCAACCACCCTGTAACATTCTAACATTGATTTTGATCCGGAACAATATATATTGTAGAAATTTATCGATTTTACACAACTTATTGTGGCTGTATTAGCTAATCACAGCGCTGCTGACGCGGGAACAGGCGCTCGGCCTGGAAAATAAGGCTGGGAAAAGCAGTGGTTTTTGTAAAACATACTGGTTATTTTGAGTTTCGGGCTGGTTGCGCCAGTTTCCCCTATCATTTATAATAACTATGAAAGAGGGTGGTAAAGGTTGGGTAAACACATTAAAACATTAAGCGCCGCTAATCTCAAGTCAACCATCAAAGACCGGGGCTGTGGCGAGTGCCAGACTTCCTGCCAGTCAGCCTGTAAAACATCCTGTACGGTAGGAAACCAGGTTTGCTCAAAAGAAAAATCCAGGTAAAAGAGAACCTTGTCCCACTGGGACGAGGTGCTTTTTTTGAGGGGGAGAGATTTTTACTGCACAAGTGGCAGGGGCAGAACCGGTCCATTTTGGAGCCATTCCAACATGGCTGCGTTCTCCACCAGATAAAGAAATGAAAGGTACTATCTGTTAAAAGCAAAAAATGCCGCCTGGCGGAGGCAGTCTGTTTTGACGCCAACCCACCTGCCAAATAGGCTGGATATATACTCTCACCTATAAATACAACCCGTTTTGAGCCGTTTTCTATAACAGGAGTTATTTTACCGGTTTTACTCACTGTGATATAATAAATCCGCCTTTTCCATGGCAGTACTAAAACAACCAGAAAATGAGAGGGTTTTTAATGAAAATAAGATTGGTGAAAGGAGTTGACCGTTTTGCCGCAAGGCCTTAAAGGACAGCGGCGCCTTAAGCTGGAGATTAAAGCTATTTTTTTTGCTTATTGCATGATTTTCCAGCAATGGTTCCTTAAACAGTCTATTCTACGCCGGATCGGCTTCGTTGTTGGGATTTACCTGCTTGTAACCATTCCTTTATATGCCGCCTTTCATAGCAACGCCTGCGGAGTGGTTGCCAATGGCAGGCTGATTGCTATTGCGGCAGATGAAAACATTGCCAGAAAAACACTGGGCGAGCTGGTAAAATTTAAATCCAGTCAGATTGGACGCCCGGTAGACGTTTTAGAAACGATTAAGTACAAGGGCCTGAGAATTAATCGGGAAGGTGTTCTGAACCAGGCAGCGTTGCAGGAAGAGTTGGCCGGCGCCCTTACTTTTAAGATAAAGGGTGCTGTTATCCTGGTAAACGGGGAACAAAAAGTTTTATTAAAAGACATCCAGGATGCTGAGTCTCTGCTGGCCTGGCTTAAAGCGGTATACCCGCTTGAGCCCGGTGACCAGTTGGGATTTAAGGAAAAAGTAGAAGTTGTGGAGACCCCTGTGGAACTGGAAGACACGCTTGACCTGGCCACAGCTCAAAAACAGGTTTTACTGGGAACCAATAAAATAGTGGAATATAAGGTAAAAGACGGAGATAACCTGTGGGACATCGCCAGAGCGGTTAAAATCGATATGGATCAGATTGTGTTTACCAACCCCGGTATGGATCCGGAAAATTTAAAGATCGATCAATTGCTCTATCTCAGCAAAGAAGCCCCGCTGATTACTGTTTTAGCCACCCGCGAGACGACAGTTGATGAAAAAATACCTTGCCCGGTTGACGTAAGGTATGACGACAAGCTTTTGTTAGGGGAGAAAGAGGTAATTACTAAGGGCGTTCCTGGTGAAAAAACAGTTACCTACCGTATTACCAGAGAGAACGGCTTTGAAACGGGTCGGGAAATTTTAAACCAGCTTGTTAAGAGTGAGCCTACCACAGAAGTTATAGTTCAAGGTTCGATAACCATGGTGGCTTCCCGCGGCAGTTCGGTTAGGCTGGCCTGGCCAAGTGGCGGCAGTATTGTTTCACCGTTTGGCATGCGCTGGGGTAGAATGCATGAAGGTATTGATTTGGATGCATCTTACGGAAGCGATGTCGTTTCTGTTGCCGGCGGCAATGTTGTTTCGTCAGGCTGGGATGGCGGCTATGGCTATCAAGTGCAAATATCCCACGGTGGCGGGCTGGTTACCCGGTACGCTCACCTTTCTAGAATCTTTGTAGATGTGGGAGATTCTGTTGATCGGGGAGAGTCAATTGGTTTGGTAGGCTCCACTGGTAATTCTACCGGACCACACCTGCATTTCGAGACCATTGTGGGTGGGGAACCGCGCGACCCGACCAACTACCTGCCTTAATGGGACGTGGGAGATCTATTAACCATTACCGCCCGGGGAAGGCGCCGGGCGGGCTTTCTATTTGTCTAAAAAGGGTTGTAAACAAACCTGACAATGCTATAATAATTTTGAGGTGAAAAAATTTGTTCATTAAAAAAAGAAAAAGTAAGGTTAGGAAGGCAATTTTTATTACAATTACAGCCCTAATCGCCATTGGTTTGGTTATTCCCCTGGCCGGACTGTTTCAGCGTCAGCCTGACAGCGGCAGCTACCAGAACACGTCACAGCAAACAACGCAAGACAGACTTGCGGAACTGGAGGCTAAAGCTCTGGAGAATCCCTCAGACGCAGCCATCCTGATGGACCTGGCGGAAACATACGTTTATACAGGCAACCCGGACCTGGCCGTTAAAACTTTTGAGCAGGTGCTGGCCCTTGATCCGGGCAGGTCCGAGGCGCGCTACGATATTGCCTTTGTTTATTATATGAGTGGCAAATACGATCAGGCAGAAGCCAAACTCCAGGAACTGATCCAGATGGACCCGGATAACAAAGACGCCCACAGGCTGTACGGTGTTGTCCTGGGAACGGGTAAAAAAGACTATGCCTCAGCTATTCAGGAAATGGAGAAATATATAGCCCTGGCCAAAGAAGGGCCGGATGTTGAAAAGGCCAGGCAGACAATTAATGAATGGAAGACCCAAACGCCTCAGAATCAATAAAAACGGGGCCGCGGGGGAGGGGCTAAAGGTACGGCCCCGCCTATCCGAGGCCTTTTTGCATTAATTACCGCTAGGAAGGGTATAGTACCGGCCTTATAATTAAACTGGTTAATTAATCAGTTTAGGAGGCTGGCAATGAAGCCCGGTGTATATCAGAACCAGGCGGGCGGTTCCACTGTGCCCAGGCAAGGCGGATCATTAATCAGGGCCGTAAAAATTTTAACGGCCGCTTTTATTTTGATGATGGCTTTTTGCGTCAGGCTGCCCGCAGGTACGAAAACTTACAGTTACTGGGCCGTCAGGGAATTGCTCAAAGTTTACACGGTCCTGGGTACCTGGAACATGGACAAGCTGACATCCGAACATTTTTATGTGAAGTTTAAGCCGTCAGATCGTCAGGGAGCGGAGTTGGTCCTGGAAACAGCGGAGATGTTTTACCGCCCGGTTACAGAGGATTTTGGTTATGTGCCTGGCGCCAGGGTGCCGTTAATCCTCTATCCTTCCAAGGAGGAACTGAACAGCAGCTTTGGCTGGGATGCCAAGGAAAGCGCTATTGGGGTTTATTGGGGCGGGGCTATCAGGGTGCTTACGCCGCAAGTATGGATTGAGGAAAAGGATCCCGTCAGATTCAGGGAGATCTTTGTGTCTTCAGGTCCAATGGTTCACGAATTTACTCACCTGATGATTGACTACCTTACTGGTGGCAACTACCCCCGCTGGTTCACTGAGGGAGTGGCGCAATACGAGGAATACAAAATAACCGGGTTTGAATTTAACGACATAAACGGGCTGTCCGGGCAACAGCATTACTCCATGAATGACCTTTCGAGAAATTTCGACAGTCTGCCCAACCAGTACCTGGCATATAGAGAAGCGTACACAGCTGTAAGATATATCGTTGATCAACACGGAGAACAAGCATTATCTGATCTGATCAAAGAACTTGGAGACGGAACTGATTTTGACCAGGCCCTTTCAAAGATCCTGCAGCTTGACAGCGCAGGGTTTGAAGCACGTTGGCGAGAATGGACGCTGGGGATGCGCTAACTGAATTTGCGGCTGGCATTGGCCGGGAAGTTGCTTTAATGCATCGGCAAGAGACTAATTCTCCGTCAGGCAGGAATAAACTCTTTTAGATCGAATAATCTATACGTAAAGTTTTTCAGGTCTCACCAGGAGGAATTTATGGGCAAAATTATTATAACCGGTGGAAGTCCCCTCCGCGGCAGGGTAAAAATCTCCGGAGCCAAAAACGCCTCGCTGGCGCTGTTGTGCGCTACAATCCTTGCCAGCAATGAAGTTGTGCTGGAGAATGTTCCGGACATCAGCGACGTGCGGGTAATGATCCAGATTATTAACAACATGGGAGCCCAGATAACTTGGGAAAACAATGAGACGCTGAGGATCGTGCCCCCCAGGAAAATGAACATGGGCGCTCCTTTTCACCTGGTTAAAAAGCTAAGAGCCTCCAATCTTCTGCTTGGTCCTATGCTGGCTAAATTCGGACAGGCCAAAGTGGCCTTGCCCGGCGGTTGCAATATTGGAATAAGGCCGATGGATCTGCACTTCAAAGGTCTTACCGGGCTGGGGGCCGAACTGTCACTGGAACACGGCTGTGTCTGCGGCAACGTGACGGAACGACTGAAGGGGGCCAGGGTTTACCTGGACTTTCCCAGTGTCGGGGCAACTGAAAATATCATGATGGCTGCCTGCCTGGCCAAAGGGCAGACGCTTATAGAAAACTCGGCCAAGGAGCCCGAGATTGTAGATCTCGCCAATTTTCTGAACACTATGGGAGCAAAAGTACGGGGAGCGGGTACTGATGTGATCAAGGTCGAAGGTGTGGCCTCCCTCAAGGGAGAGGTGCGCTACCCGGTTATACCAGACCGGATTGAAGCGGGCACTTTCATGGTTGCGGCGGCGGCCACCGGGGGTGATGTCACCATTGATAACATGATCCCCGCCCACGTGCAGCCATTAAGCGCAAAGTTACGGGAAGCCAACGTGGATGTGATTGAGGGTGAAGACTCTCTGCGGGTGTCCGCCGGCCGGCCGCTTCGTCCCATCGATATAAAGACAATGCCGTACCCAGGCTTTCCTACCGACATGCAGTCGCAGCTGGCAGCCATGCTTGCGGTCGTTCCAGGGACAAGCGTACTGGTGGAGAATATCTTTGAAAACCGGTTTATGGTGGCAGACGAACTGAAACGAATGGGCGCCAGGATCAAAGTGGAAGGCCGGATCGCGGTTATCGAAGGGGTCACCTGTCTGGAAGGCGCCCAGGTCAAGGCAACAGATCTGCGGGCGGGCGCCGCCCTTATCGTGGCGGGATTGATCGCCACCGGGGAGACGGAAATCTGCAACGCCACTTTTATTGACAGGGGCTACCATAACCTGGAGGAAAAACTGAGAAATCTGGGAGCTTCCATCAGGAGACACTAAAATTAAAAGCGTGGCAACACGCTTTTTGTTTTTGGAGGGCTATATGTTTCACATCACCATCCTGGCCGTGGGGCGGCTTAAGGAAAAATACCTGGCCAACGGAGCGGCTGAGTATCTGAAACGTCTGTCCGCTTACGCCAGGGTTGAAGTTGTTGAGGTGAATGACGAGGGTTTTGCTGAAAGTCTTTCCCCGCTGGAATTGGCCAAAGTAAAGGAAAGGGAAGGCGAGCGTCTCCTAAAACGCCTGCACCAGGGCACTTTTTTGATTGCCCTCGACCTGCGGGGAAAACCTTTTTCCTCTGAAGAGATGGCGGAAATATTGGGTAAGAAGGCGCTGGAGGGGAAAGGCGATCTAACTTTTATTATCGGCGGCGCCCTCGGCCTGTCTGAAAACGTTTTGGAGCGCGCGGACCTGAGGCTTACCTTCTCAAAACTGACTTTTCCCCACCAGTTAATGCGCCTTATATTGCTGGAACAAATATATCGCTGGTTTAAAATCCACAGAAGAGAGCCATACCATTATTAAGGGAGGGGAAGCAGGGGGACGGTTCTGTTGCTTCCGCCGGCGGAAGC
>CAZJGV010000040.1:0-18008 GCA_964545615.1 uncultured Pelotomaculum sp.
CAGGCGTCCGGGCCGCCATGGCCTCCAGCGCCACAATGCCGAAAGGCTCGTACAGGCTGGGAAATACCGCCGCGTCAGACCAGCTGTAAAGGCTGTTCCTGACGTAATCATTGATGTATCCGGTAAAATATACCCTGTTGGCAATGCCCAGCGTCTCCGCCTGACGTTTCAGGGCGCCCAGATAGGGTCCTTTGCCGGCTATGATAAACTTTGTCTGCGGGTAACGGACCAGGACCTCCGGGGCGGCATCAAGTAAAACCTGCACTCCTTTTTCCTTAACCAGCCTGCCCACATAAAAAATAATCTTTTCATCCGGCGCGGCGTAGTGACTGCGGGGTTCGTTATCGCTGCCCTTCTGGAAACCGGCGACATTGACTCCGTTTGGTATGACTGCGACCTTATCATGGGGGAGCTGGAAAACATGCTTTACCTCTCCTTCCATGTAGCGGCTGCAGCAGATAACCCGCCAGGCCTCATAGGTGAGCCACCATTCGATATCGCTGATATGCCTTTGTACATCATTGTGCAGCCCGTAATTACGGCCGTATTCTGTGGCGTGGATGGTGACCACCAGGGGCAGCCTTCCCGCATGTTTAATGGCCCTGGCCGCGTAGGCCACCAGCCAGTCATGGGCGTGCACCATATGAAACCCACCAACCTCATTAAGCAGAGGCATCACTTTTTCCAGCAAAGCCACATTAAACTGCGCCACCCAGGTAACAAAGTCAGGTGAAGAAACCCGGTAAGGCTCCACCCTGTAAACATTAACCCCGTTGACCCGCTCGTAGGAAGGCGCGTTTTTGTCACCGGACGTAATCAGGTGCACATCCACACCGCTCTCCGCCAGAGCGCCGGTCAGGTCGTAAACGTGCTGAGCCAACCCTCCCACGCTTTTGGGCGGGTATTCCCAGGATAACATTAAAACTCTCAATAAACTCTCGCCTCCTGTCTATCGGCCATAGCATAATAAAAATCCCTACCGGGCTAGTGGCAGGGACTGTTTCATTTAATAGCGCTTGCTCCCGTTGTGAATCTCGAAGCTCCAGTTAACTCCATTGTTGTTGTCCCAGTGATTAGCGCCGTCCTTGAAGCAAAAGTTAAAGCGCCCTTCATGTTCCGGCATGTCCACGTTGCTTACCCAGCCCCAGCCCGATTTTTCCATGTTTACAATTGAAGTGTTTTTCCACTTATTGTAGGGCCCGTATCCGTAATGAAGATAAACCTGTCCATTTCCTTCCTTACCCAGCAGACCATTATAAAAAACAGTAACTTCTTCACCTGCGGTTATCGGCGTCGGGTCAACCACAACTCCCCCGGGGTAATCAGCCTCATGCATGGCCTTGAGCTTCGCTTCCCCCTTGCCGAATCTGGTTGGATTAGCCATTTTGGATCCCACCTCCTCGGTTATGGTATAAAAAGGCTTAATGTTTTTATTAGTATGGTTGTTGGGCAATTCTTTTATGCAAGTAAATAATATAAATGAATTTTTGCTTGTAAAATGAACAGAGCGACAGAAACAAACCAAAAAACCCGCTGAGCGGGTGGTCATGATTCATTACTTCTCTATTGTTTCATCTAACTGGTACTGCGGCGTCGAAATCCATTAGAACAATGCCTTTGAACACCGCAGACGAGCAGGTCACCCAGAACCACCGATCAACTACTGCCTGAGATCCCAAGCCAATTCTATCATCCTCAAAAAGCCAAAGCTCAACCCGTCAAATCATTTTATTGAAATATGCTTCGTCCACCTGCAACTGCTTCTTCAAGATGTTCTTCCACAACCGCTTAGGGATTTCACCTGTGCCATTGGACACCATAGTACGTTTTAAAATCCCATCAGCCATAATTTTTCTATAGAAATAATGGTCTGTGTCTTTAAACAGCTCCCATCCATCCCGTTCACAAAAACGTTTCAATTCTCTCCAACTAGGCATCAATCAAACCCCTAATTGTTTCCTTGTTTTTCTGGATAATCACTCGCATAACATAGGGAAAATGTGGTTTTCTATTGGGAGCGTGATAATACTTCTCGAATTCATTCATGTATTCATGAGCGTACTCAACTAATTCTTTAATGATATCCGTCTTTAATGCCTCCAAACTGTCGGCATTGGCCAATAAGTCCAGCTCTTTCAACGATCCACTGAAGCTACCATCAGCCTCTTTTTCATACTCTAAAGTAAACCGATAAGGTGTTAGAACAAGATCGAAATGCTCCAGAGATATAGCAGCCAGATAATCTCTGTTTCTTTTAATCACAGATGGCTTAAAGCGAACTACATTATCGATAAAACTGCCCCATTCCTTCCTGGCATCTGTGGCATTAATCACTTCACGCATAATTACACCTTCCTTTTGTAAGACCATACTTTTCACCTCCAATTATATATTATGTACATAGCGTACACAATATACCTTTTTGAAAAGAATGGCATGGTCTCGAAAAGTCTCTTTGCTTTCATGCCTTATTAATACAATGCAGTGACTGAACAACATCCCAACTCAAATCAAATCACGTGGTAAGCCGTATGCCTTAATAGGGCACATCCGGTTTCGAGGGGGAAGTCTGCAGCTGTCTTCCTGCCATTTTAAGCTGCCGAGATAATGGCGCTGGCTTTGGGACTAAACAAAAGAAATATCTTTATTCAGTCTCAAGCCGTTTTTGTTAGTTTTGGGGCTAATTGGCTGGCTACGACGTTGCCGTAGACCTGGTATCTATGGGGTCATCTTTTTGATCTTATTATTCAATAAGTCTGCCACATACAAATTGCCGGAACTGTCGACCGCCATACCACGAGGCCCCAAAAAACTTCCATTGTAGGTGATATCCGTCCAAATGCCATTCGAGAACTTTTTGATTTTACCCCCAAATCTCTCAAATTCTGTTACATATATATTATCAGAACTGTCCACCGCTATGCCCCATAATAACCCTTCAAAAAAACCCAAATCGCCTGTGATGTCCGTCCAGGTGGTGCTGCCGCTAGCCAGCTTTTTGAGCTTGCAAATTGGTGTCTCCCTGGGCACTGCCACGCCACAAGACCCCAAATAACCTCCATTGCCGGTGATATCCGTCCAGGTGCTGCTGCCATTTGCAAATTTAGGATATCTGTCTTATTAACTACGTAGAAAGGGGTGCCAACTTTGAAGACGATGGATTTAAGCTTGGTGTAATCTTCAGCCAAGGCTGGATGTACTCCAGCGACAACGAAGATAAGGATTAAAACAATAGTAGTTAATTTTTTCATACTTTAATTTATTCTCCGTTCTTTTACTTTTTACTGTTTTAAACAGAAACAGGTTGTTTCCCTCAAAGTATTTATTCGCCAAATAGCTTTACAATTCGGTCCAACAGAAAAAGCCCTTCCATTGCGAAGCGAATAGCAATGCTGGGCTTATAAAAATCCCTTCATACGCTCTCCTTTCCATAATGGGAGGTATACCAGTTTCCCGATATACCCTAACGGTCCAAGTACCATGATACAGGGCAACAGGTTTTTGGACTCGGAGAAATATATATTTAAATTACTATATCATTTATCTCTTGAAATATTTGTCGAACCGTGTTCTTATATAAAGAATTTCTAAAATTACTTTCCACCTTTGTCTTTCCTAACGCTCACTTAAAGATTCTGCCAAGCTCCACGGACAGTCCTTTAAAAATGTAGGACTGCGCGATTTCTGGTTTTTTGTAAGTGATATTGCCGCTGATATTTTTGTCTTCAAAATGATAAACGGTCACTTCCTTGTTTATCGGGTTTGCAATCCAGTATTCCCTGATGCCGCATGACATGTAAAGGTCAAGTTTTTTGATCAAATCCTTGCTCCTCGTACCCTTTGATATAATCTCCACCACAAGCGCCGGGACGCCCTTGTAATAGTCATTTTCATCCAGCTTCTCCTCAAGGTCGCAGATGACCATGATATCAGGCTGGACAACATTAATATTATCCGGGTTTCTCCTGAGTGTAATATCATAAGGGGCAACCATGGGGACGCATTCTTTACCCTGAAACCAGTTGTAAAAAACACCAAAAAGCTCGGTCAAAGCTATCTGGTGCACGGTTTTAGGCGAGGACAGCAGGTATATTTCACCATCTATGTATTCGTATCTATCCTCGTTATCTTTGGTCAGCTCCAGAAACTCCTCATAGGATGCCTTTCTGCCGCCGTAACCGTATAATTCAGCCTTTTCCATTACATCTATTAACGTACCGGGCGCCGCGCCGCGGTCCGAAACCGCGTCTCTGATGGCTGACAGTTTTGCTATTTCCATGCCGTTTCTTGTAATTATGATGTCCTCCTGCGCCGCAAGCATCAGGTATTTCCCGAAGTTGTTCTGCAGTTCCGTTGAGTTGACTTTCATGGACACACCTCCAGCAATAGCCACTATAGCTAGTTTAGCTATAGTAATTATATGTCTTCATGGAAGCTGTGTCAAAGAAAAGCAGTGAACCTCCCCCACCTGCCACGTAACAGGTAAGGGCTTTTGGGTAGCCAGTTTAAATTCCGGAAGGCCAACCTATGGGATGCGAATTTGCAATGTCAGACTCATCCTGCAGATTAAAACCAGCACGGGTCGGGTCCAACACCAGCATTCTTAGAAAACAAATCGGCGGAAGTCCTTTATTTTCATGACTTCCGCCGTCTATTACAATCTCTCTCGGGTTTTTGTCATCCTTGCAGGATCGGGCGCACGGTACGCCGGCTGAAAAGTTCATGCCTGCTGCCAGGAGCCCCGCGCCAAACAGGCATTGACTGCCTCCAGGAAATCCCGGGTATTAACTATTTTCTTTTCCCCTTCCGCCAGCAAGGCCAAATCTTTGGTCATGATCCCCTCTTCTATGGTGTCCACGGCTGCTTGCTCCAAATCACCGGCAAATTGCACTAAACCGCCGGCGCCGTCCAGTTCGCCTCTTTTTCTCAGTGCCCCTGTCCAGGCAAATAAAGTGGCCACCGGGTTGGTTGAGGTTTCTTCACCTTTTAAATACTGATAATAATGCCTGGTCACCGTTCCGTGGGCCGCCTCGAACTCATAATAACCGTCGGGTGAAACCAAAACCGACGTCATCATGGCCAGGCTGCCGAAGGCGGTGGCCACCATGTCCGACATCACGTCGCCGTCATAGTTTTTACAAGCCCAGATAAAGCCGCCAGGACTGCGGATCACCCTGGCCACGGCGTCATCAATCAACGTGTAAAAGTAGTCTATTCCTGCCGCCGAAAACTTCTCTTGATACTCTCCGGTATAGATGTCTTGAAAAATATCCTTGAACGTATGGTCGTATTTTTTGGAAATGGTGTCCTTTGTGGCAAACCACAAATCCTGCTTTTGGTCCAGCGCGTAGTTGAAGCAGGACCTGGCGAAGCTCTCAATGGACTTGTCCAGATTGTGCATGGCCGTGACAATGCCGGGACCGGCAAAATCATGGATGACTTCCCTGGACACCTGTCCATCTTCACCAGTAAAAACTAATTCCGCCTTACCTTTTGCGGCAATCTTCATTTCAACACCCTTGTAAATATCTCCGTAAGCGTGCCTGGCAATGGTGATGGGCTTTTCCCAGGTCTTTACAAAGGGCTTGATTTTTTTAACAATTATTGGAGTACGGAAAACCGTACCGTCCAAAATTGCTCTGATCGTCCCATTGGGGCTTTTCCACATCTGTTTCAGGTCATATTCCTCTACCCGCTGGGCATTGGGTGTAATAGTAGCGCACTTCACCGCCACACCATATTTTTTGGTGGCCTCCGCGGCTTCCACTGTAATCCGGTCATCTGTCTCATCCCTCTTTTTAAGCCCCAGGTCAAAGTACACTGTTTTTAAGTCTATGTAAGGCGTCAGCAAAATGTCTTTGATCTGCTGCCAGATTACCCTGGCCATTTCATCGCCGTCCATTTCCACCAACGGAACTTCCATTTGAATTTTTCCTGCCATATAATTCGTCTCCCCTTGCGAATCTAATTCCACATTATTACACATTATACAGCATCTCAAAGGGCAAAAAAACATCCCTCCGGAAGCGAAAAGGGAACAGTTCTAACGCCGCAGGCAAATATACGCGACGAAGTGGGTACGTCCCAATTTTTTTTCAAACTGTCAAGCTGTGCCCAATTATGGCTCTGGATCCTTAACCAAAGTTAAACCCGCCGTATTTTCTAAAATGCGCCGCCAGGCCACCGTCGTTAAGGATCTTGATCATAACTTTGGGCAAAGGTTTGATTGGTATAACAGAGCCCCTGGTCTTATTGGTAATCTGACCCGCCTCAAGATCCACGTTCAGTTCATCGCCCGGTTCGATCAGATCGGTATCGCACTCCACCACGGGCAGGCCGGTATTAATGGCGTTGCGATAGAAAATACGGGCAAATGATTTGGCCAGGACTGCTCCTACATCAGCGCACTTAATGGCCAGGGGGGCCTGTTCCCGGGATGAACCGCAGCCAAAATTAGTCCCGCCCACGATGAAATCTCCTGTACTGACTTTTTCATAGAAGTCCGGGTCAAGATCCTCCATAACGTGCTTGGCCAGTTCTTTCATATCCAGGGTTTTGAACTTGTACTTGCCTGAAATAATATAGTCGGTATTGACGTCATTACCAAACTTATGAACTTTGCCGCTAAACTGCATGAGAACACCTGCTTTTAAGTTATTATTTGAAATGTGTTTTAAATAAACTCGCGCGGGTCGGTGATTTTGCCGGTTACAGCGCTGGCTGCCACAGAAGCGGGCGAGGCCAGATAGATCTCCGCGTTGGAGTTGCCCATGCGGCCTTTGAAATTGCGGTTGGCTGTGGAAATAACCGTTTCACCGTCCGAAGGCACGCCGTTGTGCGTCCCGACGCAGGGGCCGCAGCCCGGTGTAACCACAGCCGCGCCGGCCTGAACCAGGGTTTGAATTATTCCCTCTGCCATGGCGTCTAAATAAACCTGGCGGGAGGCGGGCGCGACAATCAGACGCACGTCACGGTGAACCCCGCGGCCACCCAGGATACCGGCGGCTATTCTTAAATCTTCCAGACGGCCATTAGTGCAGGTACCGATTAAAGCCTGCTGTACGGGCTTGCCGGCCACCTGGCTGAGCGGCGCCACATTGTCCACCCGGTGAGGCCTGGCCACCTGCGGTTCAAGTAGCGCGACATCGTACTCCAGCACCCTGGCGTAAGAAGCGTCCGCATCGGCGCTTACCGGCTGAAACTCCCTGTCTGTAAACCGCCGCAGCCAGGCCGCTGTTTTACCATCCGCTTCCATCAAACCGGCCTTGGCGCCCATCTCTATAGCCATATTGGACATGGTAAAGCGGGCTTCCTGGGACATCTCAGCTATGGCTTCACCAACAAACTCCGCCGCCAGGTAGGTTGCCCCGTCGGCTGTAACTTCGCCGATCAGATATAATATGAGGTCTTTTGAGTAAACCCCTGGCGCCAGGGCGCCGCTGAGGGCAAACTTGATCGACTCGGGTACTTTAAACCACATCCGTCCGGATATTAACCCGCCGGCCAGGTCAGTGGAGCCAACACCTGTGGAAAAAGCATTCAGCGCCCCATAGGTGCAGGTATGGGAATCGGCTCCGATGACCAGGCTGCCCGGACCGACCACCCCACTCTCGGGGATTACCTGGTGGCAGACACCTTCGCCGATGTCGTAAAGACGAAAACCTTTTTCCCTGACAAATTCCCTCATCATTTTGTGCAGGGCGGAAACCCCCTCATTGGGGCTGGGAGCGCTGTGGTCAATCACAAAAGCGGCACGCTCCCGGTCAAACACTTCCAACCCGCCCATCTCGTTAAAAGCCCTGATGGCAAGTGGGGCTGTCCCATCCTGGCCCATCACATAATCAACCACGGCCACTACTATCTCATTGGCACGGACTTCCTGTCCGCTGTGGCTGGACAGGATTTTTTCTATGATCGTCTGACCCAATGTTAATCCCTCTTTCCAAAAAAATCTTCGTAAATGTACACCAGTTCCTTATCAAAGAGCGGCCGTTTTATGGAAACTGTGTAGGAACGGACTTTTGGCAGCATTTCCTTGGCCTGTTGATCGCTTAATTCCATTCCGAATTCCGCGAATTTGGCCTTTAAAGCCGCCGTGCCCGAGTGTTTACCTATCACAATCTGGCGCAGCAAGCCAACCTCTTCTGGATGGAAGGCCTCATAAGTCTTGGGGTTTTTTTGCACCCCATCGGCGTGGATACCTGATTCATGGGCGAACATATTTTTACCTATAATTGCTTTCCACTTGGGAAGTTCCCTGCCTGAGGCACGTGATACATATTCGGCCACTTCCAGAAACATTTCGGTTTTAAAATTCAAGTCAATATCATACAGGTGTTTAAGGGCCATCAACACTTCTTCCAGGGCGGCATTGCCGGCACGCTCGCCAAGGCCCATAACAGTCACCCCGATATACCTGGCCCCCGCTTTAACGCCAGCCAGAGCATTAGCCGTAGCCATGCCAAAGTCGTTGTGGGTGTGCATTTCAATGTCAAGATCCACCGCGTCCCTGATTTCCTTGATGCGTTCATAAATGGTAAACGGCTCCATGATTCCCACGGTATCACAGTAACGGAGGCGGTCAGCGCCGGCTTCTTTGGCGGCTCTGGCAAACTCAATCAGAAAGTTCATGTCGGAACGGGAGGCGTCTTCAGCATTGACGGAAATCTGCATGCCCTCTTCCTTGGCAAAACGGGTGGCCAGGGCCATCTGTTCCAGGACCCACTGGCGGGTTGTGTTGAGTTTATGCTTGATATGGATGTCTGATGTGGAAATTGAAATGGCAACCGCATCCACACCACAGTCTATCGAAGCTTCTATATCCTTGATTACGGGGCGGTTCCAGCCCATGATGCTGGCCTTCAGACCGGACTTGCAGATAGCCCGGACGGCTTCTTTCTCATCCCCGCCCATTACCGGGATCCCTGCCTCTATTTGATGTACTCCCATTTCATCTAAAAGCCTTGCTATCCTTACTTTCTCCCTGTTGGCAAAAACGACGCCCGCCGTCTGTTCCCCGTCTCTCAGGGTAGTGTCTACAATAAAGATATCCTTGTTCATTCATCCTCACTCCTAAGTTGATTGACTTACATTATTTATAGTTATTTGACACTGGCGGTAAAACTGAATTACTTAGAATAGTACCACAATTATCATTCTCTGAAAAGTTAAAATATTTTAATATTTTATTATGAAGATAAGAGAAGCTCATGCCCGGCAATTCATAAGAAGTGTTACCTGCCTGCTGCCTGATTCTCAAACTGGATCTTACTTCTCAGGCACAGTTAAACCTTCTGCTATACAGCCAATAATTACGTCCATTATTTTGGGAAATAAATCATGTCCTAACCTCTCTTTGAATAAGCGCAGCATCATAATGGCGCCGAAGACCCCGGCAATTACTTCCGGGTCGTTTTCTTTCAATACCCCACGGTCAATTAAAGACTGAACAAAAAATATCCCCTGTTTTACATTATCCTGGGTTGAATCCTCTATGAGGCGCCCGGGTAATTTGCGGATAATGCGCTCATGTTCCCCGTCCTGGAACCACTGTTGTAAAAGAGGATTTTCATCAGCCAGGCGCAAAGCCAGGTGAAAGAAGGAGGAAATCATCTCCCTGGGAGGCAGGTTTTCTTGCAGGTGCTCCACAATGAGCCGGTTTCTGATCTCTTCCTGGCCATTGATAATAACATAAAAAAGCTCTTCTTTTGAGGAGAAAAATTTATAAAAGGAACCTTTGCCAATGCCGCAGGCCTGAACAATATCATCAATGCTGGTTTTAGAGAAGCCATACTGGATAAAGAGCTCTTTCCCCTTGGTTAAAAGGCATTGCCGGATTTGTTCCTTTTCACTTTCAGTAAATTTAGACATCCCCGTACTCCTTTAAAATTAATTTGATGAATAACTGTTGACATTTAGTCATCAGGTCATTACAATAATTATACCAGCCAAAATTTGATATGTAAACCTCACGTTGCTGTAGCGAGCAACACTTCTTTGATCATTATGTGACTTCATGTACCGAATTAGTCATATAGTTAACTTGCAAGCATTATGGTAATTAAACTGACCATATTACCTTGCGGCGCAGGTTGGTAGACGCTGGATATTTAACCCGCAATAAAGATGGCTCCTGCTATCAAGTATCTCAATTAGAGTCCGGACCACCGTTTTTTGATGAAACTATTGAGCATATGCAGATTCTAGAAGTTATCGAAACCGCCAGGGAAGAAATTGCCCGAAGAAAAAAAGAGTATATGGAGAAATCCAGCATACAAGAAAAATCGAATAAGTAATTTGAGGTGGATGAACATGCCAAGTCTGCGCAGCCGTCTTTTTTGCTTCATGATTAAAAACAGACATTTATTTCGTTTGCAACTGAAAAAAAGAAAAGCCGCCTGGGATTTTAACACGTCTATTCCCCTTTTTCGCCTGGAATGCGAAAAAGGCGCCGCCATGTTCGGCAAACTGCCGGATGGAATCGAAGTAGAGAGGGTTACAATCGACGGTATCCCGGCTGAATGGATATTGCCTGCCGGGGCAGTGAAAGATAAAGCAATATTTTATGTACACGGGGGCGGGTATGTGTCGGGTTCTTGTTCAGATCACCGGGCCAATGTGGCCAAGTTTGTTAAAGGCAGCGGCATAGGTGCTCTCCTGTTTGAGTACCGTTTGGCCCCCGAGCATCCCTTTCCCGCTGCTATCGAAGACTCGCTGACAGCGTACCGCTGGCTGCTGGGCCAGGGCGTTGCGCCTGCCCATATCGTATTTGCCGGGGATTCAGCCGGCGGAGGGTTAGTTTTGGCCACGCTGCTGGCCCTCCGGGAGCAAGGCCTTCCCTTGCCTGCGGCAGCGGTGGCTCTCTCTCCCTGGACCGATCTTAAGCTTACCGGGGAGTCTCACCGGACTAACGCCGGAGTGTGTTTTAGTCCCCCGGGCATGTCTGAGGTTTGCAGTAAATATTACGCGGGGGATAACGACCCTGGTTTGCCTTGGATATCCCCTCTTTACGGGGACCTGCACGGGTTGCCGCCTACACTCATCTACGTCGGCGGTAATGAAACTCTTCTCGATGACTCGACCCGGTTTGCCGAAAAAGCGGCCGCAGCGGGGGTAGATGTCACGTTGAAAATCGGGCAGGGCATGTTTCACTGCTATCCCGCCTGTGCGCCCCTCTTTCCGGAGGCAACCCAGGCCATGCAGGAAATATGTGATTTTATTAAAAAAGCAGGTTTAAGCTGAAGAATTTAACCTTTTGCTTTATGTCTCCCAAAAAAGAGCCCGCAGGCTCAATCCTTTTTATTAACTGTTCCGCTACCAGATTGTTCTTTTGTACTTATATTTTTACGTTTGCCTGCTTTAGCAGCAGTTTTTCCCCTGCTCAATGATTCTATCTCCTGCTTGAGATAGACGAACAAGGCGATAGCCAGGGCAACAGCGAGACCTAAATAGAGTTCCCAATTAGAAAATAGCCAGTCAAATCCCATATTGCGTCTCCATATCTCTTAAAGGTCAGACAGATCCGGATTCTGTGCATCGACCTTGTTTACAGCTTCTCTCTCAACAGTTTGTTTACCAGATCAGGGTTTGCCTTGCCTTTTGATGCCTTCATCACCTGTCCGACTAAAAAGCCCAGGGCGCGCTCCTTGCCAGCCTTGAAATCCTCCATCGGCCCTGGGTTTTTGGCCAGGACTTCGTCTACGATGGTAATTATCGCGCTCTCATCGCTGATCTGGAGCAGTCCCTTTTCTTTTACGATGCTTTCCGCATCCCTGCCGCTGGCAAACATCTCTTCAAAGACTGTTTTTGCGATTTTACCGCTGATGGTACCCTTGTCTATAAGCTCCAGCAGGGAGGCCAACTGCTGCGGCTTGACCCTGCATTCCGAGATTTCCAGTTTGTTCGCGTTGATAAGCCTGGCCAGATCGCCCATGATCCAGTTGCTGACCGCTTTTGGATTGGAGTAGCGGGACGCGCAGTCCTCGAAATATTCAGCCAGTTCCCTGGTATTGGTCAGAACGGCGGCGTCATAGCCGGACAGTCCGTATTCCTTCTCGTAGCGCTCCCTGCGCGCGTCCGGCAGTTCCGGGAGAGAGCGGCGGATATCTTCCACCCATTCCCTTTCAATCACCAGCGGCACCAGGTCTGGATCGGGCAGATAGCGGTAGTCGTGCGCGTGTTCCTTGCTGCGCATGGACAGAGTGACACCCTTTCCTTCATCCCAGGTCCGGGTTTCCTGAACTATCCTGCCGCCTTCCTCCAGAGTATCGATTTGGCGTTTAATCTCGTAGGACAGCGCCCTTTGCAGGGATCTGAAAGAATTGAGGTTTTTTATTTCAGCCTTGGTTCCCAAATCGGATCTGCCAACCGGCCGCACGGAAATATTAGCGTCACAGCGCAGGCTGCCTTCTTCCATCTTGCAGTCCGATACCCCGGTATACTGGACAATAGCTTTTAGTTTTTCCACATAAGCACACGCCTCTTCCGGAGAGCGCAGGTCCGGCTCAGAAACGATTTCAATTAATGGGACACCCGCCCGGTTGTAGTCCACCAGGGAAAAAGGCGTGGTTGTTATAGTACCCTGGTGTACGAGTTTACCGGTATCCTCTTCCATGTGCAGGCGGGTAATGCCTATCCTTTTGACACCGCCGTCAGTATCTATGTCAAGGTAGCCGAATTCGGCGATTGGCAAATCATACTGGGAAATCTGATAGTTTTTGGGCATATCCGGATAATAGTAGTTTTTCCGGTCGAACTTGGAGAAGCCGGCTATCTGGCAGTTTAGCGCCAGAGCAGCCCTGATGGCGTATTCCACCACTTTCTTATTGACCACCGGCAGTGTCCCCGGCAGGCCCAGACAGACCGGGCAAACATGGGTATTGGGGTCACCGCCGAATTCAGTGGTGGAATCGCAGAAAATCTTTGACCTGGTCTTCAGCTCAATATGTACTTCCAGACCAATAACAGTTTCGTACCGGGCCAAAACTTTAACCTCCTCTTTTTTGAAACAAGTGAGAAAAACAATTTTACATGCTTTACAGGATTTTAGATTCCTTACAACTCCGGAAACCGTTTATGATAGTCAGTATTCTGCTCGAAGGTATAAGCGGCCCGCAGCAGCGCTCCCTCGTTAAAGTGCCTGCCCATCAATTGCAGACCAACCGGCAGCCCCTCTGCGAAGCCGCAGGGTATGGACATACCCGGTATGCCTGCCAGGTTCACTGAAATGGTACAGACATCAGAAAGGTACATCTGAAGCGGGTCATCCGTCTTTTCCCCGATACGAAAGGCCGTAGTCGGTGAGACGGGGGAAATAAGCAGATCATATTTTTCAAAGGCACGGTCAAAGTCTTCCTTAATCAAGGTCCGGACTTTCAACGCTTTAAGGTAATAAGCATCGTAATAACCTGCTGAAAGCGCATAGGTGCCAAGCATAATTCTCCTTTTGACCTCAGAACCAAAACCCCGGCTGCGCGTCTTCATAAACATATCGATAATATCTTCCGCCTCTTTAGCCCGCAGTCCGTACCGCACCCCATCGTAGCGAGCGAGATTCGAACTGGCCTCCGCAGTGGCAATCAGGTAATAGGTCGACAGGGCGTACTCGGTATGCGGCAGGGTGGTATATTCAACGTTAGCGCCAAGGGATTCCAGCAACGCCATCGCCTTACCGATAACATCGCGCACTTCCGGGTCGATACCTTCAGCCATGTATTCTTCGGGCACTCCTATCCTCATCCCGCGCACGTCGTTAACCAAAAACCCGGTGTAGTCCGTTATCTGAAAATTGGCCGAGGTAGAGTCAAGAGGATCATGCCCGCAGATTATATTGAGCATCAAGGCACAGTCGGTAACATCCCTGGCAAAGGGGCCGATCTGGTCGAGGGAGGAAGCGTAGGCAATCAGCCCAAACCGTGAAACTGCTCCGTAAGTAGGCTTCATACCAACCACTCCGCAAAACGAGGCCGGCAGCCGGATCGAGCCTCCGGTATCTGAGCCCAGAGCGCAAACCGCCTCACCAGCTGCGACCGCCGCGGCTGAACCACCGCTGGAACCGCCGGGCACCCGGTCGGTATCCCAGGGATTCCGGGTGGTGAAAAAGGCAGAGTTCTCTGTGGATGAACCCATTGCAAACTCATCCAGATTAGTCTTACCCACCATGGTCGCCCCGGCCGCGTCAAGTTTTTTTACCACTGTAGCGCTGTATGGCGGTATAAAGTTTGCCAAAATCTCTGAACCCGCGGTTGTAGTTATACCGTCTGTGCACATGTTGTCTTTAATGGCTATGGGGATGCCGGAGAGAGGGAATATTTTTTCACCTTTGCGGATCTGTGCGTCTACCACCCGGGCCTGCTCCAGCGCCCGTTCCCTGGTCCTGCTCAGGTACGCGTTGACCTTTTCCTCTACCGATTCAATCCTGTCAAACACAGCCTCGTTTATCTCAATTGCTGAAATATCTTTTTTTATTAAAAGATCATGCAGTTCGTGGGCTGTTAGCCGGAAAAGCTGCAACTGATTCGCCTCCCTACTGCCTATACGATTCTAGGCACCTTGAAATAGTCATCTTCCCGGTCAGGGCAGTTGGCCAGGGCATCTTCACGTGACATATGCTGGCCCGCCCAGTCCTCCCGCAGTACGTTTTTAAGCGGCAGCACGTGTGCCGTAGGCTGCACATCGGCGGTATCCAGGCGTTCAAGAAATTGGAAGTGTTCCAAAATATCGTTCAGCTGCCTGGTAAACATCTCTTTTTCCTCACCGGTCAGTTCCAGCCGGCCTAACAGTGCCACTTGATCAACATCTTTTTTGGTAATCAAGGATTTCACCTTCCCCAAAATCTAAATACTTGATAGTATTGTCATAAAAAGGCAACCACTTTTAAAAATCTACATTATTATACCATTGTTGTATGTGCGTTTCAAATCAGTGTTTGCAGGCGACAGACCGCGCAAATAAAAACGCTGGCCGGAGAATTTCTACCGGCCAGCGCGAAACTGGACAAATGCTGATCACCCGTCACAGAACTTAAAACCAAACCCAAACATTGAGACCCAGTAAATTAACAAATTCAGGCACCAGGTCAGGATCAAACTGAGTTCCCGCAAATTTCTTCAACTCTGCGATCGCCACTTCATGGGTTAAAGCCTTGCGGTAGGGGCGGTCGCTGGTCATAGCGTCGTAAGCGTCGGCAATAGCCAGGATCCGGCACTCCAGCGGTATGTCGGGTCCTTTTAGCTTGAGAGGGTAACCGCTGCCGTTCCACCATTCATGGTGTTTAAGAATGAAGTCGGCAATGGGTTCCAGGTCGGGCGCCGACATGGCGATACGGTGGCCGATCTCACAGTGCCTTCTCATCTCAATGGTTTCTTCAAAGGTAAGGGGCCCGCGTTTAAATAGTATGTGATCCGGTATTCCTACTTTGCCGATGTCATGAAACTGGGCCAACAGTCTTAAATCGGCTGATTTGCTGTCCGGCAAAGAAATGGCATTGGCCATGCCGGTGACTAGATCCTGAAGGCGGTCGGCATGCCCATCGGTAATGAAGTCCCTCGCCTCCAGAGCTTTTTTAAGGGCATGTACAATGGCGCTGCGCCCGCTTTGACTGCGATGCATTTTTTCCCGGTACATGTTGTGGTCCGCTTCCTTGAAAAGATCATTCAGACTGGTGGCGGAATCATCCCTTGTGGCAAATCCTATGGCTATACTCAGCGGCAGGTCGGGATTAAAAGAATTATATTTTTCAACTGCCGCCCTGATCCTGTTGCAGGCGTTTTTCACAATTTCATCATTGCCGTTGGTAAGCAGAACCGCGAATTCATCTCCGCCGATCCGGGCCACCATATCGCTTTCCCGGAAGGAGCTTTTTATGACTTTGGCGGCGGCACTCAAAAGAGTGTCCCCCTTCTCATGTCCAAAGGTATCGTTAACCAGCTTAAGTCCGTCTACATCAAAAACGACTATGCCGGCCTGATTGCTGCGCCTGTCTCCGGCATCCATATTTTCTTCAAAACAAGCCCGGTTGTAAAGACCGGTAAGAGAGTCGTGCAGGCTGAGGTGTTCCAGTTTTTCTTCCGTTGACTTCCGTTCGGTAATATCACGCGCGATTCCTTCGAGCGCGGCAAGATTCTTTTCTTTATTATAAACTGGCACTTTTTGGTGTTCAGTCCAAACAACGCTGCCGTTTTTATGCATCCAGCGTATGACTTGCGGTTTGCTGTTGCGGTCGCTAAACTGAAAGAACGTTATTAAGGCCGGACGGTCATCGGGATGTACAATTTTATAAGTGATGTCCGGATCGGCATAGAATTCCTCAGGGGTATAGCCGGTAATGCCCGCAACCGAGGGACTGATGTACTCAAATCCCCGCTTTGGAAAATAGCGGTAGCGGTAAATAATGTCCTGCGCATTTTCAGCTAACAGGCGAAAAAGCTCTTCATTTTCCCGAACTTTTTGCTGAGATTGCTCCAGTGCCTGCAGCATCAGGTTTATCTCACCGGCCAGACTGGCCAGTTCATCATTACCAGTAATATTTACACGGGCAGACAGATCCCCCTTTGAGCCAATGCCGCCGACACCGGCGCTGAGCCGCGCCAGCCTTGACAGCACCATTCTTTTGAGCAGCAATAGATCCACCCCAAAAAACACCAGCCCAACAAATAATAAAGATAGAATAAAATATAAGATGCTGGTTTTTCCCTGTGTGTATATCTCTCTGGGCATATCCACTTTGAGAAGCAGCGGGTTGCCGTAAATGTCATTTATCCTGGTATATCCCGCGATTACATCTTCGCTAAACGTATGGATATAAAATGAATCTTCCTGTGATGTGAAGGAATCGGCTAAAACAAAATCGTCCGGCATTGGCAAACTATTCAGCGGCATGAAGGTTAAAGACAGATGTGCTTTATCCTCCAGCCTATTAATTTCAATTTCGTCAAGACAGCGGCCTACAATCAGCGTGCCGCGTATAGGACCTTCATATTCACTGGTGACAATCGGCCGTGCGGCAACCAGCAGCGGGCCTTCGGGCAGCAGAACTATGCCTGTTAAGCTGCTCTCGGGATCCGAATGGTTTAAAATCGGGTCATTAACCACAAAGTGGTCCCGTAAAGTTTCCTGGACAGGAAACAACCTGTTGCCGTTATTTATATCCACACCCTTGCCAAACACAACCTGTCCTGAGGTATCAACATATACCATATAGTTAATTTTTAGCCCGGTAAATGTTGTGTCCACCAGATTTGACTGGATATATTCATCTCCGGCCTTTTCGATAAATTCATAAGTATCATCCCAGGCGGCCCAGTCGGCAGTTATATTATTCATAGTGGACAGTTCATCGGCTAAAATATCCAGGGCTCTTTGAGTTTTTTCCCTGACTTCCCGCCCCTCCATGTCTTTATAACTATTCAGCAGAATAGTCTGTGAAGCCGCGTATAGAACTATAATCAGTCCGATTAATGTAACACCTGTAACAATTATGGTTTTTCTCAATAATGACATGCCTTATACCTCAAAAATTACCTCAGGTTTTTGTTACTATAAGGTCTTGTGAAAAGATTCAGTCCATTTAATATTCGGTTTGGCTAACCCTTTTCTTTACCAGCTTCTTTTATTACTGGTAAAATAAAATTAGATACCGTTCTCTCAAAGAAGCTTACAAACTATGTTGTGTCAACGTAAGAACGACCACTGCTGAAAGGTGGTCGTTCTGATGTGAGACTTTATAAATTTCGGGCCTATCGTTGATTTCAAGCCATTCCCACCATAGCTTTGAAATCCTTTTCATCTATAATTGGGACACCCAGTGAGAGCGCCTTGTCATATTTTGAGCCCGGTTTTCCGCCAGCCACGACATAATCCGTGCTCCGGCTCACGCTGGAAGCAACTTTCCCGCCCAAACCCTCCACTAACTCCTGCGCCTCCTGGCGGCTGAAAGCCTCCATGGCTCCGGTCAGGACAAAAACCTTGCCGGCCAACGGCCCGGCGCTTTCAGGTCCCGGCCTTCCGGT
>CAZJGV010000041.1:0-17900 GCA_964545615.1 uncultured Pelotomaculum sp.
TAGCCGGAGAGTATGGTATCGCAGAAAAGGCTGGGTTAAGCGTATTTATACGATATGCGTCCGAACCGTTGGCCACAGATCTGAAAAAGGCCTCTCAAAGTCTTAAGGACAAACTTCTGAGATTAAGTGAAATCAACAGTCTAAATGGCGCACTGGCCAGGCGCGGTCAGGTGTTTACCGAGAAGCTGCTCAGGATCATGTCGCCCAGCGGTGGCAGCATATACATGGGCAGCGGCAGGCTGAAAAAGGAAAGCAAGCCGCTGCAAATTCTCGACTCTACCATTTAAAGACAGGTGGTATCGTAATGCCGGGAACATGGTTTGGTTTGGAAATTGCCCGCAGGAGTATGAAAATTAATCAAAACGCTCTGGATATTACCGGACACAACCTGGCCAACGCCAGTACCCCCGGTTATTCCAGGCAGGAGGCGGTAATCACCGCCACTGCTCCATATACACTCACTGATCTGAACACCAACGCGTCAACACCGGGGCAGATTGGCACCGGGGTGGAAGTCAGCAGTATACGCCGGGTTAAGGATGAATACCTTGATAATAATGTACGCAGTTCAACAACCGACAGCGCTTACTGGAATGATCAGGTGTCTATTCTGCAGCGGGTTGAGGCTTCCTTTGCGGAGCCTGCTTCAGATGGCCTCGTAGATAGAATTACTAACTTTTTTACATCCTGGATGGATTTGAACAACACCCCTCAGGATGTTGGTGTGAAGGCGGCGGTGTCGCAGGCGGGTGACAGCCTGGCCACTCTGATGACTTATACCTGCAAACAGTTGGGCGATGTGCAGAACAGCGTGGCTGTCATAGATTCTACGCAGTCGGTCACCGGGGGGATACTTGTTGATCAGGTGAACGAGGCCAACGATCTGCTGGTGCAGATCCGTAATTTAACTATTTCAATCAAAAGGACTTATGACGTTGGCCAACAGCCCAACGACCTTCTGGATAAACGCGATCAGGCGCTGGAAGAGTTAAGCAAGTACGGGCCGCTGGAGGTGTCCTTTGAAACAGTGGGGGGTAAGCCAACCGGTGAATTAAGCTCGCTAAACTTTTTTGGCGTTGACGTCAGGGACGCCGACCCGGCAACCCTGGCACTGGACACAGATGGTGACACCATTACTCTAACCGCTTACGGCAGTGAATTGATAAATCTTACCGAAAACATACTTGATGCCGGCCAGGGGGGGTCCCTGTTGGGACTGGAGAGGGCAAGGCAAAATATTATAGGTTATAAGGAGATATTAAACGATATCGGACTGAACCTGCAAAGCATGATTGCAGACCTGGGTATTGATTTCTTCACGGGGGATCTGGCCACGGGCGATTTTAAGGTAAATACTGATATCTCGGAAAACCCGGCCCTGATCGACGGCACTTTAGCCGGAGTTATTGCCGGCCTCAGGGATGAACAGATTGACCCGTTTGACAAACCTTACACATTTGAACAGTATTACAGCCTGCTGTTAACACAGGTGGGCGGCCACGCCGCTAACGCCAGTGATATGTCCGAAAGCCAGACAGCCATCCAGGAACAAATAACCGCTATGAGGGATTCCGTATCCGGTGTTTCCACCGACGAAGAACTGACTAAATTGGTGCAATTCCAGTATGGCTTCCAGGCTGCGGCGAGAGTGATCAACGTTATGGATGAAATGCTGGATCTCCTAATTAACGGCATTGTCGGGAGGTAAAGAAAATGCGTATCACCAATAAGTACATGACCGACAGTATCATCAAAAGCATTCAGCTCAACCAGAGTAATATCGCCCGCAGCCAGGAGCAGCTCGCCACCAGCAAAAGACTTTTACGCCTGAGTGACGATCCCAACGTGATTGGGCAGGTAATTTCCATTAAATCCAGTCTGACGTACATGGAACAGTACAGCAGGAGCATTGAAGACGGTCTGGGTTATTTAAACATGAGCGACACAGCCATGGGCACTATGGGCGACGTGCTGACAAAAGCCAGCGAATACGCGGTGCAGGCGGCTAACGGCACTTGTAACGCCAGTGACCGGATAGCCATAGCGGAACAAATTGATAAGCTGGTAGAACAGATGGTTGATCTGGGCAATTCTTTTATTGGTGACAAATATATTTTTGCCGGCGCCAAAAACAGCGCTCCTCCTTTTAAGAGAGTGGGTGACCAGATAATTTATTCGGGCGATACCAATGAAATACGCCGTGAGGTACTGGCTGACACTGATTACCGGATTGACTCTCCGGGTATTACCACCAGCGGCTCACCCGGTGTCTTTGGATTGGCCGTTGATAACGGCGACGGTACCTACACGGTATGTGACGGAGATCCATCTAATATGACAGGCACAGGTGTTTTCAGGGTTCTTTTTGATTTGAGAAACAGCTTAAACGGCAACGATACCGACGGTATTAACGGCAGCATTGAAGAGTTGAAACAGGAAACAGACAGCTTGCTGAAATACCGTGTTCAGGTAGGGGCCAGGACCAACCACTTTGAGTTGCTGCAAGACCAGTTGCTGGACCAGGAGATCAAGCTTACCGAAAACCTGAACAACTTGGAAGGCGCCGACATGGCCAGGCTGTCTATCGAGTATAGCCAGCAATTATTGTCATACGAGGCGTCCCTGGCTGCGGGGGCAAAAATCCTGCAAGTCAGCTTACTGGATTTCCTGAGTTAAGATAACACCAAACCTCTTATTGGACAATCAGGCCGCGGTTAAGGCGCCAGTCAGCGGAGCAAATCAGCGATTACACAAAACAAAGGACAAAAGGCAAGGTGGACTCTCATGAAAATAGGTGCGGGGGGGCTGCAGGCGCAGGTTGTCCAGGACGCTGTCCGTATCCAGGATGTCAGCCGTTTTAAGCCTACTGTCGAAGAAGCGCTCTTGCAAGGTGAAGACCTGGCCTTGCGTAAAATGCGCTATGATCTTAACAAGGCAGTGGAGAAGATGCGCCAGGCGGCGGAAATGTATAACCAACCCCTTGATTTCATCATAGCAAAAGAAGGGAAGCCCAGGATCAAGGCCAGGGACCGCCGCACCGGGGCCAGCCGTGAATTAAACCTGGAAGAGGCCGAAGCCTGGCTGGCGGAACTGAGTGAGAAAAAAGGCGGAAACCTTAATGGTTATGCATAAAAGAAGTGGCCGTCAGGTCACTTTATTAATGAGGAGGCAGCTGTATGGAAGTAAGTTCCATGAAAAACGATCAGCGGGACAATTTCATCTTGTCTTTTCCCTGGGGCTTGCCCGGCCTGGAAGATTACCGGCTGTATACTCTAACGCTGCTGGAAGTGAATTCACCCTTCTATTACCTGCGCCATACCGGACAGACCGAGATAGGATTTTTGCTGGTTAACCCGTTTGCTTTATTCCGGGATTATGAATTCGAACTGGCTGAAGAGGTGGTCACCCAGTTAAAAATAGCCAATCAGGAACAGGTCGCGGTCTTATGCACGGTAAATACAAGCAGGGGCCTGGAGGCGGCAACTATTAATCTTCTGGCGCCGATTGTTGTGAATACAAATAAACTGCTGGCCAAACAGGTGTTACTGAATAATAAGAGATATTCCCTCCGCACCCCGTTAAAAATAAACCGGGGGGCTGGCGGGGAGGTGGGCTAGATGCTGGTACTGGCGCGGAAAAAAGGGCAGTCGATTATGATTGGCAAAGAAATTAAAATCATGGTGGTGGAAGTAACCGGTGAAACAGTGCGGTTAGGGCTGGAGGCGCCGGCCCATCTGGAGATATTCCGGGAAGAAATATACAGGGATTTGCAGCAAGAAAACACTCAGGCGATTACCGGTGTTGAGGAAGTCATGCGGCTATTAAAGAACCCTGCCAAGAGAATAACTGAAAACGGCGGTTAAAAAGGTCCTGTTAACAAACTGTTTTAAAGACCAGACGGCTTCTGCAGACTGTTTTGTGGTTTTCAGAAGTCTTAGTTTTTCTTATACCACATATCCAGGTAAAGCAGCGAAGTTCCAATTTCAGTAACTGTTTTACTTGAAAAATAGGACCGGTATAGGACTCAAATCTCAGTGACTTTAGGACGATATATTAAACAGAAATGAATTTACCGGGGCGGCCGACCCGGAAAGCAAATACCGCATGGAAGCGGTATCAAATTAGAATTCATGGAGGAATGTAAAGTGAGAATCAACCACAATATCGCGGCGCTCAACACCTATCGTCAGTTGAGTAACAACAACGTACAGGGCAACAAAGCGTTAGAAAAGTTATCTTCCGGCCTCCGGATCAACAAAGCCGGGGACGACGCTGCCGGTCTGGCCATCAGTGAAAAAATGCGCGCTCAGATTCGCGGACTGGATCAAGCCAGCCGGAACGCTCAGGATGCCATTTCGTTGATTCAAACAGCAGAGGGTGGATTAAATGAAACCCATTCCATCCTGCAGAGGATGCGCGAACTGGCAACCCAGGCGGCAAGTGATACCAACGTGGACATTGACCGTGAAGAAATCCAGAAAGAAATCAACCAGTTAACCTCGGAAATTAACCGTATCGGCAACACCACCGAGTTCAACACCATGAAACTGTTAAACGGTGGAACTGCCAAGACCGCTAACATTCGCTACAGTGTGGAGACTGCCGGTGTGGCGGAACAAGCGGCTGTTGGCGCAACAAGTGCAGTAAATACTGTTGAAAATAGTGTTGCTGCAAGTACGGCAGAAGTAACGCTTGACGCCCCGGTTGTAAACAGTGTACAAGGAGCCGCAGCCGTTGGAGAACTTAATGGCCCTGCTACCGTCACTGCCAGCGTGGCCCAGGGCACAGGCGCAATCAATAATTTCAACGTTGACCAGGCCAGTGTACAAGCGACAAGCTCCGGTTCGGTAGCCGATTCCTTTAAAATGATTGAGCAAAGCGTTACCGGTGGAACAGGTGCAGCTGAAGTAACGGAATTAGTTGTCGGCGCATCCAACTTAGGTAGACTGGATGGCTTCACGGTGGATACTGCTAGTGTTCAACAAGGAACAGGTGCTATAGAGAAAACAGTAATTACGGCAACGGGTGATACGGCTGCTACCGGTGCAATCACCTATAATCTTGACACAGATGGTTCCGCTGATGGCACAGCGTATATAGAGGAATATACAGTTGCAACTCAATTTACAGTTGGTGAAAAAGTTACCATTGGCGGTGTTGCATTTACAGCTGTCGCTGCAGGTGCAAATGCTGACGCAGGAGAGTTTAACATTGGTGCAAGCGCAGATGACCAGGCAGGCAGCTTAAAGGCAGCTATTGATGCAAGCTCACTGGTCACAAGCGGAAAATACGTAGCCAGTGTTGCTACGGACACAATAACCATGACAGAACAGGATGTAAATGGGAACACGCCCCTTGGAAATGCGATAACCACGGCAAGTGGCAAAGCAAACTACACTTTCGGGATTGAGATTACCGGTAATTTCACTGCAGATGACACTATAACCATAGGCGACCAGACTTTTACAGCTGTAGAAGGTGCAGCGGGCGCAGGCGAGTTTACTATTGGTTCCACCATTTCTGATACTAGAGACAATATCATTGAAGCAATTTCAACAGCATCCGGCACGTATGTCGATGACGGTGAAACCTATGTCATCAGAACATCTGATCCAAGCTACGATAACGGTGGCTATGCAGACAACAACTTAATTGTGTTTACTAACGTGTCTTCTGCTACCGATGCTAACGCCGGAGACATGACCGACTCTAGTGTGGCGCAAACGGGCGAAACACCAGGTGTTTACAGATTTGAAGTTAAAACAAACTTCGAGGCCGGACAGGTGGTCAGTATCAATGGTTATGAATTCACAGCATCCGATGATGCTGGCGCAGTTACAGCAGACCAAGCAAACCTGTTTTTAGTTGGAAACGATGTCGATGAAACAGCGTCTAACCTAAAGACTGCGATAGCCGCAGCTAAAGGTGCTAGTGCGGCTGAGTTTGCTAACTATACTGTAGATATTGGCGCATCAGGTATCTACAGTGATACAATTGAACTAACAGAGGTTGCTGGTACTGGTAACGACCTGACCGCAGCAGATGTAACCACAGAAACCACAGCAGCTGTAGCCGCCAAATACGCTATTGAGATCACATCCAATTTTGAAGTTGGTGACGAGATTGAGATAGGCACACAAACCTTTAAAGCTGTTGCTTCTGGAGCGGGTGCAGGCCAGTTTAATATTGGTGACACCGTCGAGGAAACGAGAGACAATATTATTACAGCTGTTGATGCGGGTGGTGCTACGTATGTGGATAACGGTATTACTTACGATATCACTAAAGCAGACGCTTCGTGGGAAGGTGCCGATGAAAACAACCTCTTAGTATTCACTGCACAGGTTGCCCAGACTGATACAAACAGTACGGCCATGAAGGCTTCGGCGGTTACTCAGACAAGTGGCACTGAAGGTAAATACGGTTTTGAAATCGCCAATAACTTCGCAGCCGGTGAGACAATCACCATCAACGACTACGAGTTCACAGCCATGGTGGATAATGCGCCGGCAGTATCTAACGCATCGGTTGCGGGAGTCGCAGGAACATTAGGTGACAATACCATTGCAATTACAAATCATGCCGGCTGGGCCGCAGGCGATACTATAGAAATAGACGGACAAACATTCACGGCAGTAGCCAGTGGAGCGGATGCCGCAGCAGGTGAATTTAACCTTGGCGCGGACGCGGCTGGATTGGCCACATCCTTGGTGAGTGCGTTACAGGCTAATACAACTATTAATGACCGGTATACTATAGCTGATAACGGTGATGGTACATTTGATTTAGTAGAAAAGAACGCTTTAGGAAATAACGCTTCTATAACAGTAAATACCGCTGGGATCGGTGATGCTACAAATGGTGAAAATGCTGGCGCTGTTGCAGCTACCGCGCGGGTAGATACTTATACTATCACCTCCGACTTGGTAGCAGGCCAGACGGTTACCATTGATGGAGAAACATTTACAGCAGTCGATGGTGAAGCAGATGCCGCCGCAGGGGAGTTTTCAACGACTGGCGACCTGGAAGCCCGTGCGGCCGGCTTAGCGGCGGCTATAAATGCCAATGTGACGCTTAGCGCCAGTTACACTGCTGCGGCGACAAGCGGTGGGGCATTCACCTTGACAGAAGTGATTTCTGGTACTGGTGGCGCGGTAAGTGCCGGCGCCGCTACCATAGAGGAGAACACCACAGACGGATTTGTTATTGGAACTACATTAGATGCAACCGCGGCAAATCTAAAGGACGCCATCGATTTGGCAAAAGCCGCCGGCGCAACGGAGTTTGCCAACTACACAACTTCTATCGGCGCAGCAGGTATCTACAGCGACACCATTTACCTGACAGAAGTGGCCGCAACTGGAAATGATTTAGCCGCAGACGATGTAGCTGTAACTCATGTAACCGCAGCCCAAGGAACCTATTCCTTCGAAGTAAGCGAAAACTTTGCTATCGGTGATAAAATTGAAATCGGTGGAGTAACCTTCACAGCTATGGCAGCTGATAATGGCAACAACAATACAGCAACCACCTTTGAAGTAGGAACTAATGCAGCCGCAACGGCAGCTAATCTGAAAGACGCCATTGATTTAAGTTCCCTGGTGGCCGGTGGTGAGTATACCGCTGCGCTTAGTACTGACAAATTCGGCTATGCCAACAAGATTACGCTCACAGAAGCAACTGCGGATGGCGCTGACTTAACCGGACCTACTGTATCCCAGGTAACCGCTGTACAAGGACAATATGAAATGGAGCTTAAGACTAACTTTAAAGCTGACGAGACCATCGATATCGGTGGCCAAACATTTACCGCAAAAGCATCGGGTGCAAACGCGGCAAACGGAGAGTTTAACGTCGGCCTTACAACAGCCGATACAGCACAAAGCTTAGAAGCTGCTTTGACAGCAAAATTGGGAGCTGCCGGCACAAACGAGTATACCATTAGCAGAACTGGCAACATCTTAGAATTTTCTGAAGTAGCCGCAACCGGTTCAGCAATCACAAAGGGCGCCACCAGTGGAATAGGCGAGGTTCTTGGCCAGTATACCTTCTCCATTGACTCGAACTTCACTGTAGGAGACAAGATCACCATTGATGGAACTGAATTCGAAGCGGTTGCAAGTGGTGCTGATACAGCAAATGGTAAGTTTGTTGTAGGGGCAACGATAGCTGAAACAACAGACAATTTAGTAGAAGCACTCAATGATTCAGCTACAAATGTTCGGTTTACTGCCTCCGTAGTAACCGATAACACGACTCCCAGCAATCCACAATACTCAATAAAAATGGTGGAGAATAGCGCAACAGGAACCGATCTCACAAGCATTAGTGAAGACTTCGTCCAGGAAGTTCAGGGTACGTACACATTTGATGTAAACACAAATTTCGCCGCTGGTGACAGGCTTGCGATTGACGGAACTACCCTTGTAGCCGGCGCAACTGGTGAAAACGGTTTTACTGTTGGTACAACCGCAGAGGAAACGGCAGCAAATATAGCTGCGGCTATTAACGCTCATTCTACTCTTGGCAGCAGGTTTACCGCGGATAGTACAGGTACCAAGATCGGTGTTGAAGAGAATGCTGGCGAAGCAACAGGTGAGGATCTGGCTGATCCAACTGTCCGTGGTGATGCGACTGCTGGTGAATACAGCTTCCAAATGAGTGCCTTGAAGGCCGGCTCAATTGTCACCATCGACAACCAGGAACTGACCTTGACCAGCGGTGGTACTGAAGCAGAAACTGCTGCGGCCTTAAAGACGGCAATAGAAGCCAATACTACCTTAAATACCAAGTACACTGTAGCAGCAACCGGAGCAGAAGTGACCCTGACCCAAATAGAAGGCCAGGAATCCGCTACCGCTCCAACCCTGACCTACACCACCCAGGCGGGCGCCGGGTTCAGAACCCAGATGCAGATTGGCGCCAGCACAGGTCAAAGCATGTCCCTGGATGTTAATGACATGAGAGCAAATGCCCTCGAAATAACTTCTGCTACAGGAACTGCGGGCCAGACTGTTGAAGTAGAAGGAAAACAGTATGCTGTAGCCTGGACATCCGCCCAATCCGTTACAAATGGCACAGATGATATAGCGGTTGAATTTGCCCTGGATGTTTCCACGCACGATAACGCCACAGCCGCTGTTAAAGTTATCAATGACGCAATTGAAGCAGTCTCTGCGGAACGGTCTAAGTTAGGTGCTTACCAGAACCGTCTGGAGCACACCATCAATAACCTGGGCACATCATCGGAGAATTTGACCGCTGCTGAAAGCCGTGTCCGTGACGTGGATATGGCCAAAGAAATGATGGAGTTCACCAAGAACAACATCCTCACCCAGGCGGCGCAAGCTATGCTGGCCCAGGCTAACCAGCAGCCCGAGGGAGTACTGCAGCTGCTGCGTTAATCATAAAATCAATAATGGAAAGCCAGCCGGATTTCCGGTTGGCTTTCTTCCTGTACATCCAGCATGGGCGTCATCTATAGGGTGGAATTCCCGGATGGGGCCGGCTGGCGTTTACCATTAGCCAAAGGCAAGGGTGTCCGCCGCGAGGCGGAAGCTGCTTACATGGATAAGAGTTAGTTCTTAAACTCGACATACATAGGAGGTTTGACCATGGCTAAACATTACCTGGTGCCCGATTACATACTGGAATATAAATGCGCCTGCTGCACCGAGTGCTGCAAGCGGTGGAGGATCATCATAGACAGGGATACAGTCGAGAAGTACGACCAGCTGGCAGCCAAGGACGAAGAGTTGTCCGCCATGCTGAGTGAAAACCTGAAGAAAGATAAGACTGGCAAGGCAGCAGTGCGGCTGAAGAACATAGTTAAGAAAACAACCGTAGAAAATAACGGGGAGCAAAAGGAAGTGGTCACCGTCGACAGAGCCGTCTGCCCCTTCCTGGACAGTGAAGGTCTGTGCGCCATCCAGAAGAGGCACGGCATCGACGCCTTATCAGACACCTGCAAGATATTTCCCCGCAATATCTTTAAAACCGAGCGGGGCTTCGAGATGGCCCTTACCTATGCCTGCAAGACCGCGGCTAAGACACTGAAAAATAAACATATGGTCGAGTTCTACCAGGATCCCCGGGATTTCGACTACCCCGACCTGCACGGCCAGTACGGCAGGATTGGCGATCTGCTGGAAAGGAAAAAACAGGGCAAAACCAACTACTTTGACGTCGAAGCGTTGCTCATCGACATCATGCAGTTTAAAGAAATTAACATGGACAGCAGGCTTATCCTGACCGGTATTGTCATCGACAAACTCAAGGACGGTGACATTCAGTCCATCAGGAAGTATCTGCAAAACCTGGATGGGAGTTTAATCACCCAGTTAATGTCCTTACCCTCCCAGCCGGTGTTCATGATGAAGCTGGTTAAGGAAGCGATAGACAAGAGGGTTTTCTCCCGCATAATTGAGGCGGATATGACCCAACTAATCAAGATGGCTTACGTGGGTCTGCAGCTGTTGGATCAACCTGAGATTGCCGGCGAGAAGGTGCAGAGGTTCCTGGCAGCCTACAATAAATACTACAAGCCTAATATGGATGACGTCAGCCATGTATATGAGAACTACTTCGTCAACTTCATCTTTTCCAAGAAATACTACACCAACAAGTACATAGACGCCTATTTTCTAATGATGTTCTTCTATATCCTGATCCGGTTCTTTGCCGTATGCATTTGCCTGGCTGAAGAGCGAAACGTGGACGAGGACATGATTGTGGACGTCATCAGCGCCATTGAACGTTCCATAGGTCATAACGCAACTTACTACCAAGACGTACTGAGCATGATCAAAGAGGGGGGCTATCACCGTCTGCCCTACGTTATCTCTCTGGTCAACCTGTAAAAGAAGGCGGGTAAGATGTGATAGACAAGCTCAAGGAATTGGTGGACCAGATTATCACCTGTATAGATATAAAGGACCACAAATCCGCCATGGAGGCCATCGCCCATTTCACCGTGCTGTTCGAGGGCTTTCTCCAACGAAACAGGGAATATATCTTTGACCGGGAAATGACCAGCCTGAACCGGTGTCTCATGAAAATGACGCTATGCATAGAGCACAACAACGTGCAAGGCTTGAAGGAAATTATTAACTCTAATTTTAAGACTTTCTTGAATGATTGGGATTTTGACGATGATTCGCTGGTTAACTGATAAGCTCAGACAAGGTACTCACAGGCGGAATCCAATGGCAAAGGAATGGTCACTATCGATTTCAACGTAGATTACCTGAAACAGAAATTGGAATGGGTGGCACAGAGGATGGCGGCTCTGGAGGAGATCGAGGCTAAGCTGCATGAAATGCAATCTTTGGCCACATACGCCAGAGACAACTACGTTGACCGGGAAGTGGCCCGGGAGTTCAATGCCAAGCTGCACCTGCTGCAGCAGGAAATCACCGCACTGGATGAGCAAACCAGGGCGGAGCAGGGCAGTAGCCTGGTGAGTCAGAGGAATATCCCTGCATCGTAATCTAAAATGACAGGCGTGACAGGCTGAAAAGCAAGGCCTGAAGGAAGTGATCATCTCGTCCTTTAGTCTATTCTGGGACGACTGGGATTTCTAAAAACGGATATAAGGCAGTAAACTAAACACCCGCACGGGGCCGGGGGAGGAGTATTTATGGATATTGCTGCGCTGTCGATCTTAAAAAACATGGTTCAAGTGCGGCAGCAGGTGAATCTTGCCGTGACCAGGAAGGTCATGGATTTGGCGGAGCAAAACGGCAGCTTGATGAACCGGTTGCTGGGTCAAGTTAACCTTGGAAATCCTGTGACCCAGCCCAATTTGTCCGATCTGGGCAGCAACGTTGATATTTATGTTTAGAGTATTTAGACAATAATGTTTATGGACACCGCGGATCAGTTCATTTATGCTGCATTATAATAAAATATTAACACGTATGTCAAAGCCATTCGGTTTCCGGATGGCTTTCCAGGTTCTAACCTTAAAACTTTTACTGAAATCCTGAATTGGGACTTTTGTCTTATTAATAATTAATGGAGTGTGCCGATAACTGTTATAAGAGTACACTTTTTAGAGTGCAGCAGCACACTTGAGCCCTGAACGGGGGAATACGCTTATGATAATTACAGACTCAGTTACTTTTATGACTGGTGAAAGCAGTGTTTTTAAAAAGTACACCAAAGAAGAATCTTTAAAGACTTGGGCGGACGGTAGGAGTTCCAGCTCTGAAAGCAATAACAGCCAGACGGCAGCCCACCAATTAAACCTGTTTGCAGACACGGTTGAACTTTCGGAACAGGCTAAAGCGGCATATTCAGCGGGCAAGGCACAATCTTCGCAGGCAGCCCAGGCAAACAGCGCCGGTGAATTCGGCCTGAGTGAGGAAGACGAACATAAGATACAGTTGATTCAAAGAATGTTGGAAGCCATGACCGGTAAAAAGATAAAGTTCTATGTACTAAAGAAAATAAAACTGTCTGATGAAAGAGCGGCATTAAATGCCGGCGCTCCAGCACTGCAGGGGAGAGGCCGGGGGCTGGAGTACAACATCAAAGAATCTTACCAGGAGCAGGCAAAAATGTCTTTCATATCGCAAGGCATTGTGAGAACAGCGGATGGCAGGCAAATTAATTTTTCTGTAAAGCTGAATATGAGCAGGGAATTCGCTGAACAGCACAGCGTCACAATTAGGGCGGGAGAGGCTGTTGACCCGTTGGTGATAAATTTTAGCGGGACAGCGCCGGAGCTTACCAGCACTAAGTTCAGCTTTGATCTGGACGCAGACGGGAGGGAAGAACAAATTTCCTTCCTTGGCCCCGGCAGTGGTTTCCTGGCGGTAGATCTTAATGGTGATGGCCGGATCGGCAGCGGCAAAGAGCTTTTCGGGCCGGGTACGGGTGACGGTTTTGCCGAGCTGGACAACTATGATCTGGACGGTAACCAGTGGATTGATGAAAACGATCCGATTTATGACCGGTTACGCATCTGGACCAGGGACCAGAACGGGAATGATGTCCTTCTCGCCCTGGGTCAAAAGGGCATAGGCGCAATTTTTCTGGGGAATACGGGCACTGCGTTTGAAATGAAGGACAGTAGTAATAAGTTGCAGGGCCAGGTGCAAAGCACAGGTGTTTTTCTTTACGAAAACGGCAGGGCCGGCACTATCCAGCAAATAGACCTGGCGGTGTAAAGGGGTAAAACACAACACCGACAAGTTTCTTTTCAGACCCCTTTAGGACAAAGGAGGATAACCATGATCAGCAGCACAACCAGGTATTTTGGCCTGTCAGGCTCAGGTCTGGATATTGACCAAATGGTTAGTGATCTGACGAAAGCGCAGCGTATAAAACAGGATAAAATCAAGCAGAACAAAACCATTGCAGAATGGCAGAGAAGCTATTACAGGGAGATTAATAATTCACTGCGCTCACTACGGGACACTGTTTTCACAATGAAACTCCAGGGCACTTACCAGGCCAAAACAGCGACTTCCTCCAATGAAGCGATCGTTAAAGTAAGCGCCACCAGCTCGTCAGTGGTGGGGACACAGGAAATCAAAGTAACCTCACTGGCCGGCAACGCCAGGTTAAACAGTTACGAGGCCGTGTCCTTTGACTCGACTAAAACTAATTTATCCGAGCAGTTGGGTCTGAGCGGCGCCGGGTCAGTGGTGTTTACAATTAACGGCAGCGAGGAGATAAGCATTGATACCAGTACCGACACCATTGACACCCTGGTAAGCCAGATCAACAAGGCCAAGAAAACTGTGGTTGTTGACGGTGTCAGCACTGAGGTTAGCGCCGGAGTCACCGCTGTCTTTGATAAGAACCTGAACCGCATGTTCATTTCTTCAACTTCCACCGGCGCGGCTGCCGCAATTGATTTTGACGATGTTTCCGGTGCCGCTGAGTTGTTTGGCAGCCTGAAGTTAGACGGCAACCCCGAAGCGGGCATAACCGATCCCTTCGCCGCAATCAGCGGCACAGACGCTGTTTTTGAGTTTAACGGCACCCTTTTGAATCAGTCCGCCAACCAGTTTACCATAGCCGGCATCAGTTATACCCTGACCGGCGTGTCAACCGAGACGGTGCAAGTGAATACCCGCACCGACGTTGATACGATATACAATTCCATAAAAACATTCGTGGATCTTTACAACACGACTATTGATAAGATAAACAGCAAAATTTCCGAGGAAAGAGACAGTGACTACCTGCCATTAACCGATGAGGAACGGGAGTCGTTAACTGATGACCAGGAAAAACAATGGGAAGAAAAAGCTAAAACCGGTATTTTGCGCAGTGACACTCTATTAGGCAGAATAACCACAAGTATGCGCAGCGCTTTGTCTTCAGTTGTAGACGGTACGGGCTCGGACTATAGCATTCTGGCCAGCATAGGCATCACCACCGGTGATTACTCTGAAAAAGGGAAACTGTATATAGATGAAACCAAATTAAAAGAAGCGATTAGCGACGATCCTGCCGCGATAAGCGATCTTTTTTCTAAAAGTTCAGATGAGAGCGGCGAAAAAGGCCTGGCCGTAAGATTGTATGAAAGTTTAAACAGCGGCATCGACCAGCTTATTGATAAAGCCGGTTCTGAAAGCTCTGGCAGTACATACGACAACAGTTACATGGGTAAAAAAATAACGGATTTCAGCAAGCAGATTTCCAACTGGGACACCAGGCTGATAAATCTGGAAGACAGGTATTACAAACAGTTTACCGCTATGGAGACAGCATTGAATATGCTGAATCAGCAAAGCCAGTGGCTTTCCATGCAATTCAGCGACAGTTAACGGTAAGAATAATTTTAGCGGAGGTTGAAACAAATGCTTAACAATAATCCATATCAGCAGTACCGGCAAAATTCTATTAAAAGCGCGAGCAAAGGCGAACTTACTTTAATGCTTTATGAAGGGTCGGCCAAATATATCAGACAGGCTATAAAGCATATAGGAGAAAGTGATATCCAAGCCGCGCACAACTCCATAGTTAGAGCCCAGGAAATAATTGATCATTTAAATGAAACCCTTGACCCGGACTATGAATTATCAGCCGGGCTGGCCTTGCTGTACGATTATATCAAGCGGCGCCTGATGGAAGCCAATATAAAAAAAGACGTGGATATACTCAGTGAGGCGCTGGACTTTGTAAGGCAGTTAAGGGACACCTGGAAGGAAGCCCTCAACCTCTCCAGATCGTCCCATAACCAGCGGGCAGTAATATGAGTGAAATAATTCCCCAAGAGTCGCTCACCAGGATCAGCGAGCTTACCAAACGCAAAAAGAGTTTGATGGAGGAAATTTACAGTACAACCACCCTGCAGTCAGGATTATTGACCCCGGACAAAATGGAAAATCTTTTGACGGTAACCGAAAGAAAGCAAGAATATATAAATGAATTCAGTTTGATTGAGGTTGAGGTGTTGCCTTTGGAGAAAGAGTTTTTAAACTTGCACAACATATCGTCATGGGATGACGCGCCTGAGGAGGCCAATGAAAAATGGCGGGAAATCAGCTCCCTGCGCCGGCAAACGGTTTCACTTGCCAACGAAACCAGGCGGGTTGAAGCTGATAACATTGCAAAAATCGGCGCGGAGTACCAGAAGCTAAAAAAGGATATGGCAATGCTTCACATCAATAAGGGATCTGCTAAAGCATATCGCGGTAATGGCAGGCAGTCCGAAGGCTTTTTTGTTGATAATAAATATTAGGGGTGACTGTGAATGAGTGTTCAAATAGTTGAGAATAATAATTATGCCCCGGCTCAACAAGAAGTGAGAATTAAAGTTTTGCCGGGAGGTAAAAGCACTAATAGAACTGATGAGAAAACTATACTCCCGGAGCAAGCTGAGTTAAGGTTTGTCGAAGATAATAAAAAGAGTTTAGGAGAAGCTGTTGTCCAGGCTAATAAAACCCTGGAAACTTATAATACGGAGTTGCAATTCAGCATCCACAAAGAAAGCGGAGAGGTGATGGTCAAGGTAATCAATTCCATTGACAACACCGTTGTCCGTGAGATTCCCCCTGAACGTGTCCTTGATTTTGTGGCCGATGTGAAAAAGATGTTGGGTTTTATTTTAGACAAATCAATATAATTTAAACACAATGAATAACCAAGTCATTTATCATGGCTTGGTTTTTTTGTTGCTTAACTCAATCCTGTATCTGGATTATAGTCGTAATCAATAAAAAAATGTATCTTTACATAATTTTCGCAAAATAAAATTTAATTATTGCAGGATTGAGTTCTTTTTTGTAGAATATAGTTACAAAATTAAGGTAATATATGCCAATACAATTAAATCTGGGATCGGAAAGGGCAAACTTCCCGAAAGGGAGGGGCGCAAAGCTGACAGGCCTAAAGCCATAAGTTAAGGATTCGATCTGGGGGTTCTAAAAAAACAGACTGCGTTAGAACCTGTAAATCTACGACTTTTTGGCCAGGGCGGCTGGGTTGCCGGGTATGATTATTTAACCAAGCCCTTTTCCATTTGGCTTGGTTTCTTATTGAGAACACAATTGTAATCCATTTAACGGGGGTGAACGGGTTGGAGCTTTTTTCGAGTCAGGTCTTAGTCAGTCTTAAAAAGGGTTTGGATGCTGGGGCTCTGCGGCAGAGGGTGATAGCCAACAACATAGCTAATGTCAACACACCCGGTTTTAAAAAATCAGCCGTTGAATTTGAAAGCTTGCTTAAGGCAGCCCTGGGCCGGGGCAATATAAAAATGGTCACCACTCATCCCAATCATTTCGGAGCGGCGCCGCATTTGGCGGGACTGAAGCCGGAAGTGCGGGTAAACGAAGCTACCAGCATGCGCGAGGACGGAAACAACATTGACATGGACGAAGAGATGACCAACCTGGCCATCAACAGTATTAAGTACCAGGCCGAGATAAGAGAACTTAACGACCGGATTTCTCTTTTGGGCTACGTTATTACTGGAAAGTAGTGATAAATAATGGGTATTTTTGATTCTTTTTCCATCAGCGCCTCGGGCCTTACAGCGGAAAGGCTGAGGCTGGATTTGACAGCCAATAACATCGCCAATATGAACAGTGCCGGCAGGCCGAATGATCCCGCTAATCCGCCTTACAAAAGGAAAATCCCTATTTTTGCTCAAATGCTGGAGCAGGCGGGGGCAAGCGGTGCGGCGCGGTCCAGTTACAAGGGCGCGGGTGTGCGGGTGTCCAGGGTGATTGAAGATAACAGCAGCCCCCGACTGGTTTATGACCCCTCGCATCCCCAGGCTGACGAAAAAGGTTATGTTGCTTATCCCAATATAAATATTGTCAACGAAATGATTAATATGATTACCGCAACCAGGGCATACGAGGCCAATTTGACCGCATTAAACGCGGCCAAGGATATAACCCTCAGAGCTTTGGAAATAGGGCGGGGCTAACAAGGAGGTTTGAAATATGCAGGTTACACCTTTAAGTCAGGCGCTTATTCTACCGGGGGAGACCGGTAACCAGCAGGGCGCTGCCGGAAGCGGGTCATTTTCAGATATTCTGAACAATGCCATAGAAAAACTCAACGACACCCAGATCAAGGCTGATAATCTGGCCATGGAGTTCTTAACGGGTGAAGTACAGGATTTGCACCAGGTCACCATAGCTATGCAAGAAGCCAAGTTGTCCATGCAGCTGGCTGTTGAAGTAAGAAATAAAGTAGTTGAGGCTTATCAGGAAATGTCGAGGATGCAGGTGTAGGTAGACGATCTTTGAAACTATCGATCTTTGAAACTCGGACAGAGGAAAGTTACCGATCTTTGAAACTCTGGTAGAGAGAAGTCGTCGATCTTTGAAACTCTGTCAGAGGATAGGGGACACACCGGCTAAGGAATGGGGACACACCTCTATTTCGGGTATTTCTTTTTATGATGAGGAATGTCCCCATCGGAATGGGTT
>CAZJGV010000042.1:0-9541 GCA_964545615.1 uncultured Pelotomaculum sp.
TTTGTCTGGCTATTTCCTCCGGATGGTAATCCGATGTCGTGGTGCCGTCCTCCACTCTGCCCAGTCGTGAAAGAATTCCGGTATTAAAGAGCATTGCCTCAACCAGGGATGTCTTACCAGCCCCGCCGTGCGCTACCACCCCAAGGTTGCGTATTTGTTCTGTTTGATAGTTCTTCAAATATACTTACCCTCCTTTTGTAAATAATGGTTCCCTAAATAAACATTTCTATACTTATTAAAAACCATAAATGGGCATTTATGGTTAAATACAAAAAATAAGAACCCCTGAGAGTTCAAGAGTTTATTTAAATAAACTTCTCAAGTCAACAAACCATAAAAGCCTTTTCACAAAAAGTATTTCTACAGAGCGGCTATAAAATCCTTGTTATAAAAAAAATATGAGATATTTTTTCAAAAGAATCGTTCTTAAAGCTATTTGATACACATAGGTAAATTAAGGATATACAGGTTCTATCAGGTTATTGGCAAATCATTGCCTGATTATTTTGGGAAGGCAGATGCGTTATTAAGCAATCTTTTATTTATGGAGCCCTGGTCCTTTTGGCATCCAGTCTCTTTAACCGGACGCTGGGTTTTGTCTATCAGATTTTGATGATCAGGCTGATCCTTCCGGAGGGGCTCGGCCTCTTCGCCATGGTTTATCCCATTTACGTTCTGGTATTAGTTGTAGCTACAGCAGGTATTCCAGTGGCTATTTCCAAACTGGTGGCGGAGGAAGCGGCTCTCAAAAATATGCGCGGCGCCTACCGTATTTTTTACAGTTGCTTTGTGGTCCTGCTTATCAGCAGTTCCCTGGTCAGCGTTATTTGTTTTCTAATCACACCAGTTTTGCTTAAATATGTATTCCCAAACCCAAAGGTGTACTATATTTTTCTGAGCCTCATTCCAGGCGTGATCATTGTGTCCCTTTGTTCAGCACTTAAGGGCTTTTTCCAGGGGTTGCAGCAAATGACGCCAACCGCCCTGTCCCAATCTTTGGAACAAATATTAAGAGTTATTTCTGGGCTCTTTTTTGCCCACCTGCTCTTACCTAAAGGTGTTGAATTTGCAGCTGTTGGAGCTTCAATAGGCGTGGTCCTTGGTGAAATGTCAGGCTTCCTTCTGGTCACAGTTATTTTTTTCAGGAGCCGTCCTCGTGTACCTGAAAGGAAAACCTGCTGCAAAACGGAACCGTTGCAACAAATAGCGGGAAGAGTTTCAAGTCTGGCTGTACCTGTTACTTTAACCCGCTTTATTTCTACCTTGTTTTTATCGATTGACGCGGTGCTTATTCCACAGAGGCTTCAGACCAGCGGTCTTAGTCTGGCTGATGCTACGGCAGCCTACGGCCAGTTTGTAGGCATAGCCCAAAGTATTTTATTTGTTCCGGGCATAGTCACCATATCGCTTGCCACTGCTTTGATCCCGGCGGTATCTGACGCTCTGGCGGTAAATGACATCGGTCTTGTCCGGTCACATTGTGAAATGTCGATCAGGGTCACACTACTGGCTGGGCTGCCCTGTGTGGTAATATTTCTGCTGCTGGCGGATGAGCTTTGCGGGTCAATTTTCGGCTATGCGGAGGCAGGCGCCAGCCTGAAGGTTCTTGCTTTAGGCGGTATTTTTCTTTACCTGCAGCAAACTACCACAGGTGTTCTCCAGGGTATAGGCGAGGCCTCGCGTCCTTTTCGAAATCTTGTAATAGCATCGGTATTAAAAGTAATCGGTGTTTTTTATCTAACCGGCCTGCCGCACCTGGGTATTAAGGGCAGTGCGGCAGCTATAGCCTTGAGCTATCTGATCATGGCCTGTTTGAACATTACCGATATATGCTGTTTGACCGGTCTGAGAATTAAGCCGGCTAAAGTAATTATCAAGCCGCTAACAGCCGCGGCAGGCATGGGTGTTATAATTCTCTTATCCCGTTACTATTGTTTTTATCCCCAAACGGGTTTTATTTCAGTCACTGGCGCTATTCTTACCGGTCTGTTGATTTATTGCTTTCTTTTGCTGTTAAACGGCGGTATTGACAAAAATGATTTGACGCGTTTTAAAAGTGTTTATTATTAAGGGTTATAAACCCTTATTTTTTTGACTGTTGACTGCAATTTTTCCAGAAAGCTGTAGTCTGTCAAATCGAACTGCACAGGTGTGATGGAAATATATCCTTCCTTGACAGCCCACACATCTGTTTCCGGGTCATCTTCATCTAGATCAAAAGGTTCGCCGGCCATCCAGAAGTAGACCCTGCCCCTGGGGTCTATCCTTTTGTCAAAAATATTTATATACCGCCTGTTGCCAAGCCTGGAAACTTTTATACCCCGCGGTTTGCCGGGCGGCGTGTTGATGTTCAACAAAGTGCGGGGCGGCAGTTCCCTGCCCATGGTGGCAACTATTTCCTTAATGATTTTTCCTGAGAATGAGAAGTCCCGGAATTCATAGCTGGCCAGTGAGATAGCAATCGACGGAATCCCGTTGATGGTGCCTTCCACAGCAGCGGAAACAGTACCTGAGTACAACACATCCGTACCCAGGTTCGGCCCGAAGTTAATGCCCGCGACAACCAGGTCAGGGGGCTCGGGAAGCAAAGCTTCCAGACCCAGTTTTACGCAGTCTGCGGGAGTGCCGTCCACAGCCCAGCCTGTGACGCTCGTGCCGGGATAAGTACATTCCTTTACCCTGAGAGGCCGGTGCACAGTTATTTTATGTCCGGTTGCGCTTCTTTCCCGATCCGGGGCTACAACATATATCTCATGTTGTTCCTGTAAAGCAACCCTTAATTCCTTAAGGCCGACCGCCTCAATACCATCATCATTGCTTAGCAAAATACGCATATGCCATCTCCATTATGTTTCATAAATAGATATTGTCATTGTATCGTTTGCAGTGTCCTTAGTCAGGCCAAAAATAATATCTTTGTCCTTTAGGATCTTGTTAAGAAAATCCACTATTTTGTACATATCATCGTACGATTTAAAACTTTTCACGGCAATAAGTTCAAGTTTGCTCATTTTTAAATTCTCCATACATCAGCCCTTTGGCCTGATTGAAATTTGCCCTGCCACTTATATCCTTTAAAGTAGTAATGTTTGGCGGCATTTACGCTGTCTAATCTTTAATCAGGGCAAAAGCCTCCGCCCGGGTTGCCTCATTCTTGTGAAAAACGCCTCTCACCGCTGAAGTTACAGTTTTTGATCCCGGTTTTTTTATGCCTCTAAAGGTCATGCACATATGCTCTGCTTCAATAACTACCAGCACGCCGTGTGCTTTTAACCTGTTCATAATACTGTCGGCAATCTGTGAAGTTAGGCGCTCCTGCAGTTGCGGGCGACGCGCAAAGCCGTCCACTACCCTGGCCAGCTTTGATAAGCCGGTAACATGGCCTTTGCGTGGGATGTAAGCCACGTGTGCTTTGCCGTAAAATGGGAGCAGGTGGTGTTCGCAGACTGAATACAATGGTATGTCCTTTACAATAACCATCTCATCATGGTCTTCCCCAAATATTTTCTCCAGGTGCAGCTCAGGGTCTTCTTCTAAGCCATAAAATATTTCTCTATACATCCGGGCAACCCTGGCCGGTGTCTCCAATAGTCCTTCCCTATCCGGATCTTCTCCGATTGCCTCTAAAATTAGTCTGACCGCATGCTCAATTTTTGCATCGTCGAACACTCTCTTTCCTCCCTTATTGGAAACCCATAACCTTGTGCATCTGAGGTATAATCCTGACATCATTCAAAATTCTCAGCGCGTGCTGCTGTAATTCCAGCGCGTAGTTAGCGGTTACAGGCTTTATGTTTGTGCTCCCGCTAACCGGCTGAATTATCAGGGTTGCATCCGGAGAGTTATTTTTAATTATCTCAGCCGCAATATCTATCTCTGTAAAAGTTGTGTTCTCTCCGACCACAACCTTTACAAAGGTCCTTTTTATTTTGGCGATACGCAAGAAATTTCTATGTTGATCCCAAAACTCGCTCTCACCCGTGACACTGGGCAGCTTAAAATCCATGGCTATTATGTCGATCAGATCAATTACCTGGGCCAGGTTATCCGGCAGGGTTCCATTGGTCTCAAGGTAAATACCACGTCTTGTCCCATTTAACAATGGGACTAACTCTTTAATCAAATCAGGATAAAGCAGTGGCTCTCCGCCGGTCAGGCTCACCGAATCATGCCAGCGCAAACCTAGTTCCGCCGCCGCTGAAGCAATATCTTCAGCTTGCATAGGATTTGGCAGCTGCTTAAAATCATTGCCGCCAGGTTCTGTTTCCACACGACAATATGCGGGCGTTTCACCAGATAACGTGTCGCAATAAGCACAGTCAAGATTGCACCCGTGTACTCTAATAAAAATCTGGCGGCATCCCAGCAGCGGCCCTTCGCCCTGAACCGAGGAAAATATCTCACTCAGCGGGTAAGCCATATTATTTTACCCCCCGCACTTTACAGCGGGCCATCCGAATCTCGTCACATTCTCTGACGTACAGGCCGCATATGGCTTCGCCCAGGTGCGTCACCTGGTTTTCGGCAACACCCAGGTCCGCCAGCCCAACCGCGGCAACAGGCACATCTTTGCTGGAGATATTCAGCCCGGTGTGAATCATGGTGGAAACCGGTGAAAGTGTGGCAATGGATACTGACAATTTATTTTCGTCATAAAACAGATCATCGCCACTGCGTTTTAAATCTATACCGGTGAATTCTTTAATAACGTCTTTTATAATAGCTATAAACAGTCTCTGTCTGAAAATAGTTTTTTCTAAATCCATTTCAAAATGCTCCACGATAAAATGAAGCATGTCTGTGCTGTAGATCGGAGCGTTTTTCCTGATGTCTTCCAGATCCACCATTTCGGTCAGGTTTACCTGGCAGGGTCCGCGAAAAGCTACCACGCTGTCACCCTGAAAACCAAAGTTGCGGCAGGCCCAGAGAGATGACAACTGAGTGCCGTCGTATGTAATATTCTCAGTGATAAAATGTTCGATCAAGGGGAATCCTCCAATATCTGTAAGTGATGCTGCCGTTGCCACTTAAGGCATAAGTGTCAAAATTTATCTTCCCAATTAAGACCCGCGGCGTTTGCAGCCCGCCGCAAACGCATACAGCTTTCGCAGCGACCGCACATTTTCTCTTCACCCCTGTAACAGCTCCAGAGATACTGAAATGGAAGTCCCAGAGCCAGTCCCAGTTTAATTATCTCCACCTTGTCCAACTGCTGGGTATAGCTTACCAGTCTAACCTTATTCAGTGTGGAAAAACTCATAGCAAAATTAGCGGCGCTGACAAATTCCTGGCTGTTGTCCGGGAAAGTGGCCGCCTCTTCGCGATTGAAGCCTGTAACAATAATGCCGCATTGATTCGCTTCAGCAAAGGCCGCTGCAATGTTAATAAACACACCGTTTCTGTTTGGCACCCAAACCAGCGCCGCAGAAGCGCTTGACATTCCCTGGTCATCTAAATCAGATAAGTCTGGCTCCGGCAAATCTTCTGTAGATACCAGCGCAGTGCCGGTAATATCTCTAAGAAAACTCAATTCCAGCACCATGTGATTAATTTTGTAATAAGAAGAAAGAGCGGCGGCAGCCTTCTTTTCTTTATCCGCAGACTTCTGTCCATAGTCAAAAGTAAGGTTGAAGACAACATCCGTCTCTCTTAGTGCTTGTGCCAGAGAAACTGAGGAGTCCAGGCCTCCGGATAAGAGCACAATACTTTTCATGTCGATTCCTGATCCTCCATATAAGACGCTGAAGCGTCAGGTGATTCCCAAACCCGAACAACTGCGACTTTTACAGAACGCTGACGATCACTAAACTCCAGTTTTAAACGCCGGTAAATATACCTGGCCAGGTTTTCAACGGTAGGGTTTTCTACACCGCCCTTTTTGAAAGGATTCAGGTCGTTGAGATTAACATGATCAAGTTCATCCACAATACTTTTGACTTTGGTCTTTACCTCTTTAAAATCAATCAGCATCCCTGTCTGATCAAGACCTGTCCCCTTTAAAGTGACTTCCACCTGCCAGGTATGACCGTGTAACCGGGCACAAGAACCGTTGTAGTCACTTAAAGAGTGAGCTGCCGCAAAACGTGTTTTTACCGCAATTTCATACATTTACCCATGCCTCAATTCTGCACATCGTAGCCCGCGTCCTCAATAGCCTTGACCAGGCTGGCTCGGTTAACCTTGTTCTGTTCACAGATAATTTCAACAGATTTTGAATTTAGATTTACTTCTGTGTCACGGACCCCGTTAGTCTCTTTTAGAGCTTTTTCAACAGCGGCCTTACAATGACCACAACTCATTCCTTCTACTTTTAAAGTAATCTTTTCCACAGCGACTCCCCTTCCTGACATTAATTTTCCCCTGGCAAAGAACCATATTCCCATTAAATACGCACATAAAAAAACAGATGATTTTTATACTAACAGGTGAGGGGGGATTTAAGTGACCAATCAAGATCAAGGTGATAATTTTTTCAGAGAAAGAACCGGTTCAGCTACTATGATCAATCTGGATGGCAAAGGAGATCATAATTTTACTGATAATCCCGCTGCCAAAAATGTTAAATTAAAGAAGAAAGCAACGATTGACAAAAAAAACGGTGAGACTAAATAAGGAGATTAAAAAATTGCTCCTTGCAGAACAACTACTTCAGAATTATAGGGTAATTAGGCATAGATAATAATCAGTTACATAAAAATAATTATAATTACTTTTTGGAGGTGTTGCAATGCCTTTACTAAATAAGGACAGCTTTACCGGGGGGATTCAAATAATCAATGTATTAAAAGGAACTGTTATCACCATTTTTTTATCCTTCTTCTTAAGCATCGGCGCTGGATTAGTTTTTCATTTTTCTTCAATAACTGAACAATCTATGCCCTGGTTCGCCGTAACAATACTGGCTGCCAGTACTTTCTGCGGTTCCCTGGCAGCGGGCAGGGGGGCGGGCAACAGAGGACTTTACCACGGCGCCGCGGTAGGTGTTTTATTCTTTTTCTTTGTCTGGTTTTTAGCCGGCATTGTTTTACCCGGCCAGGAAGCCTTAGGCGCTCTTTACAAACTGCTGGTCACTACTTTCGCGGGCGCGCTTGGTGGTGTAATCGGGGTAGGCATGTCATAAAAAAAAGCAGATATAAAAATATTTCTATAAGTATAAACTAAGCAACCCCCGTGTTTAAGTACGGGGGTTGCTTAGTTTGAGTTTATTCTTTCCTGTTTTAATACTCCTTGGGCATCCCATTCAGTTGGGCCAGACTGAAAACCGGTCCGTCAACACAGACAAACTTGGAGCCGATGTTGCAGCGCCCGCACTTGCCGAGGCAGCACTTCATCCTCATTTCAAGGGTGGTTATGATCTGCTCATCCTTAAAGCCTAGTTTCGCAAAAACCGGCAAGGTGAACTTGATCATGATCGGGGGTCCGGCAATGATGGCAATTTTATTTTCCGGGGAAGGCGCGACCTCTTCCACATAACTTGGAACGAAGCCCACATGTCCTTTCCAGGCCTCCTCCGCGCGGTCGATGGTGGTATAGATCCCTGTATTATGGAGTTTCGGCCAGCGTTCGGCCAGGTCGCTCTTAAAGCACAGGTCATCCATTGAGCGCGCTCCGTAAAGGACTTCCACCTTGCCGTAATCACTCCGGTACTGATCGGATAGAGCATAGTCGATCAGGGAACGGATAGGGGCCAGGGCGAAACCGCCTCCAACGAAAAACAGGTCTTTGCCCTTCATCATCTCATAGGGGAACCAGTTCCCGTAGGGTCCGCGAACTCCAAATTTTTGACCTACTTCCATCTGGTGCAGGACATTGGTCAGCCTGCCGACTCTCTTAACGGTAAACTCGAGGAATTTTCCCCTGGTAGGCGCTGAAGTGATGGAGATAGTGGATTCACCCTCGCCAAATATCGACAGCATGCAAACCTGGCCGGGCTTATTGCCGAAGTTTTCCATTATATCCGGGTCGTCAAACACTACTGTAAAAGTCTTTACGTCGCTGGTCTCGTCGACGATTTTGGTAATTGTCACGGGATATGGCGTCAGAGCAGTAGGATTAGGCATTCTGCGCCACCTCCTTCAGATCATTGATAATTTTAGTAATGTCGATATTGACCGGGCACTTCCTGACACAGCGGCCGCATCCCACACATCCGACCATGTTGTAGCGGTCCAGATGGTATTTCAGCTTGTGCATGAAGCGGTTGCGCACCCGCTCCTTCCTGGACGGACGAGGGTTGTGCCCGCCGGCGCAAAGCGTGTATTCCGGATACATGCAGGAGTCCCAGCAGCGCAGCCGGGCGCCGGTAAAGTCACCGGTAGGGTAGTCGAAAATGTCAAAGCAGTGGCAGGTCGGGCATACATAGGTGCATGTCCCGCAGCCGATGCACTTCTTCTGTTCGTCCCCGCTCCAGAACGCCAGTTCAAAATTATTGTCCAGCAGTTCCTTTACGCCGGTCAGGTCAACCTTCCTGACAAATTCGCCGGCCAGCTTTTTCGCCAATTCTTCCTTGTCTTTAGCCAGCTGGTCCGCACCCTGGCTGCTGAAGATCTGGCTGTACGCGTCTGCCAGAGCCTTGCCTTTTTCCGTATTAACCTCGACATAATATTTGTCGCCAATTTCTGTAAACAACAGATCTGAACCGGTCCCGTCACACGGCCCGCCTTCGAAAGCGTAGCAGAAGCAGGTGCTGAGAACCTTTGAGCAGCTCAAACCTATGATTACTGTGTTTTCCCGTTTACTGGAGTAATATTCGTCACCGAATTTTTCTCCCTCGAAAACCGGGTCAAGCGTCGTTATAGCCTTGATGTCGCAGGGGCGCGCTCCGAATAGGACTGCTTTCTGCGCACCTTCAGGCTTATTGATTTCTATGGAGTCTCCCGTATACGTGTAATTGAATGTCTTTTCGTTCTGCGGCAGAAAACATCCCTTGGGAGATACGTCTGAATTGGTATATTCCAGGAACGTGTCCTTGGCTCCCGAAACTTTTCTGAAGAGTACTACAGTTTCTTCCTGTACCGGCGCGATCAGGTTATATTCCTGCGCCAGTTTATCCAGCAGTTCAGGTAGTTGTCCTTTATTTACAACTCTTGCTTCCATGCTCAGCACCTCCTTTTACATAAACTCCTCAGGATCACCAGGCGAGAATTCGCCCAGCGCCGAAAGCAATCCCGGTTTTGATCCCGGTGTCGGAGAGTCGAATAAATCTCCAAGATCCTTGTGGATCTTTTGGTTCAGCTTGCGCAGCGGGATGTCCATCGGGCAGACACGGTCGCATTCACCACAGTCAACACAGCGCCCGGCCACGTGGAAAGCCCTGGTTATATGGAACATGGTGTTCTCGGAGAGGTTGGTCCTCTTTGAGACCCACATGGGCAGCATTTGATCAAATACACAGATCTGACAGGTGCAGACACTGCATACGTTACGGCAGGCGTAACAGCGCAGGCAGCGGCTAAACTGCTTGTCCCAGTATGCGTTTTTATCCTCAATGCTCATCTGCTCCAATTCCGATACTTCAGCGAACCTTTCCTCGTAGGTCTTG
>CAZJGV010000042.1:9551-16610 GCA_964545615.1 uncultured Pelotomaculum sp.
TGGTGATATCCGCTACTACCGGGTTTGGATTTTCACAGACCAGGCACCTGTGCAGCAAGTAGTCTTTTTTGTTAAAGCTGTAATCGCCCGCGTCGGTCTTAACGGAGAAACTCTCTCCGTTGTCTGCTGTTTCCTTCAGGACAGCTCCCGGCTTGACTTCAGCCGCGACCTTCTGCCATTCAAGCTGGCCCGGGCAGGGAACGCCGATTACCACTACTTTATCCCTGCTGATCTGGTTGTCATCCAACAGCCTGATGACAGACCTGGAATCGCAACCTTTTACAACAACAGCTATATTGCCCGGCGCATTTTTGTAATCAGTAAGATATTTAGCCAGATTGTTGGCGCAGAACGGTCCCCAGGTCAGTTTGGACACACCCTCGGGGCTATCGATAAAGACTGGTGTAGTCCGGGCTAACTCCGTTCCCTGGCCAAAACCGATTACTAAATCAACTTTTTTCTCTTCCAGGAGCTTCTTGGCCTGCTCCCTGAGCTGCTGAATAACGTCCATCATAAGATATCATCCCTCATCTTTTTATTAGGACCCAGGGATTTTATTTTTTCTGTCAAATCCTTGATTGTACTGGTAAACTTAGCCCCTTCAGAACCGGATATCCAGCGCGCCTGGAAGCGACCGGGCTCAAAACCTACATACTCAAGCAGCCGCTTTAACAACAGGTAGCGTCTCCGCGTGAAATAATTGCCACTAGAATAGTGGCAGTCCCCCGGGTGTCACCCTGAGACCAGCACACCGTCAGCGCCCTTTTGAAAAGCCCTAATAACAAACATAGGATTAACCCGGCCGGAACAGGGAACACGGATGACCCGTACATTAGCGGGATATTTCATCCGGCTGACCCCGGCCAGGTCGGCGCCGGCGTAACTGCACCAGTTACAGTTAAAACCAACTATTATAGGATTAAATTCAGTAGCTATCGACACAGGGCGTCCACCTCCGCAAGAACTTGTTGGTTAGTGAATCCCTTCAGGTTCGCGGCGCCGGCCCTGCAGGCCACCGTGCAGCAACCGCAACCCTGACAAAGAGCAGTATTCACACTGGCAACCACCCGTTCCACAGGTTTGCCAGCAATCCGTTCGGTAATGGTTTTCTCGGAAATTGCCTTGTAAGGACATACTCCTTTGCAGACCAGGCAGCCGGAGCACATCTTTTCATCTATTTGGCAGACCATCGGGTCCCCAGCCAACTCGTCATTGGAGAACATGGCGACTACCTTAACCGCCGCGCCGCTGGCCTGGGATACCGTATCAGGGATATCCTTAGGGCCCTGGCAGGCGCCAGCCAGGAACAAACCGCCGGTCATTGTTTCAACTGGCCTTAATTTCGGGTGAGCTTCCGCGAAGAAACCGTCTTTATCTGTCGGGCAGCTGACCAGCTGGGCAATTTTATCGGATCCTTCACTCGGGACCATGGCCGTGGCCAGCACGACCAGGTCTGCCTCAACTGTAACCGGTCTTCCCAGCAGGGTATCTGTTCCCATAACTACCAGTTTGTCGCCCGACTCGTATATCTTGGAAACTCTGCCCCTGATATACTGGGCTCCTTCCTCGACGGTGCGACGGTAAAATTCATCATAGGCCTTACCCGGTGTGCGCACGTCCATGTAGAAGATATACGCACTTGATCCCTCGATTTTATCAAGTACCTGGTGGGCGTGCTTGGCCGTGTACATACAGCAGGCGCGGGAACAGTATTCCTTGCCCTTGGCCTCGTCCCTTGAACCAACGCACTTGATAAATACAACCGTTTTGGGCTCTTTACCGTCTGAAGGACGTATAATTTTACCCCCCGTCAGACCTGAGGCGTTTGACATGCGCGCAAAGTGCAGGCCTGATATAACATTTTTAAAGCGTCCGTACCCATACTCACCGTATGCTTCCTCCCAGTTGAAGAGGTCGAAGCCGGTAGCCATCACAATGGCTCCCACTTTTTCCGTGATGAACTCTTCTTTCTGCTCGAAATCAATCGCGCCGGTGGGGCAGATTTTCTTACAGACGCCGCACTTCCCTGTTTTGAAATAGCGGCAGTTCTCGGCGTCTATCACAGGCTTGTTCGGCACGGCCGTGGGAAAGTCGATGTAAATGCATTTTCTCGTTCCAATCCCAAGGTCGTATTCGCTTGGCACCTTGGTGGGGCATTTTTCCGTGCAGGTGCCGCAGCCGGTACATTTGACATGGTCAACATAGCGGGGCTTCTGCTTAATGGTAACTTCAAAGTTACCGATATAACCGCTTAAATCTGTTACTTCACAGTAGGTCATTAACTTAATGTTAGGGTGCTGCGCCGCAGCAACCATCTTTGGCGTGCTTATTCAGGCGGAGCAGTCAAGGGTGGGGAAGGTCTTGTCCAGCATGGCCATTTTCCCGCCTATGGTCGACTCCCTTTCTACCAGTATTACCTGGTGTCCTGCATCGGCAATATCAATGGCGACCTGCATACCGGCGATACCGCCGCCTATAACAAGCGCCTTTTTAGTGACCGGGATATACGATTCAAACAGGGGCTCCACTCTGGAAACCTTTGCCAGCGCTCTTTTGATAAGGGCGATTGCTTTCCGGGTAGCGCCTTCTTTATCATCTGAGTGAACCCAGGTGCACTGTTCACGGATATTGGCCATCTCAAACATGTACGGATTCAATCCGGCTTTGGCGATTGTCTTGCGGAATGTCGGTTCATGCAGCCTCGGCGTGCAGGAGGACACTACCACCCTGTCCAGATTGTGTTCCTTGATAGCTTTTATTATCGTGTCCTGGCCAGGCTCCGAGCACATGTACTTGTAATCGGTGGCATAAACAACTCCCGGGAAATTTTTCGTTTCTTCAACGACTTTCGGGACGTCAATTACACCTCCGATATTGGAGCCACACCAGCAAACGAAAAGACCAATCCTCTTTGCCATATTACATCGCTCCTGTAAGGAAATAATTAACCAACCAGGCTTAATACCTTCTGGGTATCGGTGAAATGCGTCTTAAGCCCGAGTTCGTCGGGGCTGATACCCATTGCCAAACCCAAGAGTTCGGTAAAATAAAATACCGGCATATCGTAGGCGGTTCCCAGTTGTTTATTCACACTCTTCTGGTGCCAGTCAAGATTGAGGTGGCAGAACGGGCAGGCCACAACCATACAGTCGGCGCCGCTCTCTACCGCAGCTTTAAGGATCTTGTTAATCATCTTTACCGCGATATCCAGGTTTGAGACACCCAGAGACGCTCCGCAGCACTCGGTCTTATGGGCCCAGTCCAGCGCCTCAGCCCCGGCCAGTTTCATCATATTATCCATAAACATGGGGTTCTCCGGATCGTCAAAGCCGGTAATTTTGGGAGGCCTGACCAACAGACAGCCGTAATAGGCGGCAACTTTCAGGCCTGTTAACGGTTTGACAACCATTGATTTAACGATTTCCGGGTCCACTGTGCCGATGGCTTCTACCAGTGATTTTACTTTAAGAGTTCCCTTATATTCTTTCCCCGTTACCTTGTTTACTTTATCTCTAACTTCTTCATCTTCGATCATTCTCTTGTTGGCATGCGCCAGCTGCTGGTAACAAGCCGCGCACCCGGTCGTGACTTCCCCTATGCCCATGCCTTCAGCTATGGCCAGGTTTCGAGCCGGCAGGGCTACATTTAGCAGATGGCTTTTACCGTGTGACGCTGTGGCCCCGCAGCAGCTCCAGTCCGGTATCGTAACCAGTTCCATGCCGAGCTTTTTTGCTACAGCCTGGGTTGATGACTCATATTCCTTGCCGGTACCGTGGTAGCTGCATCCTGGAAAGTAAGCGTATCTCATTTCACACCACCTTCCATTTTACGCACTTCTGCAAAGATACGGGCAACTTCCGCCGCGCCCTGTACTTTAGACGGCATAAGCTGGAGTTTGCCTTTCTGGAACATGGGCATACCCATATCCGCGCCATTGAATAGTTTCCCGCTTTTTAAGTTGTTTTCCAGAACCAACCCGACTTCATAGGTCCGCCCGTATTTTTCAACGGTATTTAGCAATGCGTTGTACATTACTTCCACATATTTAGCTTTCCCTGCTGGCGCTGTACCGCTTCTTCCCGCCATGATCCTGAGGGTTTCCATTACGTGCGCTATTTCCACATTGCAAGGGCAACGGGTAGAACAGGTAGAACAGGATGCGCAGATCCAGATCGTCTGGCTCTTCAGCAGTTCATCTTTCATGCCGAGCTGTACCATGCGGATAACCTGATTGGGAGTGTAATCCATGGCGAAGGCCACCGGACAGCCGGCGGTACACTTGCCGCACTGGTAACACTTCTGCACGGGTTGTCCGCTCTCAATACCTATCTCTTCAATAAAATGTGCATTCTTAGCAATTGACTGATTAATGTTTATTGACTCCATAACAGACCCCTCTTTGCAGAAAAATCTTGATCGAAAGGGCAATACATCACAAACTACCTCCTAGCGCAGTCAAACTATTTACAATATTTTTTTGTTACGTGATATCATTCACCTGCCATTTCCCCAAAACCATAATTATAAAACAGGCAATTCAACGTCTACAAAGCAAAAAGCTGAAAGGTTGTCTTTAAAGATATCAAAATAAATCTTGACGTTTGCTTTAATGCAGAAATATCAAAAGCCTGTTGATATTATAGAATATTTGGACAGTTGTGTCTATAGACCTATCCCTAAACACTATGATGCAATAGGATATAGTGTAAATTATGGTTAATTATGTCTTTCTGGTTATGCCTCAAATCGTTTCAATTATACTGCTCATCTATATAAAAGTAAATTATTTTAGCCTACAAAAATATTGCATTTTTATATACTTAATGCCAAAAAGGCAGACGCTGTCGCCTGCCCCGTAAATATTACTTCCAAATTTTCATCAGCCAGGTTCTAAAAAATGACGGAAGTCTCACAAAGTATACGCGCAAAACTAATCACTTCCCTTCATTAGATTAGCTGTTAATATATTATTTCAAACCTGGTCTGAATGTGCTACATTTTTGTAATAATTTATTCTTTATTTATAGGAAAGTTTCTTTTATCTATCGGCTGTAGACCAGTCCAGGATCTTTTTTGAAATCAAGTCAACACCGCCCCTGAAATGGCTTTTTAAAGGGAGTGAAATCAAAAACTGCCTGCCGTAACTTCTGTCCAGGATGCGCCGGTCAAGGATCACCACACAGCCGCGGTCCCTGCTGCTGCGAATCAGCCTGCCGAAACCCTGTTTAAGGCGGATAACAGCATGAGGCACACTTAAGGCCCGGAAACCGTCTTTTTCACGCCTCGCCAGGTCTTCCAGGCGTGCTTCCACAACCGGCACGGCAGGTGACATAAAAGGCAGTTTAACAATAACCACACAGGTCAGCGCGTCACCGGGCACATCTACTCCTTCCCAAAAGCTTGACGCCCCGAATAGAACTGTCCTTCCATCTTTTTTAAACTCCTCCAAAAGCCTCGTCCTGCTGCCGTCAATACCGTGGCCCAGGAGGCAGAGATCGAGGCTTTCCAGCCCTGGTTTCAGGCGACGGTAAATCTCACGCAAAGTCCGGTGAGAGGTAAATAGAACAAGAGTCCTTCCTCCGGCAGTTTCAAGCAGCTTATAAAGGGCATGTTCAAGTTTCTCAAAATAAACATTTTCATCTACGCTCCCCTGAACCGGCAGGTCACGGCTTATGCAAAGCAGGGCTTGTTGATCGTAAACAAAAGGAGAATCGAAAAGAGCTTTAATCAACCTGTCTTCCGGAATGCAATCAAGGCCGTTGCGTTCCATGAAGTGAAAGAAATTCCCACTTACCGCCAGTGTTGCCGAGGTCAGAATAACCGTTTTTTTGTTTTTAAACAGTCGTTCATATAAGATGGCGCCGACGTTTATTGGAGCAGCAATCAGGGCACAACTCCTGTTCTGCGTCCTGGGGGAATGTTCAAGCTCCGCCCAGTAAACAAAATCAGGGTCTCCGCTTGCTAAAATGAATTGAAAATCACCAGCTAATACCTCACCGCCCAAACTGATTTGAGCGGCATCACGCGCTCCGCCCACCCAGGCTTCCTCTGACAAAGACCATACTTCCATGATATTGGCGCATGATTTTAGATCATCTATAAACTTTCGTAATATCATTACACATTTTTCACCGGACTCAAGAAGGTCGCTATGGTCCGGTTCCAGACGGGATAATCTCAAAGAAAACCGGCTGTATTCTTTTTCAGCAACTGATAGGCTTTCTACAGCAGCATCCCATAAAAGCATAAAAAAAAGCCGTACGGCCTCAACCGCTTCCAATCTGGTTTCCTGCGCCTGTCTTAACGCCTGCACCCATTTGAGTCCGTCGGCGGGCGGAGCTTTTTCAGATAGCTTGGCAAGTGCTTTTCCTGCTGCTCCCAGCCAGCGGTAGGCCGCACTCTGTGAAAACTGCCTGCCCAGGTGAGTTGTCGCTGATTCTTCAAGGTGGTGCGCCTCATCGATAATTAAGGGACCATAGGCGGGCAGTATCTTGTTTTCAGCTCTTATGTCCGAAAAAAGCAGCGAGTGATTGGTTATGATTAAATCAGCTTCTTCGGCTAATTTTCTGGCCTTATTTACAAAACAATCCCTATGGTGCAGGCAGCGCGGCCCCAAACAGCCATCTGCCTCACCGCAGACATTCAGCCAAAGTTCATTCTCAACGGGAGACATGCTTAATTCGCTTTTATCTCCGGTATTTGTAGCTGTGAGCCACATTAGTAACCTGGCATAAAAACCCGCTTCTTCCGGCAGGTGAAAACCTTCAAACACACCGACCCACCTGCGCAGGCAGACGTAATTCTGTCGCCCCTTGGCCAGCGCCGCCCGGAAAGGATTCTTGATCACTTTTGTCAGCAGTGGCACATCCTTGATCCAAAGCTGCTCCTGCAGGTTAATGGTGTGAGTGGCTATCAGCACCCTTTCGCCGCTTTGCAGGCTCCACATAACGGCCGGAACCAGGTAAGCCATGGATTTGCCCACACCGGTGCCCGCCTCCATCAATAGGCACTTCTCCTCATTAAGAGCGCGTGTCACTTCAACAACCATCGCTTCCTGCT
>CAZJGV010000042.1:16620-17848 GCA_964545615.1 uncultured Pelotomaculum sp.
GGCAGCGCCCCGGCCAGAGGACCATCATTTCTTAGAAAAGAAACCACTTCTTCCTCTTTTAATAATGCTTTTTCTTTGCTCTCATAATACTCCGGGTGAGGTCTGACTTTTTGAAAGACTTTATCCCCATCCCTCTTCCAGTAAGATATAGGGGATATTTTTTGATCAGGAAACGTCTTCAGGTTGCTTTTGATTAAATCACTGATAAAGCCTGACCAGTCTGAACGGGCTTCAGCCAGAAGTTTGCCGAGCTGCATCAATGTATTAAGATTGATCTCACGTAATTTATCAGTCAATTCATTTATTAGACAAGCTGCTGCCAGGGCGTCTTCCAGCGCCCTGTGTTTCCCCTCAGTGCTGATATTTAGCATGGCACAAAGTGATTCAAGCCGGAAGGCGGGTGCGTCAGGTGCAACGATTCTGGCCAATTCCAGCGTATCGAAAACAGGATTCCTGAAAGGAGCGCCTCGCGCGGCGGTCAAAAACCCCAGGTCAAAATTGATATTATGGCCGGCTATGGCCTCGTCACCTATGAATTCTAAAATTTCCGGCAAAACACTTGTAAGCTGAGGCGCCTCCTCCAGGTCACTGTCAGTAATTCCTGTGAGCCTCTTTATCTTTAAGGGCAGGGCCAGGCCGGGATTGACCAGGGTATGATATCTCCCGGTAATCTTCCCCTGTTCCAGCCTGACCAGGCCTACTTCTATTATCTTATCGACAGTGAAATTCAGGCCTGTAGTTTCAAGGTCACATACAATAAAGTCATTTTTCATTTTTATAGCCCCTGTAACTGGAATGAATACAACTTTTCTATAAAAACATGGCAAAATCCTTTTTGTTGCAAAAACAAGCCCTGGCGGTTAGCCAGGACTTGTAGCTGCGAATTAATTATTCTTCATCCGCAATAGTTACTTCCTTCATCTTATCACCCTGTTTAATCGTGTCTACTACTTCCATCCCTTCCAACACCTTGCCAAAAACGGTGTGTAATCCGTCCAGGTGGGGGAAGGCGTCATAACAGATAAAAAACTGGCTGCCCCCGGTGTCCTTACCGGCATGGGCCATCGAAAGGGAGCCGCGCACGTGTTTGTTCGGGTTAATTTCACACTTAATTTTGTAACCCGGTCCACCAGTTCCAGTACCGTGGGGACAGCCGCCCTGGATCACAAATCCAGGGATGACCCTGTGAAAGCTAAGCCCGTTGTAAAATCCCTTTTTTATTAAAGAC
>CAZJGV010000043.1:0-12224 GCA_964545615.1 uncultured Pelotomaculum sp.
AGACTGTGGACAATTAACACCAGCTGTTTCTGGACTTAATACGGTAGCGTTAACAGCTTAAACCTCAAATTCGTTGTATGCGATGCAAACAGCCTATATATGAAAGTATTAAATTAAAAGTAAATCAAGATCTTCGCGGTGATGAGCAACTGAACTATTATTGTAAAAAATGCATAAGCATTTTAGAAGCTATGGAGACAGGAGATGAAGAAAATTGGCAGAGGCGTTATCTACCGCCTCAATAACATTGCTTAAATCTTTGAAACTGGGATTGCATAAACGGCTTGATCCCGAGAGATTAATAAAGATTGGGATCGTTCTTTTAGACAAACATGTATTTAAAAAAGATCTATTGTTCAGTGATTTAATTGAATATATATGTAGTAAGCAACATCTTGACGGAGGATGGGTTGATGTTGAGGAAACAGCGTGGGCTTTAGCATATTTAAAGAGAATGCCAGAGAATTACAAAGATTCCTTAATTAGCGGTCTTAACTGGCTGAAATCACAAAAGCAACAAGGGGTTGGATGGGGTAGAAATAACCGCGATGATCCGAGGATACCATACACCTCATGGGTTGCAATACTTGTCCCTGAACTGATTGATAATGATGTCCTGTTATGGCTGGAGAAAGCTTGTCTGGAAGAACTAAAAACAGAACTAAAGTTAAGCTATAAGCTTGCTTTACCATTATTAGCTTTCAGCAAACACAATTATTACCCCCAAGATCATGATTTAATCAGTTCTTTAACAGCTTTTCTTATTTCTTCCCAGAATGACGATGGCGGTTTTGGCCCCTGGCGTGAGCACCCCTGTGGTAGCGATCCATGGTGCACTTCAGTTGCAGCGTTAGGATTGTTAACCCAAGCTGATTCAATTCCCGGTGTTGTATTAGAGCGTTCCTTGGACTGGCTACAAAAGAACCAGCTTTCAAATGGAATGTGGGCCTATCATTATATTGATGAGGGTACTGCCCTAGCTTATTGGGCGTTAAAAGAATTGCTTATTTATTTTAAGGGAAAAGAGCAATAGAATGTGCGGTATATGTGGGGTTTACGGCAGCAATGACATAAAAAAAATAGAACGAATGACCGCATCCGTAGCTCACCGGGGACCGGATGCGAGTTCTTCAAAAATAGTCGGAGGCAAACATACTCTTGGGGGCGCAAGGCTTCACATCACCGGCCAATCAGATGTGCCTTTTCCTTATTGCCGTGACGAAACAGGACCCCAGGTTTTATTGAATGGGGAAATTTACAATTATCGCTTCTGGCGGAAGAAGCTTGAAGCAGAAGGTTACAGTTTTTTAACTGGTACGGATACTGAAGTAGTATGGGCGCTGTACCATAAATTTGGACCGGATTTTGTTAGACACCTAAAAGGGATGTTTGCAATTGTCATTCTGGATGGTGACAGGCTGATTTTGGCCAGAGACCCGTTTGGCATTAAACCGCTTTTTTACTGCCAAAAGGGAAGGGAACTTGCTTTTGCCTCAGAAATAAAAGCATTGTTGAGGTGGATTGACCCCCAACCCAACTTAAATGTATCAGCCCTACAAGAGATTTTCACTTTTGGTTATATCTTTTCCCCTAAGGAAACGCTTTTTTTAGGAATTCAGCAAGTCGGCCCGGGGGAAATTCTGACGTTTGACGGTCTGAATATCTATACCGAGAGCTACTATACTCCACCGAATGCTTTTTCTGTGACTGGCGCGGAGGAAGACTATAAACATAAAAAAATGCTACTTTCTACCCTCCTGCCTGGCGCTATGGAATTGATAGCCGGACATAGTGACCATGAGATTGGCGTTTATCTATCAGGAGGCGTCGACTCTTCTCTAATGGCGGTACTCTGTAAAGAAGCATTTGGGAGAGTTAAAACTTTCAGCCTTGCGGATGGTCCTCTTGCCCCGGACCTGCCCTGGTCCCGGCGTGTGGCGAAGGCAATAAACAGCGAGCATCACGAAATTAATGTTACTTTACAAGATTACATGGCTGAACTGCCACACTTCGTTTACCATTATGAAAATGTAGTTGCTGGTGGTGTCTTTGACCTGCAGGGTGGTGTAGCCTTTCATCTTTTGTGCAAAGAGGCCTCCCGTCATGTCAAGGTCGCTTTAACCGGAGAGGGAGCGGACGAGCTTTTCGGTGGCTATTACTGGACTTATACCCACCCTCTTGGGTTTGCCGACCGTATGCGCTTCCGGTTGCAAGAAGCTACAAAGAATGTTTCAAACGATAGATTGACAAGCCAGGTGAACCGGCTTTTCCCACTCCCTGAGGATGAATCACTGTACCGCCTTAATGTTTTTGACGCGTTACTGAAGAGTGGCCTGTCCAATTACCATCTCTGGAGCGTAGACCGCTCTTCAGGCGCCTTTGGTTTTGAAATCCGGCCGTTTTACCTATATGATGATATCGTTAAGCTAGCGTTGAAATTACCAATAGAATTTAAGGCGCCTAAGCCCGGGGTCACAAAACTATTATTAAAAGATGTGGCAAAACATTATTTTGCCCGTTACGGTATCGAGGATGTTTGTAAAAGAAAGAAGTTTGGAATGCCGGCAGCCCTTAGCCAACTTGATAAACAGGTAAGGGATTACATTAATAATCATGTTAGCGATGTCCACGTCCGGCGACACCCGTATAAACGTTACCTGACGAACAAAACGGATATCTTTATGTTTGATTTGTTTTTTTATTTTTACTTTCACAATAACGGGAATTTTGATCCGGCTTTCAGCTTGGAGGAAGCCCTGGCAGGTGGAATTTTTGAAAGTATGTATAATTAGTAAATTCCCTCCGATTCAGGGAGGTATAGCTTCCAAAACATATTGGTTGGCCCGTGGGTGTGCTGAGGCGGGTTTGGAAGTTCATGTGGTGACTAATGCTTCAGCAGTAGAAGATGAATATAAGATCGGATCTTGCGGCACTGATTATCATCTGCCAGTGGGTGTAGTTGTTCATAATGTGGAACAAGAAACGCCCTGGCATATCCCGTATTCACAGCTTTTTCAAGAAAGACTGCTTAACAAAGTGCTGGAGGTATGTAACCAATATAAAATAGATCTTATTGACAGCCATTATCTTGTCCCCTATGGAATAGTTGCTTTTTTAGCTGGTACGATTACTGAGATACCATATATTATCCGGCATGGTGGCAGTGATTTGGCAAAGTTCTGGGACAGGGGTTTATTAAATGAACTCTTAAAAAGAACCATTTCTAATGCCTCGGCTTTAGTAACTGACAGAACTGATTTAAAAAAATTAAACAAAAATTCGATTAACCTTCCACGTCATGTTCCGGATGAACGTTGTTTTTATCCGAAAGTCAGGGATGAGAGGGATATTGTTTTTGCTTATATCGGTAAAATAAACTACTACTGGCAGCATAAAAGCCTGGATAATATCCTCGGTTTTTGGAACAGTTTTTCTTCTAGTTCAAGCCTGGTTTTCTTGGCCCAGGGAAAAGGAAAAGCTTCTTTCTTAGACCAGTGTAAACCGGAGAAGGTTGAGTTTTTCGATTTCATTCCACCGTGGGGAATGCCATCTTTCCTGCAAAAAATTGATTATTTATTCTATCTTGTTGATAATAATCCTATCCCCGATTTCTCAAATACTGTTGTTGAAGCGGTAGCTTGTGGCGCTAAAGTTATCACTGATGATCCGTCAGCTTTTACCTGCTATCAACAATATTTTGATGTCCCCCAAAATATTTTAGCTATGGAGTCTTTTCATCTGCAAAAAGCCCATATAACTCCAAAAAGGCGCCCGCTTAAAATCGGGTACAGTGAATATATCTTAGACAATGTTAATCTATACTCAAAAATTATTAGTCTATAGAGCTTGACAAAGGTGGACATCATGGCTATTAAGACAAAAATTGAATGGACAGAAAACACTTGGAATCCGGTAACGGGATGCACAAAACTGTCTGACGGTTGCAAAAACTGTTACGCATATACCATGGCGAAAAGGCTTAAATTGATGGGAAATGAAAAGTATGCGAATGGGTTTGATATAACCTTGCATGAGAAATCTCTCAACGACCCGCTTAAATGGAAAAAACCGTCGATGATATTCGTAAATTCAATGTCAGACTTATTCCATGAGGACATACCGTTAGAATTTATTATAAAAGTTTTTGATGTTATGAACAGTGCACCATGGCATACTTTTCAAATACTGACGAAGAGGGCTGAACGACTTACAGCACTGGCGGACTCACTTAATTGGACTACCAACATATGGCAAGGGGTTACCGTTGAAAGCGGGAAGTACAAAAATCGTATTGATGAATTGAGAAAAGTGCCGGCAAAGGTCCGATTTGTCTCGTTTGAACCTTTGATTGATGAAGTCAAAGGTATAGATTTATCAGGGATTGATTGGGCAATTGTCGGTGGAGAAAGTGGATTTGGCGCCAGGGAGATGAAAACTGAATGGGTATTTTCCATTAAGAAGGAGTGTGACCGTCAAGATACAATGTTCTACTTTAAACAATGGGGTGGAATCAATAAAAAGAAGGCTGGACGAATTCTTCTTGGGCAGACATGGGACGCGATGCCACTTGCAGTGAAAAGTGATGTTGACCCACGCTAAGACACGCAGGGGGAACTGCCGGGATGATTAAAAATGCTATTTGTAAAAGGGGGTTCAGCTAAAAATGAAAATCGACTTAAGAGATGTGCAAAAGACACTGCTCTTGCCGTTGTGGGGGAGGGCGAAGCTGAGTAAAATGGGAAATCCGGTCTTAAATGATCCCAAGGCGGTAGAGCTTGTGGACCAAATGCCAGAATGTGATTTTGCAGGCATACAAAAGATTTTTACTGATTTTTTCAATGTCGGCTGGATTACCAGGGCGAAAATGTTTGATGATAAAAAAGCTCAAACATTGTACATGTGAAATTCTTGTAGCAAAGGAAGCAGGAGAACCGTCCCCCTGCTTCCCCTTTCATTTATTTCTATTTGTCTTTTTTCGCTGCCTGACACATTCTGTCAGCAGGTATTCGATCTGGCCGTTGATGGAACGGAAGTCGTCTTCAGCCCAGGCGGCTAATTCCTTCCAGAGAGAGGGGGATACTCTCAACAGAATCTGCTTCTTATCCTTTTCTTTATTCGCCGCATTTTCCAATCGGTATCACCCCTCCGCACCTACAGGTCTGAATTAAGTAAAAACCATTTCTGGCTCAAAGCTTGTGGTGTATTCGCCTCTAATATATGGTACCGCTGTTGATGATAGGCTGGGGATCCTTATTCCCGCACAGGACAACCAGGAGATTGCTGACCATGGCTGCCTTCCGCTCTTCATCCAGTTGAACGATGTTATTCTCGCTCAGCTTGGACAGGGCCATTTCCACCATTCCAACGGCGCCTTCAACTATCATCTGTCTTGCGGCGATGATGGCGGAGGCTTGCTGCCGCTGCAGCATGGCTGCGGCGATTTCCGGGGCGTAGGCCAGATGGGTGATCCGGGCCTCTAATATTTCAAGACCGGCGATATCAACTCTTGATTGAATTTCCTCCTTGATCTTCTCTGCAATTTCCTGGCTGCTGCCCCGCAGGGATTTTTCGCCATCCTCCGAGGAGGCGTCATAGGGATAGAGACGTACAATGTTGCGCAGTGACGAATCGCATTGGATGGACAGAAATTCAGTGTAGTTATCTACGTTAAAGACCGCCTTGGCAGTATTGACCACCTTCCAGATGACTACGATGCCGATGATGATCGGGTTACCCAGCTCGTCGTTGATCTTCTGTGTCTCGTTATTCAAGGTCATGCTTTTCAGGGAAATCTTTTTATTGGGAACTTTCACGTTGACTCCATGGATTGAGGATTTCCCTCCGGACGGGGCTTTTTCAAGTGAAACGGCAGTACCTGCCGCAGCATTGGCAGAAGCCGGATTCATGGCGGTGACAAAGGGGTTGACAAAGAAAAAGCCCTCTCCCCTTAATGTCCCGTAATATTTTCCAAACAGGGTGAGCACCAGAGCTTCGTTGGGCTGGAGGATTTTCAGCCCAATGAACAAGAAGGGCCCGATCAGGAAAAGATACAAAGCGCAAACTACGACCAGGCTTAACCAGAGACCTGATAATGCACCTCTTTCGGCAAGAACAATGCCGTAAATGAATCCAAGTATGGCGCCGATCATCAGGGCGATGTTCAGTACCAGCATCATCATACCGCTAATACTTTTTGCCTTGATTTCTTCATAATGCAGTTGTCTTTCGCTTGTAACTGATAGGTTGGACATTTGCAAACCCCCTTTATATGTGATATCAAATTGATATCATTAAAATATCACAAAAATTGGTTTGTGTCAATTAATCAATTAATCAAAATAATGGCAGGGCCAAAAGGACGTTGCTCTTGCTGCCATTAATACTTCAGTATAAGATTGGATTGTCTATAGGAAAAGGGGATTAAGATTTGGAAGCTGTAAAACAGAAATATGAAAGAAGAGAAGCCAGTTATAACAAACTGCTGCAGAGACAGGGTAAGGCAGAACGGCTGATCAGCAATCTAAGACCAGCGGTTTTTATCACAGGAATTGCTGCGGCGGTGCTTACGTACATGGTTCACAATTACATCCTTTTTACCGCTGCTCTAATTTCATTTGCTTTAATATTTATTTATCTGGTTGTTCGCCACGAAAGACTTAAAAATGGTAGTAAATATTCCACTTTGCTTCGCGATATCAATGCTGGCTCGCTAAAACGGATGAAGGGGGAATGGAATACATTTGCAGATGACGGGGGGGATTTTAAGGATAGCGGCCACAGCTATGCGGAGGATCTCGATATTTTCGGTAAAAATTCTCTTTTCCAGTGGATAAGCACAGCAAATACCTTTATAGGCAGACGCAAGCTCAGTGAATTGTTTTTGGGGGTAGCGGGAAACAGTGACGATATTCGTGAAAGACAAGAAGCAGTGGATGAGCTGGCAAAAATGCTTAAGTGGCGGCAAAGGTTTTTAGCGGAAGGAATGCTGGCAAAAGGTAAGATGCATGATCCTGAAGACCTGATCCAGTGGGCTGCAGAAAGCAGTGAGTTCTTCAGGAATTTTTGGGTAATTGCCGTGCTAAGGATTTGCCCGGTCGTTACCGTTATGCTCATTTTAACAGTGTCTGTGACGAATATAATACCCTGGTACCTGCCGGCAGCCGCACTGGTATTGCAGTTGGCGCTGCTTTCCTATAAAAGACGGGAGCGGTACAGGATGTTCAGTATAGCAGAGAAGTATGCCGGTGATTTGCTGGTTTATTATAAAATGCTGAAGCTTTTTGAAAAACGTAATTTCAAATCCCCACACATTAAGAAAATAAAAGACGGGATTAAAGATAAAAAGCGGTTAGAAGTTTTTAAACAGATTGACAGGCTGTCTTCAATAATAGACGCAATGGCCAACAGGAGAAATCTCTTTTATTTTTTTGTTAATATATTAGTACTATGGGATTTCCAGAATATTATAGCCCTCGAACGCTGGAAACAGAAGTCGGGTCAAGGTCTGAAAAAATGGTTTGAAGCACTGGGAAGCATGGAAGCACTGGCAAGTCTGGCAGTAATACGATTTGAAAATCCGGATTGGGTAAGGCCTGTTATTTGTGACGGGAAGCAACCGGTTTTCGCAACAAAAGGTATAGGCCATCCTCTAATAACAGGAAAGAGAACACATAATGACCTCGCAATTGATCAAAAAGCAAAAGTTTTGTTAATCACCGGCTCCAATATGTCCGGGAAGAGTACACTGCTGCGGACAGCAGGTATCAACCTGGTACTTGCTTATGCCGGTGCGCCGGTTTGTGCAGGGTGGTTTCAGGCTTCAATCATGGAAATAAATACCTGTATGAGGATTAGCGATAATCTTGGGGAGAACATATCTTCTTTTTATGCCGAACTCTTAAGAATAAAAAAAATTGTAAAAGAAGCTGAATCCGGGAAACAGGTTTTTTTCTTGTTAGATGAAATTTTCAAAGGCACCAATTCGTTAGACCGTCATACAGGCGCCAGGGTGCTCATTAACAAGTTAAGCCAAACCAACTCCATAGGTTTGGTTTCCACTCACGACCTTGAACTTTGTGAGCTTGAACGAGAAAATGACAGAATAGCAAACTACCACTTTCAGGAATATTACAAGGATGGAAGGATATATTTTGATTATGAATTACGTCCTGGTCCGTCCACTACCCGCAATGCTCTTTACCTTATGCAGCTCGCAGGAATTGATGTGGATGAAAATACTGCTCATTATAAATTACATGGCCCAGAGTGATAAAACAAAAAGCTCCAGTATTGTACATGTGAAACTAGCGTAGCGAAGGAAGATGGGAGCAAGGAAAAAAAGTGTTGCATTATGGCAATAAACTAACTTGCGGCTGGTAAACATGAGCTTTATAATGAAACACAGGATGGCAGGATGGTAGATACGGAGAATATTCCATTGTTTTTTTAAATTGTTTTTTACGTATTTAAAACATTCCTGCGGGGATGTTTTTTATTGGGGGGATAATAATGGCTAGAAAACAACCAGAGACCAGGCCGGCAGGCGGAGGGACACGGTTTAATTACAGCTGGGTGATTCTGCTTACAGGGATTTTGACCGTGATGGGCGCTCTGGGTTTTGCCCGGTTCGGCTATGCTACAATTCTGCCTTCCATGCGGGAAGGGCTGCTTTTGAATAATACCCAGATGGGTGTGATCGCTACCGGAAACCTGGTGGGTTACACGGTTTTTTCTGTTATCGGCGGATTTCTCGCTTCCAGGTTCGGGCCGCGCATTGTAATCAGCTGCGGCCTGCTGTTGACCGGCGCCACCATGTTCCTGACAGGGACCGCCGGGGGTCTGGCCGGGGTGGTAGCCCTTCGTTTTTTGACCGGCATAGGCAGCGCGGGCAGTAATATCCCGGTAATGGGCCTTATTTCCGCCTGGTTCCCACCTGAACGCCGCGGTATGGCTACAGGGTTTTTAGTCGGCGGGTCGGGTTTTGGCTTTTTAATAACCGGTTTTTTGGTGCCCGGTATAATCACGGCCTATCCGCAAAATGGCTGGCGTCTGAGCTGGTTCATCCTGGGTGGGGTGGTGGTTCTGCTGGGGGTACTGGGCTGGATTTTACTGCGGAACAGCCCTTCGGAAAAAGGGCTGACCCCCGCAGGCGCCCCGGTTGGCCGTATGAGTGAAAACTCAACAAGCGCCGGCGCTATTTCCTGGAGCAAAGTTTACGGGTCACCGGCGTTGTGGCACCTTGGACTGGTCTACCTGTTCTTCGGTTTTTCCTATATTATTTACGGCACCTTTTTCTCCGCCGCCATGGTTAGCGATAAAGGTTTCAGTCAGGCTCAGGCGGGCGCGATATGGTCAACCATAGGTGTCATTGGAATTTTTGGCGGTATCCTCTGGGGTGTCGCCTCTGACTGGCTTGGACGCAAGTATGCCCTGGCCGTGGTATTCGGGCTGCAGGCGGTCAGTTTCTTCTTGTTCGCGGTTGCCGGCGCTACCTCTACCCTGTATTTATCGGCTTTTCTGTACGGGCTTTCGGCTTTCAGCATCCCCGGCATCGTAGCAGCTGCCTGCGGTGACTACATGGGCCCGAGACTGGCCCCGGCGGCTCTGGGCATGGTTACGCTGTTCTTTGCCGTAGGTCAGGCTACCGCTCCTTCCGTGGCTGGCTACCTGGCGGACTCGTCCCATTCTTTCGGCCAGGCCTTTCTGCTGGCTGCGGCGGTGGCCTTTCTGGGCGGCGCCGGATCGCTCACCCTGCGCCCAACCAGGCAAAAATTATAGGAGACAAGGTGCAGCAAAACTTTATTTAAGAGGCCATCCGGACGCAGTCCCTGCCTTCTGTTTTAGCCAGGTACATCGCTGCATCGGCCCGTTTTATAATTGAATCGATAGTTTCACTCCCGTTTTTTTTCAAAACGGCCACTCCGAAGCTGGCCGTTATTTTTATGCCGTTGGGACAGGACTCCGTTAGCTGCAGCTCCCGCACCCGAGAACACAAGCGCCGGGCGATCATGATCGCCTGTTTTTCACCAACACCGGGCAGGCAGAGGATAAATTCTTCCCCGCCGAAACGGCCCACAAAGTCATAGGAGCGGCATTGCTGCGAGAGAAAGTCGGCAAAAGTTTTTAAAACCTCGTCGCCGACATGGTGGCCGTGTATGTCATTAATTGCTTTAAAGAAATCAATGTCGGTCAGGATCACCCCCAGGGACAGGTTCTCCCGGCCGGCCCGGTTGATCTCGGCGTCAAGCTGTTTTTCAAAGGCGCGCCGGTTCAGTACGCCGGTCAGATAGTCGGTGTTGGACAGGAGTTCGGCCCGCTTACGCGCCTGTTCCTCCCTGCGCTTGGACAGCAACAGGCTGCTGTAGTCATTAAAAGATTCGTAAGTTGTTTTGGCCAGCTCTTCATAAGCCGCTTTTATTTCTTCGTAAGCGATTTTCAGCTCTTTATATCTCCGGTTCTGTTGCTTATCGTTTTCGGTCAGCTCTGGTTCCGAAAAGTCATGAATCACAAGTAAAATTGTCTCTTCATCGCCAGTGCGGGCGCTTCTTGCTACTATTTCCACCGGGAAGATATCTCCGTGTTTGTTTTGCTGCAGCGTTTCTGTTTCAACGGCTCTCTCTGCGGATTTCGCGATCAAATCCGCGACGTTCAGGATAATATCCGGCGCCAGCAGGTCCTGGATATTTCTGGTCGTAAGTTCCTCAATAGTGTACGCGTAAGTTTTTAACGCATTTTCATTGGCGTCTATAATCCTGCCGTCGTTTCCTATGAGCAGGACGATATCCTTGTTTTGCTGCAGGAGATGTTGAAAAAGAAGCCGTTTCATTTTTTACCACCAAACTTTAAAAATTTCATCAAAACTTCGTCGGAAAACAATAATATTCCTTCATTGTTCTCAGGCGATAACATATTTTTCTTTGCACTCATATTCTGGCATTAGAATCTTGCATGAGAGTGGGGCCAGCTTTAATATGATTGTTATTAAAAACGAAGAATTGTGTACAGCAGGCAGTGACCACGCTGTGCTCACCTGGGTTACGACGGGTGAAAAAGTTGATACCACCGTTTACCTGGGCGAGAATCCTGAGAGCCTGGTCAAATATACCGGACTACCGGATACCGAATATCACCTTATGGAAGTGCGTGGCTTAAAACCGTCCACCCGGTACTGGTATCGTGTTGAGAGCGCAGGGGCCAGGGGGTCCCTCAACTCCTTCAAAACTTTGCCCGCGCCGGAGGGGAGACTGATATTCAGCCTGGGGCTTATCGGCGATGCGCATATCACCTTTGGAAATTCCGCAAGTGATGTCAACGAAAAGTACTTCGGCAAACTAAGCAAGTATTCCGGCGCTCTTTTTGAACAGTGCGTCAGGGATGTCAAGCAAAGGAATATTAATCTGGCCTTGCTGATCGGTGACCTGACGGACTCGGCCAGTGAACTGCAGTATCAAGGTCTGCGTGATTTTTTGCTGCCTGCCTTTGGTGAAATTCCCTATGTAGCTTGTATCGGCAACCATGACAAATATCTTAAGTACGCGGGCCTTGGTGAGCAGGGATTTTTAAAATATGTGGCCAACCGGGCAGAAACCCGGGCCAGTTTTAGTATTATGGAGCACCAGTTGATCCTCATTGACAGCTGCATCCAGGATAAAGACTGGGGGCGGATCGGCGAGGAGCAGCTATGCTGGGTGGAGGAGCGGTTAAAAGAGGGAATGGGCCGTCCCGCCTTCCTTTTTCTCCACCACCCCTGCAACGGTTTCGATGTGTGGCTGGGCACGAAGGATTTCAGGCGGTTCCAGCAGACCATCAGGCGCTTTCCGGGCGTCAGGGGAGTGTTTTACGGTCACATGCACCACCACAAGGTAAGCACAAGCCCTTTTATGACCGGCAGTCTGCCCTATGTTGAACTGCCCGCGACAGTTCAGTTCCCCTGCTCCTATGCGGTTATGAAAGTATATGAAAAAAGCTTTGAGTACAATGCCTACAAAATCAGCAGGCTGGATTTGTCGGAAATGTCCCGTGAGCGTACCATTTTCAAGCACGGGGGCAGGGCTATTTTCAACCTGTATAGTTTCGGCGGTATCGGTGACCGCAGTATTTCCTTTAGCGCCGGCCGTTTGCGCCGGCACAAACAGTATGAGCTTTCGGTCACAATGGAGCATCCCAAAGCAATGGAATTGTTGGCACGCGCCCAGACGGCCGGTGGCGCCAGCTGCGCTCCCGCT
>CAZJGV010000043.1:12234-17287 GCA_964545615.1 uncultured Pelotomaculum sp.
CAAACGGCCAAACCAGGGTGATTCTGGGCCGCCACGATTCGCTCGGTTTGGCTTTAAGCGCACGCCTGCAAAAAATTTCACTACATGGAGTAAAAACTTCGATTATCAGGGAGGGCAGTTACAGCCTGCCGGAAGAATTCAAAAAGATAAACAGTGAGTAAATAATGTCGAAAAATATTTTCCTGTTCTGCAGGAATTTCTTTGCTGCCGCCGAAGTAAAATTATAGTTATTTAGAAAGGAAGGTGAAAGAACCGGGTTCGAGGGCAGATTTTCTTTTTACGGGTAGTACGGCAGGTTTAAATGAAGAACAGTAGGGCACAGCAAAGCGTAGGATGGTAATACGGCAGGCAAAGGGAGTATCATGTTCTGTATTCCCTGTTTAAGTAAAATGATTTTTACTGCTCGCCTAAAACTCCTATAGGGGTTTTTTTATTTTGCAAAAATAGTTTAAAAGGAGGAGAAATGGTGAAAAGATTATTGATTGGCAATGGTAGGTGGAAGCTGGCACGGTCAACCGGTATGATTTTAATGTTGCTGGCGGTGACAGCGCTGGTTACCCTGAGCGGCTGTTCATCGAAATCAACTGCCCCGGAACAAGGTCAAAAGGTGGTTGAGCTTAAGCTGGCGCATTTTTTCCCGAGCACTCACCCGGCTGAGAAGGATTTAATCCAACCCTGGGCTAAAGCCATCGAAGAAGCCACCAATGGAAAGGTGAAAGTTACAAGCTACCCCCAGGAAACACTGCTGAAAGCGGATGCGATTTATGACGGTGTGGTAAATGGTATCGCCGATATGGGCCTGTCATGTTTCTCTTATACCAGAGGGCGCTTCCCCGCGCTTGAAGCTTTTGAACTTCCCGGCGTTACTTACAATAACTCCAGGGTTGCCAGCAAGGTCGCCTGGGAGGGCATCAAACAGCTCAACCCCAAAGAAGTGCAGGACACCAAGCTGATGATGGTGCTGACCACCGGCTCGGGAGACCTTTTTACAAAAGTCCCGGTGCAGAAAATGGAAGACTTAAAGGGGCTGGAAATAAGGGCCACCGGACTCAGCGCCAAGACATTGCAGACACTGGGAGCGAACCCCGTGGCGATGCCGCAGTCAGACGCTTATGAAGCATTGTCCAAGGGAGTGGTCAAGGGTAACCTCGGTCCTATTGAAGTGCTGCAGGGTTGGAAACAGGCCGAAGTCACCCAATATATAACCAAAACGCCTTTCCTTTACAATACCCTGTTCTTTGTGACCATGAACCTTGACAAGTGGAACTCCCTGTCCCCTGAAACGCAGAAGGCCATTGAGAAGGTCAATGAGGAGTACTTTGAAAAAGTGGCCATGGGCCTGTGGGACAAGCAGAACGAGGCTGCTTTGAAGTATGCGGTTGATGAGAAAGGCATGAAACTGCTCACCCTGCAGAAAGAGGAGGCGGACCGTTGGATTACCCTGGTCAAGCCGATCCAGGACGAGTATGTAGCCAGTATGAAGGGTAAGGGGATCGAAGGCCAGCAGATCCTGGACAAGGTCAAGGAACTGGCTGACAAATATAATGCGGAGTATAAATAGGCTGGTGGAGGTAACTGAGTAAGATGAAACGGTTTTCAGGCCTGGTCACGGGAATTAGCCGGATATTGGACCAGGCGGCGGGATTTTTTCTGGTTGCAACGATGGTTTTGATCGTAATAAACATATTGCTGCGCGTATTGCTGAAAACACCGGTATTTGGCGCCTATGAATACGTGGGCCTGCTTACCGCGCTGGTGATAGGCCTGGCGCTGGCCTACTGCGGCGTGCAGAACGCGCACATTGACATCAGCATCGTGGTGGATTGGCTTCCCGCCAGACTGCGGGCTGTAATCAGCGCGCTTATAAACATCATATCGATGTGTTTCCTGGCTGTCTCCGCCTGGTACGTCGGGGCATATGCCAGGAGTATGATGGAAAGCGGCCTGGTCTCCTCCACAACCCAGATGCCGATTTATCCCTTTGTCTACCTGATCGCCCTGGGTATGCTGGTCTACTGCCTGGTTTTGCTGGTAAGGTCTATCGAATTTATCATTAAGGCGGCAACAGAAAAATGACAGTACTTACTATTGGTTTAATCGGCATAATAGCTTTTCTGGCATTGATCGCTTTAAGAATGCCGATAGCGATCGCCATGGCCCTGGTTGGATTTGCAGGATTCAGCTTCATGGTCTCGCCGCAGGCAGCCTTAAATATGGTGGCCAAGGAGATGTATGCCAATTTATCTTCTTATTCATTGAGCGTTATACCGATGTTTGTATGGATGGGATTTCTCGCTTATTATTCGGGAATCGGAACTAGGTTATATGTTTTTGCTTACAAGCTGATCGGCCATTACCCGGGCGGGCTGGCCATAGCGACTCAGGTCGCCTGCGCCGTATTCGGCGCTATCTGCGGGTCAAACACCGCCACGGCGGCGACCATGGGCGCGATTGCCCTGCCGGAAATGAAGAAATACAAGTACGACACTTCCATGGCCACGGCCAGTGTCGCCGCGGGCGGAGTCCTGGGCGTGCTGATCCCGCCCAGCGTGATCTTCATTGTTTACGGCATGGCGACCGAGCAGTCGGTGGGCAAGCTGTTTATGGCGGGGATACTGCCTGGTATATTGCTTATGTTTTTGTATATGGCGACTATTTATATCCTGACTCTCCGCAACCCATCCCTGGGACCCGCGGGACCGAAGTCGGGCTGGCGGGAGCGGCTTGAATCGCTGCGCGGCGGCCTGGGAGAGGTTTTATTCGTCTTCGTGCTCTCTATCGGCGGCCTGTTTGCCGGCTGGTTCACGCCCACGGAGGCGGGCGCGGTAGGCGCCGCGGGAGTTTTAGCTGTATCGCTTGTAGAGAGGCGCCTGAGCTGGGAGGGTTTTAAGAAATCCCTTTATGACACCACGCGCACCAGCGCCATGATTATGTTTATGGTTGCCGGGGCTGTGATCTTTGGCCGCTTTATGGCTGTGAGCAGGGTTCCTTTTGAACTGGCCAATTGGGCCGGCGCACTTGCCCTGCCTGCTTTTGCCATCATGGCTATTATCCTGTTCATATACCTGGTGCTGGGCTGTTTTATCGACGCGTTGGCGCTGGTCCTGCTGACCATACCCATTTTTTACCCGGTCGCGGTCACAACGCTTGGCTACGATCCGATCTGGTTCGGGGTGATCATTGTCATGGTGGTGGCTATGGGTGTAATCACCCCTCCGGTGGGCATGAACGTATATATCATCAAGGGTATAGTGCCGGATGTCCCCCTGGAAGTAATATTTAAAGGGGTCTGGCCTTTCCTGCTGGCCATATTGTTATGTATAGCGATCTTGATGGTCTTCCCGCAAATCGCCACTTTCTTACCCGGTCAGATATCCTAGTTGCAGAGCTGTGTATAAGAAGTCTGCAAACGGGTAAGATACTTAATGTATGCCACTTTATCCATTCCCTGCTTTCTCGAGCAGGGTTTTTCTTTTTATGCGTCGAAGTATCCTAAGTAATGAATTTTTGGTGGGGGAGGGAAATATTTGGCTGAAAAAGAAAAAAACAAAAAGAGTGCTCAGACAGTAAAAAACAGCAAAAATGTTAGAAGTGACAAAAACACGAAAAACATTAAGAATGCCGGAGGTGCGAAAAAGGGTAAAAGCGCTGCTGCCAAGACTTCAGCCAGGTCCGGCGCATCCATGTTTTCAGATAAAAAGAAAAGAAACATCATAATTGCCGCTGCCGCTATCATTGTGATCATTCTGGCTGTCTCTATTGCCTACTGGTCAACCCAAAAAGGTGTCGAAACCGCTAAAACGGTTACTGTGCAAACCGCGAAAGGACCTGTTGTGTTTGAAGTTTATCCAAACAAAATGCCTACTACAGTGGGCAATTATGAAAAGCTGATTGGCTCTAACTTTTACGACGGCCTTACTTTTCACCGGGTGGAGGATTGGGTAATCCAGGGCGGGGACCCGCTGGGTAACGGCACCGGCGGGCCGGGTTGGACCATCCCGCTGGAAATAAGCCAGGACCTTAAAAACGTGCGTGGGGCTGTAGCTATGGCCCGCAGTACAGATCCCAATTCGGCCGGCTCACAGTTTTACATTTTGAAAAAAGACTCAGACTTCCTGGATGGACAGTACGCCGTTTTTGGCAAGGTGATTAAGGGTATGGAAGTGGTTGACCAGATTGAAATAGGTGACAAGATGGAATCGGTGCGAATAGAATAAAAAGCAGGGGGGAGAAGCAGGGGGACGGTTCTCTTGCTTCCTCCCCCCGCACAGCGACCGGGAAAGAGCCTAATTTGTGTTTAACGGCCTGACCGGTCTTGCTTCAATATAGCCCCTGTAGCCCAAGGGCGCCAGTTGAAACCTCGGTCCGTCTTCATCCGCCCAGGCAAAGCCATAAAGCTCGGGATTGTATTTTTTCATGGTTTCCCACAGCCCCTCTATTGCTTTACTAAATTTTTCATCTTCAAACGGCTGTCCCTGAAAAACCATCATCTTGCATGGCTGCAAGTCGATTATGTCATATCCCTTAGGGACTTCTCCCGCAAAAGCTTCAGGAACTTCCACACCCTGAGCATACGTTGATGTGCCGGGTTGGCGCAGGTTGTCCGGCAGCCACATGCCAATCGGCTCATACAAGGCTTCTTTTACCCCGGACAGCACATCCCACACATCGCATCCTACTTCCTCGCAATACTCAAAATAATGGGTGGCTTTTATCCCGCGTTTCAAAATCAGCTTTCTGGCCGGGCGGTCAACCACTTGAACAAAAACAGTGCTGGTATTTTGATTTACAGACATTTGTTTCTCTCCTTTTTGCAGAGTAAGGTAATAATCATGGATACGGTTGGGCATGAAAAGCTTGATGGGAGGAGTGTTTTTACAGTAATACTGGGGAGTCATGCCAAAATGCCTGGAAAAGGCCCTGGTAAAGCCTTCATGCGAGTTAAATACGAAATCGAGAGCTACGTCTATTATTCTAACATCCTTATTTCGCAATATAACAGCCGCCCTGGATAACCGGAGTGCCCGGATGTATTCAAAAGGTGCTTTACCTG
>CAZJGV010000044.1:0-7702 GCA_964545615.1 uncultured Pelotomaculum sp.
AGCATGCTGATCGGCCTGTCGCAGGCCTTTGCCATCATACCAGGCGTGTCCCGCTCCGGAGTTACCATGACCGCCGGCAGGGCGCTGGGACTTACCCGTGAAACCGCAGCCAGATTCTCTTTTCTGCTCTCCACGCCGATTATCTTCGGGGCGGGAGTAATGAATTTCAAGGATTTATCAACCGGTGATGTTAACCTGCCCTTTATAGTAGGGATTGTTACTTCTGCCGTAGTTGGTTTCCTGTCGATTGGATTCCTGCTGAAATACCTGACCGAGCGCAGTTTCGCGCTGTTTGTCTGGTACCGTTTCGCGCTGGGCCTGGCGATCATCGGTTTGGTGATCATAAGGTCGGTTTAAAAAGGTTTTAATGGGAAAAAGGGCCTTCCCTTGCTTCGGGAAGGCTATTTTTATGTGTATTTAAAGGATTTTTGCCCAAACTGTGGTATATTATTTCTGGAGGGTGACACATGGGAGTACTGGGCCAGCTTAAGGAAGAAATTAAATACGAAATTTTTGGGATCGCCCTGATCGCGCTGGGCGTATTAAGTACTGTCTGCCTTCTATCACCTGCATCCGGGCTGGTCAGCGGTGTTATTGACAAGATCCTGAAAAGCATCGCCGGCGAGGGACGTTACCTGTTTCCCCTGCTGTTGCTGCTGGTTGGGGCAAAGCTGGTGCATAAACGCAGCAGGACCAGTGTTTCCGAGAGGATGTACGGAGTTGTTCTGTTGTTTTTAGTCGTCTTGGCTTTTTTTCATCTGATCATCCCAATCGAAGACTCTTTTAAAGCTGGTGTCGCGGGTGACGGCGGAGGAGTCATCGGGGCGCTGATCAGTTACGTCTGCAGAAAATCTTTTGGTATAGTAGGGACTTATATTATTCTGATCACCATAGGATTGATCGGGCTGCTTCTTTTAACCAACCTTTCAGCGGCGGCCATGGCTAAAGGATTTACGCTCCGAACGCGGGAAGCTCTAAAAAAAGGCTCTGAGGGCATGACCAATTTTCTTTTCACTGAAGTGGAGGAAGAAAAGGAGATAGAGCATGCCGCACCGGTTATAATTAATCATGAGGGAGAGCAGTTTTCTATAATTAAAAGTCCGACCGGCAGTAAAGAAAAAAATCAAAAAGAGCGGGTTTTTGATTTTTCTGCTGCCGCAAAAAAGGAATTGGATCTGCCGGTTGAGGTAAATGCTGAGATAGGATCCGCTGCCCCCAAGGAAATGGATAATCTGGAATCGTTCTTTCCCAGAGAAGCTCAAGCGGATATTTCATCCTTTAAGCTTCCCTCGCTTTCCCTTCTGTCACGTCCACATAGAGTGAAAAATATCCGTATGAACAAGGATATCAACGAAAATATACGCATCCTGGAAGAAACCCTGGAGAGCTTCGGGGTAAAGGCCAAGGTAATCCAAGTCTCAAAGGGACCAGCTATCACCCGTTATGAAATACAACCTCCCGCAGGGGTGAAAGTCAGCCGGATAGTAAGCCTGGCCGATGATATCGCCCTTTCTATGGCCGCTCCTGGTGTGCGTATAGAAGCGCCCATCCCGGGCAAGGCCGCCGTGGGGATCGAAGTGCCGAACAAGGAAATCTCTATGGTCCACGTAAGAGATATCCTGGAATCACAGGAGTTTATTCAAGCAGATTCCAAGCTCAGCATAGCGCTGGGGAAAGATATTGCCGGAAACCCCATAGTTACCGACCTGGCCAAGATGCCTCATTTATTAATCGCGGGCGCCACTGGGTCGGGTAAAAGTGTGTGTCTGAACACATTGATTTCCAGTATACTTTTTAAGGCCACGCCGGACGAAGTGAAGCTGCTGATGATCGACCCCAAAATGGTGGAATTGGCCACCTACAACGGTATTCCCCACCTGGTCAACCCGGTGGTGACGGACCCTAAAAAGGCGGCTACGGCCCTTCGCTGGGCGGTCAGGGAAATGGAGCGCCGTTATGAGCTGTTTGCTATGGCCGGGGTACGGGACATTACCCGGTACAACAAGCTGTTTAAAAGCAAGGATCCTGGCACGGGACAACCTCTGCCCCTGATCGTGGTGATTATAGACGAACTGGCCGATCTGATGATGGTGGCGCCCGCTGATGTGGAGGACGCTGTCTGCAGACTGGCGCAGATGGCCAGGGCCGCCGGCATTCACCTGGTTGTGGCGACTCAGCGTCCTTCAGTAGACGTGATTACAGGACTGATTAAGGCCAACATTACTTCGAGGATTTCTTTCGCTGTTTCTTCACAAATTGATTCCCGTACCATTCTTGACATGGCCGGGGCAGAAAAGCTGCTGGGGAAAGGTGACATGCTCTTTTTTCCGGTGGGCACCTCCAAGCCGGTGCGGATCCAGGGCGCCTACCTGTCGGACCGGGAGGTTGAGGATCTGGTCAATTACTTGAAAAAACAGGCTGAACCGGTATATGATGAAAAAATTCTTACCCAGGAGTACGAGGAAGAAGCTGTGCCGGACGTGGAGGATGAACTGCTGGCGCAGGCTGTAAGGATATTAATTGAGAGCGGGCATGCTTCTATTTCCATGCTGCAGCGCAGGCTGCACATAGGATATGCCAGAGCCGCCCGCCTGATTGACATTATGGAACAGAGGGGTATTGTCGGCGGGTATGAGGGAAGTAAGCCCAGGGCTATACTGATGACACTGGATCAGTACAACCAGGTATTCAGAAAAAAGTAGACCAATCACTTTTTTGTCCTGGCTGTGTTGTAGCCGGTTGATATTTTTGAAATAAAAAGGAAACCCTAAACCATACAATTAACATGCCGTTTTTAAACCCCAAACACTGAGGTTAAGCATAAATGGTTGAAGACATTACGATTAATGAAGCTGCCCGGTTGGGAAAAGTGCTATGGGTTGATGTGCGTTCTGAAAATGAATATGCGGAGGCGACTGTACCAGGAGCTGTAAACCTGCCTGTTTTAAACAATGAGGAGAGGGCACTGGTCGGCGCCTCATACCACCGTGAAGGACCGGACGCCTCCAAAAGGCTGGCCCTGCAGATGGCGGCGCCCAAGCTCCCCACGAAGATAACAGAAATTGACAAAGTGGCTGGCGAGAATAGTTTAGTTGTTTTCTGCTGGCGCGGCGGTGAGCGCAGCCGTTTTATGGCCTCGGTCCTGGATACCATGGGTTACCGGGTCTATCGTGTGATCGGCGGTTATAAGTCCTACCGGCGCTATGTTAAAGAATTTTTTGAACGGGAAGAATTAACCCAGCAGGCTATTGTGCTGCACGGTCTCACCGGGGTAGGCAAGACAGATGTGCTTCTGCAACTGGGCCGCAAAGGATTGCCCGTACTGGATCTGGAAGGGTTGGCCAGGCACAGGGGATCGGTATTCGGGAAAATCGGGCTGCCGCCTTCACCCAGCCAAAAATCATTTGAAAGTTCAATTATGCTGTTTTTAACTTCCATAGGTGATAAAGGCGCTTTTTGTGTAGAGTGCGAGAGTAGGCGGATTGGCAACCTGCTGGTTCCGCCGCCTATGATGAACGCCATAAAAAATGGCATCAGGGTTTTGTTGTATGCGCCCCTGGTCAGCCGGGTCAGGCGGATTCGCGAGATTTATGCCAGCGGGCCGGGTGATAATGTAAAGCGGTTGCAGGAAGCGACTTCTTCTCTGGTAAAGAGAATAGGCCGGGTTAAGGTTGAGGAACTGAACAGGATGCTAGATGATAGAAATTTCGATCCGGTTTTTACATTTCTGTTAAAATATTATTATGACCCCTTATATAAATATCCTGAAGGGCCAAGCGCGGATTACAGTATTTGTGTGGATACGACTGATATTGAAAAAGCGTCTGAGATAATCTTTAATTTTACGACAAACCTGCCCGAGTATAAAAACAGCAGGGGCCTGACGGCAAGGTAAAAAGATTAACTTAATGGGGGGGCAGAACAGTGGAGATTGGCAAAACATTACAAGAGACCAGGGAAGCGCTGGGGCTTAGCCTGGAAGCGGTGGAAGAGGAAACCAAGATCCGACGCAAGTATATTCAGGCTTTGGAGCAGGAGCAGTTTCAAGTTTTGCCCGGCCCCATATACGCCAAGGCTTTCTTGAAAAACTACGCAAAGTTTCTGGGTATCAAGGTTGAAGAAATTATGGAAGAATACAGGCTGCAGTTTTCTGCCCAAACCGTACCGGAAGAAACAGTGGCCCCACCGGTTGAGAAAGTCAGAGTCAAAGCCAAAACTCAGGAACAGCCTCGCTACTGGCTTTATGCTGTTTCCGCAATAATTATCATCGGAGTGATTGTTTCCATAATATACGGAACGAAAGGCATGTGGCAGCAACGTCCGGCTGATGACGGAAGCGATCAATTACAAGCTGGTGAACAAAACCAGCTTCCTGCACAACAACCTCTGCCCGGGCAGGCTGACGTTGCCAAAGAAGCAAGTGTTAAAGTGGTGCTCAATGTGAAAAGCGACAGATGCTGGATTAGAGTGGATGTTGACGGCACGCCATCTTTTCAGGGAGAATTAACCGCAAATCAATCAAAAGAGTTTGAGGGCAAAGAAAAAGTAGCTTTTACTTTGGGCAACGCCGGTGTGGTCGAGGTGATTGTGAACGGGCAGAACATGGGCTTTCTGGATGGATACGGTCAAGTAATAAACCGTGAATTTAAGGTTTCCGGCACTTAATATGAGCTTCATGTTTTTCGGCTACCCTGAAAACACGCTCTGAGCTGCCTTTAAAAATACAGGTGCGATTTGTTAGTGCGTCTATAATTCTGGTATAAATGTTACTCCCAGCGCTCGTGGACCTACATGTGTGCCAATTACGGCGCCCAGGGTTGAAAGAACCGGTACCCCGCAGTTCAAACGCGGTATCAGCCTTTGGTAAAGCTGTTTCATGCCGGCCTGGTCCACCCCGTGTATTATGGAACATATGACTCTTTGCCGGCCTGCCTTTTCCTCAACTAATCGAGCCAGCCTTTCAATAGCCCTGGATTTCCCTCTGACCTTTTCCAGGGGTTCCACGACACCGTTATTTAAATGCAGGATCGGCTTGATACTGAGGATCGTGCCCAGCAATGCCTGAGCCCTGCCGATTCGTCCGCCCCTGGCCAGGTATTCGAGAGTGTCAACAACAAAATACAGCTTTGATTCTAAGATCATTTTACCGATAAGGTCAAGGATCTCTTTTTTTGTTCTCCCGCTGGCCGCTCCGCGCGCCGCTTCCAGTACGATCAGACCTAATCCCATGCTGGCCGACATTGAATCAATTACATCAATGTCTGATCCTGGCAGCATTTTCCTGGCCATCCGGGCAGACTGACAGGTGCCGCTCAAAGCGGTAGAAAGATGGATGGAAATAATGCTGGCGCCGTTGGCGGTTAGTCCGCTGAAAACATTATAGAATTCAGCCGGGGCAGGTTGGGATGTTATGGAGTATTCCTTTTTTTCAACCTGCCGGCGGTAAAACTGTTCGGTTTCTATGTCAACCCCGTCCAAAAGCGGCTCTTCATCGTTAAAAATAACCTTTAACGGTACTACCACGATCCTGTGTTTAGCTATAAGTTCTTTGGGCAGGTCAGCTGTGCTGTCAGTTACTATTCTTATTTCGTTCATTGGTTCACCTTGGCCTAATATTTTATTCAACAGATATAATCAGGTCGTATACAGGCTGGCCGCCTTTCTGAAGCTCAAAATCACTATCGCTGTATTTCACCCGTACTGTCTCAAGCAATACTTCTATTTCATTAATGTTCGCATTTTCACCATAGTACAGGGTAACCAGCTGGCCACAGCCTTCAACCATTTCTGCAAGAATGTCGTAGAGCACTTTGGACATATCATCGCCGGCTGTTATTAAGTCACCATCTACCAGTCCGATTAATTGCCCTTTCTTTATTATCATATCATTATAAGTTGTATCCCTTACAGCCCTGGTTACTTCACCGGTGCGTACAGACGACAGCGCTTCTTTCATTTTGTGAACCGTAGTTTTAAAATCGTTATCCGGGTTTAAAGAAAGAAGAGCGCTGATACCCTGAGGGATGCTCCTGGCGGGGATGACGGTGATCTCTTTAGGGGAAAGTCCGCTGGCCTGTTCGGCGGCCAGAATGATATTTTTATTGTTTGGTAAAATGATTATCTTTGATGTAGGAACCTGAGCAATGATTTCCAGGAATTCACCCGTACTGGGGTTTAAGGTCTGGCCTCCGTCAAGTACCGCGTCCGCGCCAAGGTTTTTCATTATTGATGAGATGCCTTCGCCGGCGCCTACAGAGATAATCGCGAAAGGTTTAACAAAATCATTATATTGTTCAGACATGTTGTTTATTTTCAAATCACTGAGTGGTCCATATTTAAGACAGCATTCCAGGACAAGCCCGGGGTGGTTTGAATGAATGTGCACTTTTATAGTGCTGTTGTCGCCCACCACCATCAGACTGTCGCCGAAAGGCAAAAGCTGGGCTTTGAGAGTATCTCTGGACAGGTTGTCTCCCTTGATGATAAGTTCAGTGCAATAATTGTATTTAAGAGACTGCGCGCTCCCCTGGAAATCTAACAAGCCCTGGCTCCGGGCTGTAGTTTTATTGGCCGCCGTTTTCGGGAAAGGTGTTTTTACTGTGGGAGAGGCCGATTTTAGAGCCTGCAGGGCGCCTTCCAGAATCGTTACAAAACCCTTGCCCCCGGCGTCAACAACCCCGGCCTGTTTAAGCACGGGCAGGAGGTCGGGTGTTTTCTGCAAGGCGGTAAAGGCGCTTTTCATAACAGCCACCATCAATCTGAGCAAATCCCTGCTCCGCCTGCCGGCGGCGCCCTCGGCGGACTTTTTTACCACCGTCAGGATAGTGCCCTCCACAGGAGTCATCACAGCCCGGTAGGCCATTTGAGCTCCGTTTTCCAGGGCGTCTGAAATGTCCGCGGCGGAGGCATTTTCTTTTGAGCGCAGTGAGAGTGCAAAACCCTGCAGCACCTGGGAAAGTATTACTCCTGAATTACCCCTGGCGCCGATTAGTCCGCCTCGGGCGAAGGCCTCAGCGACCATACCGATATGGTTTGATTCTATGCCAAGAGCTTCCTTTAACGCAAAAGACAGGGTCTGGGACATGTTTGTGCCGGTATCGCCGTCCGGTACCGGAAAAACATTTAAGGAATCAATCTCCTCTTTTGTTTGCTCGAGCAGATCCACGGCTCCCCGCAGCATTGTTTTCAGATCGTCTCCATCAAAGGTATATACTGCCATGCCAGGGTCTCCTTCCGTTAGTCCACTTTTTACATTTCGACATTTTATTTATTATTCCTCTGAAAACCAGAACGCAAAAAAGAGCAGTAACCTTTGACATTTTTCGCTACAGGTTGTACATTTAATAGAAAATCATAAGGCAGGTGTTTTTTGGTGGCTAAGGAAAACACTTTCGATATTGTCTCGCGGGTAGACCTGCAGGAGGTTAGAAACGCAGTCGACCAGTCTGTCAGGGAACTGCGCACCCGTTTTGATTTTAAAGGAAGTAGAAGTGACATTATTTATGATGGTGAAGAAATCACATTGGTTGGTGATGATGAGTTTAAGCTCAAAAATGTGATTGACATATTGGAAACAAAAATGGTGAAGCGAGAGATAAATCTAAAAGCGCTGAGATACGGTAAAATCGAGCCGGCCGCGAAAGATACGGTTCGTCAGAAAGTCAACCTGGTCCAGGGTCTGGATAAAGACAGGGCTAAAGTG
>CAZJGV010000044.1:7712-11920 GCA_964545615.1 uncultured Pelotomaculum sp.
TCAGGTCAGAATCAGCGGTAAAAACCGTGATGATCTGCAGGCTATAATGCAGATTATTAAAGATCATGATTTTGATATACCACTGCAGTTTGTCAACTATCGCACCAATTAAAATACTTTATATAAGGTTATCTATTGAAAGGACAGGCATATGGTCTTAAAAGTGGGACTGGTAAGTTTGGGCTGCCCGAAAAATTTGGTTGATTCCGAGATTATGCTTGGGTTGATCAAGGATTCAGGATATGAAATCACCAGCCGCGAGCAGGAAGCGGATGTACTTGTTGTAAACACCTGCTCCTTTATTAAGGACGCTAAAGAAGAATCTATCAAAACAATTTTTGAACTGGCCCGCAATAAGGAGCAAGGAAAGTGCCGCATTCTACTGGTAGCGGGTTGTCTGGCCCAGCGCTACCCAAAGCAGCTTTTAAATGATATACCAGAAATAGATGGTCTCATTGGCACTGGTTCACTGCCCGGGATCACCGGAGCAATCCGGCAGGCTCTGGCGGGAGAAAGGGTTTTAATGGTTGCCGAGCCGGGGTATCTGCACAACGCGACCAATCCCAGGCTGCAGTCTACTCCAGCCTATTCGGCCTATCTAAAAATTGCTGAAGGGTGTGATAATCGCTGCTCTTACTGCACCATTCCACAAGTCAGGGGGCCGTACAAGAGCAGAACAATTGAGGATATTATAAGTGAAGCCTCAGGATTGTCCCGGCGGGGCGTGAAAGAACTGGTCCTGGTAGCCCAGGATACTACCCGGTACGGTATTGACCTTTACAAGCATCCAGCTCTGGACGACCTCCTGCTGAGGCTTGACCAGGTAGAGAGCTTGGTCTGGCTCAGGCTCCTTTACACCTACCCAACCCTTTTTTCCGATAAACTGATCCAGGCTCTGGCCAGGACCGGTAAATTATGCCGCTATCTGGACCTGCCTCTCCAACACGCCGCAGATACGGTGCTCAGGAGGATGAACCGGCGGGGCGGTAGCCAGGAAAATGTCCGCTTGCTGGAGAAGCTGCGCGGCGCTATGCCCGGGTTGACACTGCGCACCTCCTTTATAGTTGGCTTCCCCGGTGAAACAGAGGATGAATTTCAGGAATTGCTTGATTTCATGGCCTGTATTAGATTTGAAAGAGTCGGGATTTTCACCTATTCCCGCGAAGAAGGCACAGCTGCAGCGGAGATGAGCAACCAGGTGCCGGAGGAGATTAAACTGGCGAGATGGAATAGGGCTATGGATCTGCAGAAGCAGATTTCCAGTGATATCAACCAGGCCAGGATAGGTGAGACAATTACTGTTCTGGTGGAAGGGCCCAGAACAAAAAAACTCCATGTTTACGAGGGCAGGAGCGAAGGAGACGCGCCGGAGATCGACGGCAAGGTAATTTTAAAATCCGGCCAGGATTTGAAACCGGGGGATTTTGTCAAGGTCCTGGTCAAAGGTGCAAGTCCATATGACCTTGAAGGGGAGATAGTAACATAATTATTTAAACATATTTCACGCTTCAGGCGGCGCCAGAACTTTAAAACACTTTGTCAATCAATGTATTTAATGAAGAATGATAATCTCTTTAGTGCATTAACCTTCTTTGTTTGATGAGCTAAAGGGATTATCTTGTTTTTTTAAAGGAGCGAAACTGAGAATTTCAAATACTGAAAGAATTTACTGAAACACATTAATAATCAGAGCTTATTAATGTAATCTTTAACAAATATTTTACTTAATTAACTATTGGATAGTAAGATAAATAAGAATACCCAATGCTCAATAAATTTTTAAACAGTAAATGACATCAATAGTGGAAGGTGTACACTGTGAATTGGAAGATAAACATCAATGAGGAACACTGCACTGGATGCCGGATTTGTCAGATGATCTGTTCCTGGGCCAATGAGGGCGGGTTTGAGCCCACCCGTTCTCGTATATCAGTGGAAAGCAGTGATGAAAAGGAAGCCCGTTTTAGCGTTAGATTTGAACAAAACTGCAGGAACTGCGGCTTGTGCGCCACTTACTGCACCAGTCAGACGCTGGTAAAGGAAAAGAGGCAGCGGGATGTTTAAGATGATTAAGATAGATCTGACCAACAGAATAATAGAAATTGAAGACGCGACTGACCTCCACCGAGATTATTTAGGGGGACTGGGGGTAAACACTAAACTACTGGCCGACCTAACACCTCCAGGTGTAGACCCGCTGGGACCGGACAATAACCTGATTTTTGGCGCGGGCACCTTTGTGGGTACCCTGCTCCCCACTGCCGCGCGCACTGAAATTACTGCCAAGTCTCCTCTGAACAACCGGTTTGGCACCAACAACAGCGGTGGGTTCTGGGGGGCGGCATTGAAATTCGCGGGTTACAGTCATATTGTTTTAACCGGTAAGAGTCCCACACCCGTTTATATAACCATAAACAATGACCAAATAAGAATAGAAGATGCGACTCACCTTTGGGGTGCGGATACCTGTACAACCGTAGATCGGATCAGGCAAGACAAAGGGAGAGACTATCAGGTAGCGAGCATTGGGCCCGCTGGAGAAAAGCTTGTTCGTTTCGCTTCAGTGCAGAATAATTACCATGGCGCCTGGGGCAGGACCGGCATGGGCGCGGTTATGGGCAGCAAGAACTTAAAAGCCGTCGCGGTTCGTGGGACGGGTTCAGTCCGGGTTGCGGACCACCGAGGCTTTGCCGCAATTATGACTGAAGCTTTTAAAAAAGTCATTAATCATGAATCCTTCGGTTACACCAAGCGCTACGGCAGTATGGTGGTTGCCGACCCATATAATAAAATTGGCGCCCTGCCCGGACACAACTTTACCAGCGGGTATTTTGAGGATTGGGAAGAGACACGGGGCAGGGGAGTTTTTGAAAAAAAATACAAAGAAAAGGATCTGGCCTGCTTTTCCTGCCCCATTGCCTGTACCCACTGGACCAATGTAAAAGGCGGGGCATATAAAGGTTACGAAAATAAAGGCCTGGAGGTAAGCTTTGTTTTAGAATTTGGCGCCAAGCTGGGAATTAAAGAAAATGCCGAAATTTTAAAATGCGCGGAAATATGCAATCTATATGGTATGGATGTGATTTCCGCCTCCGGTGTAATTGCCTATGCCATAGAAGCAAACCGGAACGGCTTGCTCGGTGCATCAGGCACGGAGGCACCTGACGTCTGGGGTGATTTTCCTGGTATTATTAAGCTTTTAGAGAATATTGGGCAGAGAAAAGGCATTGGAGACTTGCTGGCTGAAGGTATCAAGAGAGCTTCTTTGAATATTCCAGGTAGTGAACGTTATGCCATGCAAATTAAGGGAGTGGAAATGCCTGTCAGGGATCCCAGGGGGAAGTGGGATGTATGGATGCTGGGCTACCTTACCAATACAAGGGGTGGGGATCATTTACGCACCCGGTCGCCCGTAGATAATTTATTAGGCAAGGTACGTGATTCTTTTGAAGAAGAGATTGCTGTTTCAGAAAATGCAGTAAATGATCTGGACATGCCCGGATTTTTAAAGGAAGAAATATTCGGTGAGCCTCCTTTTAAAGTCGATATCCCCAGGATGGCTAAATATGCAGAAGACCTGATCACAATCATTAATTCAACAGGCCTTTGCATCAGACCGCCTGTCCACAGAGCGCTGGGCGCCGGTTTTTACGCGCGGGCGCTTACAGCGGTAACCGGTCACCCTTATTCCGAGCAGGAAGTTTTAAAAATTGCCTCGCATATCTGGGATCTTCAACATCAATTTAACGTGCGCGAGGGTGAAAAAATAGACGAGTATGCTTTCCCGGACCGCTTCTACGAGGAATCGCTTCCCGTTCGGTCAGGAACCAAACCTCCCTTACCGCGTGAGGATATAGAAGAAGTATTGCAGCGTTACTTTGCGGCTCGAGGATGGGATTATACAAAATAGCTTAAGGACAGAAAGAAGGCGCCGGTTGAAAATCCGGTGTCTTCTTTTGCTTGTTTTACCCACCATTTACTAGGGAAATGCCACAGGGCATTGTGCTATAATAATGGGGCAGTATAGCACTATTTGCGCCTGGAAAGGGGATCTTCATGGAGTGGAAGGGCTTAAAAATACATTTGATTATTTTTTCTCTGCTCGCCGGAATTGCTCTTATTTTCGGCGCTCAGTATTTTTACCAGAAATACAGCACCCAAAGGCCTTTAAACGATGTCCTGAACAGCAACGAAGCAGTTGAATCATA
>CAZJGV010000044.1:11930-17286 GCA_964545615.1 uncultured Pelotomaculum sp.
TCATATCAGCTGAGCAGTGAAAGCAACCAGTTGCAGGTGAGCATAAAGGTGCGTTATGAAGCCAACTTGATGCAAGCTTATAAAGAAGTGCAAAAAGATCTAAACAAGGTCATGGGCCGGAAGGTTTATAATCTGTTGCTAATCGATGACCCCGATGAAGTTTTGGAACAGGTATGGTACCGAAGCCAGTATGCCATTTACCAGGCACAGTCACTGGGCGGTTTTCAGGAAATGGCGGGGGTGGTTAACAGGGAGGCCCAGACGCGCGGCGCTGAGGCCAGAGTATATATTGACCAGGAAAATATTTACCTGCGTCTGCAGCACCAGGGTCATACACTTGATGAAGTTATTCCCCGCGGCGCGTGGCAGGTTGCCGGTGATTCCCGCACAACCAGCGGCGGAGGTGGCGTAAATGCACAAAGAAATTAGCATAGGGCTTGGCCTGGCAGTGATAATATATATGCTGATCACAGGCTATAATATCACCCCGTTTCTGTTTTTGGCTGTAGCGGGAGGAGGCCTGTATTATTTCGCCCGGATGAGAGGCCTGATTAATGTTAAAAATTTTGAAGGAGCGGGCGGTGCTGGGCGGCCTGAGGTTTCCTTCAATGATATAGGCGGTCAGGAGTCCGCTATCCAGGAACTTAAAGAAGCCCTGGATTTTATAAAAAATCATTTCAGCATGAGAAAGCTGGGCATACGTCCTTTAAAGGGAATACTGCTTGCCGGTCCCCCCGGCACGGGAAAGACACTTATGGCAAGAGCGGCGGCGTGTTATACCGACGCAGCTTTTATAGCCGCATCAGGATCTGAATTTATTGAAATGTACGCGGGGGTCGGGGCGCAGAGGGTTAGGAAGCTTTTTCAGTCAGCCAGGGAAAGCGCCTCCCGTCAGAATAAAAGCAATGCTCTGATTTTTATTGATGAAATTGAGATATTAGGCGGTAAAAGAGGGCAAACAACCAGCCATTTGGAGTATGACCAGACTTTAAATCAGCTGCTGGTGGAAATGGACGGGCTCAAAGTTGACGACAAGGTCAGAGTGCTGCTTATCGCCGCAACAAACAGGTCCGATATGCTTGACCCCGCGCTACTGAGGCCGGGCCGGTTTGACCGCCGGGTGAAGGTTGATCTGCCCGATAAGGTAGGAAGGCTGGAAATATTGAAGCTTCACACCAGAAACAAACCACTGGCTGAAGACGTAAAGCTTGAGGCTATCGCCAGGGAATCTTTTGGCTTTTCCGGCGCCCACCTGGAAAGCCTGGCCAATGAAGCGGCGATTCTGGCTATGCGGGAAGGATGTAAGGAAATCTGTCAGCATCACTTCAACGAATCAATTGATAAAGTAATGATGGGCGGCAAGCTCGACAGGAGACCGTCTGAAGCCGATATGAGAAGAGTAGCTGTGCATGAGACGGGTCATGCCCTGCTCAGTGAAATAGTACGGGAAGGTTCCGTGTCCACCCTGACTGTTACTCCGAGAGGTGACGCACTTGGCTATATGAGGCAGACACCGGAGGACGACACCTATTTATACACCAAGGACTATCTGGAAAACCAAATTGCGGTTATGCTGGCCGGTTCGGTCGCCGAGGAGATAATACTGGGCAGCCGGAGCACAGGCTCATCCGGTGATTTTGAACAGGCGGTGCGGGCGGCTGAAACCATGGTGCGCTCAGGCATGTCCGAACTGGGCGTGGTTAGTGCGGACACCCTGCCGCAGGAGTTAAAGCACAAAACCATTACAGAAATTGTTAGGATACAGGAAGAACAGGTGAAAAGACACGTCTCCAGTCAGCAACACATATTTAACCACATTGTGGAAGTATTGCTGGAAAAGGAAAAGGTTTCGGGAGAACAGTTCCGGTTGCTTTTGCGGGAATATTCGATATAAATGACCGGTACACATAAAGAACCGCTGTGCCGCAGTCCGATCTTGACTGCCGCAGCGGTTTGATTTTTGTGTTTTATATCTCCCATGTCTTTTGTTTTAAGTTGAGGATATGTTATAATTTAACACTGGGAAGTGATAGATGATGAAAGCGGAATTAATTTTTACCGGCTCTGAACTGTTGCTCGGTCAAATCTTAAATACCCACGCCCAATATCTGGGTGAGCGTCTTGCCGCAGCTGGTATAGAAGTGACTCTAAACACAACAGTCGGTGATGACGGAACAAGAATGAGGCAGGTTTTGGGGCAGGCTGTGCAGCGCTGCGACCTGATTATTATAACTGGTGGTTTAGGTCCGACCACAGATGACATTACCGCTGAAACTGTGGCCGGTATACTAGGTTTACCGCTGGTAGCAGATCCGGACTCACTGGTAATAATAAGAGAGCTTTTCCACAAACGAGGCCAAAAAATGGCCCAGAGTAACCTGAAACAGGCCTATTTCCCTGCAGGTTCACAAATCCTGTCCAACAAAGTGGGTACCGCCCCAGGGGCGCTTATCGAAAAAGATAAAAAAATAATAATAATGCTGCCCGGTCCTCCCCGTGAACTTTCGGTTATGTTTGAAGAATCGGTTTGGCCTTTTCTGTTGGCAAAGGCTGACCCGGGCTCTGCCGTGAAGTACAAAATCTTTAAACTTACCGGAATCTCGGAATCAGCCGTGCAGGATTTGCTCGAGGATTTGGGCGGTCAGGGCAATCCCGGTATTGCCTATATAGCCAAGCCGGGTGAAATCCAGGTGCGGCTATCAGCGCGGTCAGGCAAGGAACGCCAGGCTGAAGAACTGCTAGCTGAATTGTCCAGGCGGGTACAACCGCGCATTGACAAATATATTTTCGCGTGTGACGATGAAATGCTGGAGGAAATGGTTGGTAAGCTTTTACTGGCTAGAGGACTTTCCATCGGCACGGCCGAGTCATGTACCGGCGGTCTTGTAGCTGCCAGGTTAACCGAAGTGCCGGGCAGTTCCGCCTATTTCAAAGGTGGGGTGGTATCTTACAGCAATGAAATGAAAAGCGATATTCTAGGTGTGAGCATGTCCGTACTGGAATGTTTCGGGGCTGTCAGCAAGGAAACTGCCATGGCTATGGCCCAGGGTGTGCGGGAAAGAACAGGCGCCGAAATCGGCCTGGCGACTACCGGCATAGCGGGTCCTGCTGGAGGTACTCCAGCCAAGCCAACTGGTTTGGTCTATATCTCACTGGCGGCAGATGATGGTATATTTTATCGGGAATACCGTTTCCCCGGGTTCCGGTCGGCGGTAAGACAGGGAACTGTAAATGCCGCTTTGCATATGGTCAAACAGTATCTGGTTAATAAACAATAGAGCATATTATTTAAAAGAGGGAGCTTTTTTAATGACCACAACAAAAGATATTGTAAGCTTTGGAGAACTTAAGATAAACAGGCGGGTGGCTCAAGCTATTACTGATATGGGCTTTGAGGAACCAACCCCGATCCAGCAGCTTACGGTGCCCATTTTACAGAATGGCAGGGATGTGATTGGCCAGGCTCAGACCGGCACCGGTAAAACCGCTGCTTTCGGAATTCCTATTGTTGAAAGGGTTAATACTCAGCAAGGTGTTCAAGCGCTGATCGTGACACCAACCAGGGAGCTGGCGATCCAGGTCGCTGAAGAAATATCCCGCATCGGCAAGTACCGCCGGGTTCGCACACTGCCAATTTACGGGGGGCAGCCGATCGACCGTCAGATCAGGGGTTTGAGGCAGGGTGTGCAGGTTGTGATTGGCACCCCTGGACGTCTGCTGGATCATTTGAACAGGAAAACTCTGCGGTTAGATAATGTGAAAATAGTTGTCCTGGATGAAGCTGATGAAATGCTGGATATGGGTTTTATAGATGATATCGAGTCTATACTGCTTACTGTACCGCAGACACGCCAGACCCTGCTTTTTTCCGCTACAGTGCCTGCAGAAATTAAGCGTCTTTCAAGAAAATACCTGAAAGAACCGGAATTTATAACAGTAAGCAAGCACAATTTGACAGTTCCCTTGATTGAACAGGTTTATTACGAAACCCGCGAACACAATAAACTGGAGAGCCTGTGCCGCATATTGGACTCAATCAGTGTTACTATCTCCATTATCTTCTGCCGGACAAAGCGCGGTGTGGACGAGCTTGTGGCAGGTCTCCAGGCGAGGGGTTACCCTGCTGCGGCTCTGCACGGCGATCTCAGCCAGTACCAGCGCAACCATGTGATGAGGCAGTTTAAGACAGGGCAGATCGATTACCTGGTAGCCACGGACGTGGCGGCAAGAGGCCTGGACATCGAAAACGTGTCACACGTTTTCAACTATGACATTCCTCAGGATCCCGAGTTTTATATCCACAGGATCGGACGCACCGGGCGCGCCGGCAAAAGCGATGTGGCTGTCACGCTGGTCAGCCCGCGGGACTATAAACAACTCAAGCTGATCGAAAACCTTACCAAGACACGTATCCACCGTGAAAAGCTCCCTTCCCAGGCGGATATCCATGAGCGCCAAAAGGAAGGGATCAGAGAGCGGCTTCAGGAGACGCTTAGCAAAGGGAAACTGGCTTACTACCGTAATATTGTGGATTCACTGGTGGATGATTATGACCCCATGGATGTGGCTGCCGCGGCATTGAAGCTTTCTCTTGACCTGGATGATGACAGAGATGATTTGATCGTGGAATCATTCGGCAACACCGGCGCCCGCCCGGGTATGGTCAGGCTGTTTATGACCATCGGCAGGAAGGATAATATTTCAACGGGAGATCTGGTGCGGTCTTTAGCCGAAGAGACAGGTTTGCCTGAAAACACTATCGGAGCGATAAATATTTATGAGAATTTTAGCTTTGTTGAGGTTCCGGAAGAATGGGCCAGCCGGGTGATCTCCTGTTTGCACCGCCAGACTATCAGAGGACGCCGGGTGAGTGTCGAACCAGCCCGGCTCAGAAACTGATATTAAAAAGCAGGTTTACTGGAACCTTTTTTAGAAGACAGGGAGACAGGATTCAGGAGACAGAATATATATGAGTTTTTTCTTTTTTATTCTGATCACTTGACTGGCGAATTCTGTCTTCTAATTTATTTTTAGTGTTGACATCAACCAGAAATAACCATATAATTAGAACATAAACCGAACAAATGTTCAGGTGTTCAAACTAAAAAGGGGAGTGAACTCATTGTCGGATAAACAAAAAGCATTGGAATCAGCTCTTGCTCAGATTGAACGGCAGTTTGGTAAAGGTTCGATTATGAAGCTGGGAGAAAACTCCGCCAAAATGCACGTGGATGTTATCCCAACAGGTACTATTGCCCTGGACATAGCCCTGGGAATAGGCGGTGTGCCGCGCGGACGAGTGATTGAGATATTTGGCCCAGAGTCTTCCGGCAAGACCACAGTAGCTCTCCATATT
>CAZJGV010000045.1:0-17231 GCA_964545615.1 uncultured Pelotomaculum sp.
AGGCTGGGACTCTCAAGCTTTTCAGATGTCGCTGCCGTATATTCGCTGGCGGCAAACTGGACTAAAGGAGTTGAAACATCCTTTTTCATATAAATCCTGCTTTTTTTGTCCACAAGGTTATAAAGGTTTGCAAATGGGCCAACGGATTCCGAAGAACCAAGGAAAAGAAACCCTTTTTGCTTGAGGGCATAATGGAAAACCGGAAAAAGTTTCTTTTGCAGAGCCTGCCCGAAATAAATGATTACATTCCGGCAGCTGATCAGGTCCAACCGGGAAAAAGGCGGGTCCTTGACCATGTCCTGCCTGGCAAAGATGAACATGTCGCGCATAGACTTACTAATCTGATATCCTCTATCCACCTTAAAAAAGAAGCGGCGTAGACGCTCAGGTGAAACATCCGCCTTAATGCTTTCCGGATAGATGCCGGCCCGGGCTTTGTCGATCAGCGCCTCATTAATGTCCGTGGCAAATATCTGTATGGGAGTATGGACAGCATTATCTTCTAAAAATTCATTCAACACAATTGCTATGGAATAAGCTTCTTCGCCGGTTGAGCAGCCCGGCACCCAGATCCTGACAGGGTCCTCAGGCGTCCGGTCTTTCATGATAGCCGGAAAGACCAGTTTCTTTAGCTTTTCAAACGATTCCGGATCCCGGAAAAAGTTGGTTACATTGATCAGGATGTCTTGATATAGTTCCTCGACTTCTGCTGGGTTTTGCTTCAGGCAATCGATATAATCGCCAATCTTATCTATCCTGTGCAGGACCATGCGCCGCAAGATCCGCCGCTTTATGGTTAAATCTCTGTACTCAGAAAAGTTTGTGCCGCTGGCTTTGCGCAGTACAGCAAAAATTTGGTTTAGTTCATCAGTCCCGGCAGAAAATATCCTGCCGGTTTCTGCCGTTTTAGTGTCAAAGACACTGGTACGAGCGATGCCAGCCAGTTTACAGGCTATTTCCTCTGCTGATAAGACAAAATCCACGACACCGGTAGCGATGGCATTGAGCGGCATACTATCATATTTCGCTGTTTGTGGCTTTTGGGCAAAGGTAATGCCGCCAACGGTTTTGAGCTCTTTCAAGCCACGGGAGCCGTCTGCGGCTGTTCCCGATAAAATTACTCCAATCGCTTTACTGCCTTGATCTTTGGCCAGTGATTCCAGGAAAAAATCTATAGGCATATGCTGTCTTGCTGTATCTTCCCGGGGCACAAGGTCCAGGACTCCTTGGGAAATGGACATGGCCTTGCCGGGTGGATTGATATAGACATGGTCGGGTTTCACAACCGTTTTATTTTCCACCTCGCTGACCGGTATAGAAGTAATTCTGGAGAGGATTTCGGTCAACGCGCTCTTGTGTTTGGGGTCCAGGTGCTGAACCAGCACAAAGGCCATACCGGTATCATTCGGCAATTTCTCAAGCAGACGCGTAAAAGCCTCGAGGCCCCCGGCGGAGGCTCCGATGCCGACAATAGCGCATGGTTCTTTGCCTCGCTGCTCTCCTCTTGTGAACCCAACAGGTTTGCCCGCAGCCTGCCAATCATCGGCGCCCATATCCTCGCTGGTTCCGCCCTGCGGCAAATCCCGCTGCTTGTATTCCTGCTCTACAATTTTTTCTTGACCTGGCTCTTTCCCTGTCAACATCTTCACCCCGTCTTCACATGAAATAAGCAACTTCGGATTGAGATAAATATTGATATGCTTTTGCAATTGATTTATATATTAGACATATACTGGCAGATTACCTTTGGAGAAAAAATCGAAATTTGTCTATGAAAAAAATTTTTTATCAAATAATTTCAACCATCAACCAGATTATCTGGGCACCCTGTTTTTTTTATGCATTTGTCGGTTAAATACCGGAGAAAATAACATCGACATATTGTCTGCCTCGCACAATAGATAGTAGGTGAATAATTTTGACCGACCTGACCAGCCTGTTTAATCCCAAGTCGGTGGCTATAATCGGCGCTTCAAAATCACCCGGCAAGATTGGCAATGTTATTGTAAAGAACATGATCAGCTGCGGTTATCAGGGGAAAGTCTTTCCAATCAATCCAAAGGAGCCTGAAATAGAAGGGCTGCTCTGCTATCCTGCTGTGGATAAGACACCAGAGCCGTCGGAAATGGCGGTCCTAGCCGTACCGGCGGCAAGGTCGCTGGAAATTGCTGAGGTGTGCGGAAAAAGCGGCGTCAGGCATCTTGTGGCCATTACCGCCGGCTTCAAGGAAACCGGCAGAGACGGGCTGGAACTGGAGCGCAAGCTGCTGGAAATATGCCGCAATTATAAGATGAGGATGCTCGGTCCCAATTGCGTCGGCCTGATGGATACTCACACGCCCATCAACGCGTCCTTTGCTGCGGGATATCCTCTGAAGGGAGAGATCGCTTTTATTTCACAGAGCGGCGCCATGGTTCTGTCGATACTGGACTGGAGCTTCAGGGCTGGTCTGGGTTTCAGCAAATTTGTCAGCCTGGGCAACAAAGCGGATTTGACCGAGGCCCATTTTATAGAAGACGCCGCTGAAGATCCGAACACTAAGGTGATCCTCTGTTATATCGAGGATGTTGAAGACGGCTCTCACTTCATCGAGGTAGCCAGGCGGGCAGTGAAAAAAAAGCCCATTATAATTTTAAAATCAGGGATCAGCCAGGCCGGCGCTCAGGCCGCTTCTTCCCACACCGGCGCGCTGGCGGGCAGCGACCTGGCTTATGAAACAGCGTTTAAGCAGTGCGGCGTCATCCGGGCCAGGGAAATGTCCGAACTGTTCGACCTGGCTGTCGCCTTTGCCAGACAGCCCGTGCCCAGAGGTCAAAGAGTGGCAATAGTAACCAATTCCGGCGGTCCGGGCATTGTCGCCACCGATAATATAGAACAAAAAAACCTCAGTATGGCCCGCTTTACCAAGGAAACCATTGATGCGCTGCGCGAGTATCTGCCTGCTGAATCAAATATTTATAACCCGGTGGATGTGCTGGGAGACGCAAAAGCTGACCGTTTCCGTTTTTCCCTGAACAAAGTCCTGGCTGACCCGGGTGTGGACAGTGCGGTTGTTCTGGTTTGTCCGACAGCGGTCAGCGAACCGGAAGAAACAGCCCAGGCCATGCTTGAGATGCGGCAAACTTACCCGGACAAACCTGTTTTCGCCGCATTTATGGGTGGAGAAAAACTGGCGGAAGGAGCTCAAACTCTCTCCCAGGCCCAGATACCATGTTTTACTTTCCCCGAGCCGGCCATAACCAGCATCAGCGGCATGGCCAGCTACGGCAGGATTAAAGACATGCCCGAAGAACAGGAGCAGCTTTCTTTTCCGGACGTCGATATGAAAACAGTTAAGGCCGTCCTGTTCGATATAAAAAGAGACAATCGTCTGGTACTGCTAGGCAGTGAAGCAGCTGAAATAGTAGCCGCTTATGGCATACCTGCGGTACCGACATTTTTAGCCAACAGTCCGGAAGAAGCGGCAGGGTATGCAGAGCAGGCGGGGTTCCCGGTTGTTCTGAAAATTGCCTCCCCCAAGATTATGCACAAGACTGATGTGGGAGGAGTGAAAATAGGTTTGGGTTCGCGCGAAGAGGTAAGCCGGGGCTTTATGGAAATAATGGACAACGTGCACCGTTACCTGCCCCGTGTAGTCTTATACGGGGTCGAAGTGCAGAAAATGATGCCTAAAGGCGTGGAGTTGATCATCGGTGTTACCAGGGATGTCCAGTTCGGCCCGCTGATAGCCTTCGGCCTGGGCGGCATTTATGTGAATCTTCTGAAAGACGTGTCTTTCCGGCTGGCCAACGGCCTTGTCACCAAAGAAATTGAGAAGATGATCGCGGAGACCAAGGCCTATACCCTGCTCCGCGGTTACCGGGGAGAAAAACCGGCTGACATTAACGCCGTGATTGACACAATCGGACGGGTCGCCAGGCTGGTCACTGATTTCCCCGAAATTACCGAGATGGACATAAACCCCGCTTTCGCCTACAGTCAGGGCATCAGCGCCCTGGATGTGAAAATAACCGTATCGTGAGGTGCTGAAGTTGAAAAACCTGTATGTTTTGGGAACGCCGGGCAGCGGCAAAACCAGTGTCGGACTGGGTCTGGCTTTAAAGTTCCGGCAGGAAGGCCTGCGGGTGGCCTATTTCAAGCCTGTAGGCAGTCCCACGGGCACAGCCTCCCGTGAGGATGAAGACGCTGTGCTAATGAAACAGGTGCTGCAGATGGAACAGCCCCTGGAAAATATTGTGCCCTACATGGCCGGGCCAAATTACCTGTCCGGCCACAGAAACTCCTGCGAATCAATAAAAACTATCCGGACAGCTTACGAGAGTGTGGCCGCAGGCAACGATCTGGTGATCATCGGAGGCGCCGGATTCCCACACATTATGGGATGCCTGGGTCTTGACGCGGCAAACCTGGCTGTAGAGTTCAAAGCAGTTCCGGTATTTGTGATCAGGATTGAAAATGACTACAGCCTCGATCATACCATTTTCATCAACAGCTATATGCAATGCAAGGGTGTACCGGTATTCGGGAATGTGTTCCACAACGTACCGCGGCCCTTACAGGCCAAAACGCTGGGCATTTACCGCCCGGTGCTTGAGGAGCGGGGTTTCCGGACACTGGGGATGGCGCCGAGTCAACCTGAAATAACCTCACCGGCGGTTAAGGAATATTATGATGTCCTGGGTGGAGAGATCCTCGCCGGCGGGGATAAGATGGACCGGGTGGTAGAAGACATCCTGATTGGCGCTATGACTGCGGAAAGCGCTTTGGGCTACCTGAGGCGGGCTGCCAATAAAGCGGTAATAACCGGGGGAGATCGCTCTGAAGTGGCCCTGGCGGCGCTGGAAACAAATACATCGGCGCTAATCCTGACAGGCGGACTTTACCCCGATGTTAAGGTCGTTGCCCGTGCCGAGGAAAAGGGCGTACCGCTAATTCTGGTTCACCTCGACACTTACACCACTATTGAAAAAATGTCTGAAGTAACAAGAAGGATCAGGGCTGATGATGAAAGAGCGATAAAAATGGCGTTGGAAAACACCGATAAAAACTTGGATTGGCGCGGTATACTGAAGGCACTGCAGTAACTACCACATAATTCTATTTCATTAACCTCAGTTCAGAGCGGCCCTGCTCGATCTGGCTGTTAATCTTGCCGAGGCTGTCCTGGAGATTGCCTAAAATGTCATCCGCATATCCCTTGGCGCCTTCACGCATCTCTCTGGCCACAGACTCAGCCTTGGCGACTATTTCTTCAGCTACCATTTTTGCCTGGCGTACTACCTCACTATCGTCCGCTTTCCTCTCAACCTGTTTCTGGACATCGTCCAAGATGCGCATGGCCTCTTTTTGTGAATCGCCCAGGACCTTCTCTCTCTCCTGGATAATCCATTTGGCCTGGCGAACCTCCTCCGGCATGGTTGTCCTGATGCGGTCCAAAAGATCAAGCAGGCGCTCCTCTTCTACCATCACCTTTCTGGTAAAAGGAACTTTTGAGCTGGTTTCAACTAATTCTTCCAATTCGTTAAGAGCGCTTAAAAGATCCACTTTGTTATCTGTCCCCCCTCAAATTTATAGCTGGCTTGCAAACCTATCTTTAAGTCTCTGTTCAACCTGGGGCGGCACCAGGCTTCTCACCGAACCACCAAAGGCCGCTACTTCTTTTACCGTGGTGGAACTGATAAATGAATACTCTGCCCTGGTCATTAAAAAAACGGTTTCTATATGACAGGCAATTTTTTTATTGGTTAGCGCCATCCGGAACTCATTCTCAAAATCCGAAATGACCCGGAGCCCCCGCACAACAGCTATTGCTTTATACTTGATGGCATAATTAACAGTTAGACCATCAAAGGAGTCTATTTCAACATTGTGATAGGGCAAAAGGACTTCTCTAAGCATTTCCTGGCGTTCTTCGATTGTAAAAAGAGGGTTTTTAATAGGGTTCCGGGAAACTGCCACGATTAGTTTGTCAAAAATCAAAGAGGCTCTTCCGATAATGTCTAAATGACCCATTGTAACCGGATCAAAACTTCCCGGGCAAATTGCAGTTCGCAAATTAGTTTTCCACCCCCATGTTACCATTGATCTGATAAAAAGAAAGCAATGTATCTCCGTATTTTTCCTGCCGGACCATTTCCAGTTCTGCTACATGCCCGGGCAAGCCGCATTTTTTACTGCTTTCAATAATAACTTTCCCGTCCGGTTTCAACAGAGAGTTGCCGGCAATACCCGCCAGGGCGCCTGCCTCAAAATCTTTTAGATATGGAGGATCTAAAAAAATTAAATCAAACTTAAGCCCTTCCCTGCCTAATAAATTCAGGGCAAGTGGCACATCCTGGCATATGAGCCGGGCTTTTTCCGCCAGACCGGTAATCCTCAAGTTATCCTTGATCAGCTGTATGTTTTTATGGTTGTTTTCTATAAACAGCACACTGGAAGCGCCTCTGCTCAGTGCTTCAATTCCAATATTACCAGTTCCCGCAAAAAGATCAAGAAAAAAACAGCCGGGAATACGGCTTCCTGTTATGTTAAAAAGTGCTTCTTTAACTCTGTCAGACGTGGGCCTTACTGCCATCCCACGAGGAGATATTAACCTGCGTTTCTTGGCAGAACCGGAAATAACACGTAATATGTAAAATCCCTTCCTTTAATCTGATATTATAGCATATTTCATTTGCAAAATCGATTCTTTTTACCGCATAACACAACTTTAATAGGATACCCTACTAGTGGTTGAAATAAATTGGAGGTGTTCTTTTTGAATCTTGACTTTTACAAAAATAACAATATCAGTGTTGACCTGGCGATAGAGGCCCACGACATTGTCAGGGGGCAACTGGGAACTGAGATTCCGGGAGCGACAGTTGACCGTCAGAATTATGAAAACGCTGCCGTAACTATAGTCAAGATAGTGGAAGCGCAGGCGGCGCAGATGATGGGCAAGCCTATAGGGACCTATATAACTATTGAAGCCCCCGCCATCAGGGACAACAACCGCATAGCGCAGAAAGAAGTAGCTGAGATTCTGGCTAAACAACTGTCATCGCTCTTTAACCTGCCGGAAAATGCCAACGTTTTGTTGGTCGGTCTGGGCAACTGGCAGGCCACTCCGGACTCTCTGGGGCCAAGAGTGGTAGAGCAAACCATAGTAACCCGTCACCTGTATAAATACGCGCCCGAGGAGTTACAAGGAGGGATGCGTTCAGTGAGCGCCCTGGCGCCAGGTGTACTGGGCATTACCGGCATTGAGACTGCTGAAATCATCAAGGGCGTGGTGGAAAAAATTCAACCGGAACTGATTGTAGCCATTGATGCTCTGGCGGCAGGCAGTGTGGATCGGATCGGCAGTACCATTCAGCTTGCCGATACGGGGGTGAGCCCCGGCTCAGGCATAGGCAATAAACGCACCGGCATAAACAAAGAAACTATGGGTGTGACGACCATCGCCATTGGTGTGCCCACAGTGGTTCACGCGGCAGTAATAGCTCAGGTAACTGCGGAACACTTTCTGGAGAAGTTGAAAACAAACCCGATGTTTCTACAGATATGCAATAATTTGAGTCCTGATTATACCCAGGATGTGGTCAACAGTGTTTTAGCTCCTTTCGCGGGGAATCTAATGGTGACCCCCAAAGAGATCGACGATCTGATTTTAAGCACTTCTAAAATTATTGCCGGTGGGGTTTCCATGGCCCTGCACCCTTCCATCAGTTCGGAAGAATTCAATTTGTATCTGAATTAAAAAGCGGCAGGCGGAAAAAAGTATTCCGCTTGCCGCTTTGATTTATTGATTTGTGGAGAGTGGGTTGACAAGTATTCTATTGTCGCGATGGTTTGATTCATTATAATTATACTACCCGGCTCTTTCTAAGCACTAGTATGAGCTCAACCTGGTTTCGTTATGCCTGGAACTTGTTCCCTTACTAACTTACATTTTTTTATTTCTGTACAGGTTTATCCCGGCCTGTGACTCCCGGGCAGCCGGATTATTTAAATCAACAGCAATTTCGTGTGCAACAATTTTTTTTTAGAAAGCCTTAGCCCACTCCAATAAAGTTACCGGCGGCGCCAAATCTTTCTCTTATCTCCCCCACCAGCGCCTGGCTTTCCGCTTTTTCAAAAAAAGGATCCTGCCTGACCCAGTTCAGAGCTTCCTCTCGCGCAGTCTCCAGTACTTGCCAGTCGCGCAGCAAATCGGCTGCTTTGAATTCAGGCAGTCCGGACTGGCGCGTGCCACAAAATTCACCCGGCCCACGCAGGCGTAAATCTTCTTCGGCCAGAGCGAATCCATCTGTGGTCCTGGTCATTGCTTTCAGGCGGGCACGCCCATCTTCTGTTTTAGGGTTGGAGATGAGAATACAGTAAGATTGATGTACGCTGCGCCCCACCCTGCCCCTGAGTTGGTGTAGTTGGGCCAGGCCAAAGCGGTCGGCGTCCAGGATCAGCATGACCGTAGCGTTGGGGACATCAACTCCCACCTCAATAACTGTGGTTGAAACCATAACAGCTATCTCCCCCTGCCGGAAAGAAGCCATTATTTCATCTTTTTCTTCCGCTTTCATTCTGCCGTGCAGAAGACCCACCCGCAGGTCTTTAAATTCTGTTCTGGCCAGATTTTCAGCCAGATCGACAGCTGCCTGCAGATCAATTTTTTCTGATTCTTCCACCAGGGGACAAACAATATAAGCCTGCCGGCCCAGGCCGACCTGCTCCCGAACCAGTTTAAAGGCTTTAGGCAAGGCGCCGGGCAAAACCGCGAATGTTTTAACTGGACGTCTGCCCGGCGGTAGTTCGCCAATCACTGAAATGTCAAGGTCACCGTAGAGAGTCAGGGCCAGGGTGCGGGGAATCGGGGTCGCCGTCATAACCAGGGTGTCAGGATAATGTCCCTTATGCTCTAAAGTGGCCCTCTGGCGAACCCCGAACCGGTGCTGCTCATCAACCACCGCCAGACCCAATTTCTGAAAGTCCACATCTTCCTGAATCAGTGCGTGGGTACCGATCAACACATTCAATTCACCAAGACGGGCCTTTTGCAGCAGCTCTTCTCTGTCCTTTTTTTTGGTGCCCCCGGTCAGCAGGCCAATCTGAACCCCAATGAGCGCCAGGGCGTTTTTCATGCCCAAATAATGCTGTTCGGCCAGGATTTCGGTGGGAGCCATCAAGGCGCCCTGCAGTCCGCTTTCCACCGCCCTTAGCAGTGCCAGGGCGGCTATTACTGTTTTCCCGGCGCCCACGTCACCCTGCAGCAGCCGGTTCATTGGCGCCGGCGACTCCAGATCACCGGATATTTCCTTCCATACTTTTAACTGACCGGCAGTTAGCTGGTAGGGCAGGTTCTTCTTGAATAATTTCAACAACCTGCCTTCAGGCAAGTAGCGATGGCTTTTCCGCCTGCCGGCAATATCCTTGCGTCTCGCTGCCAGGGCCAGTTGAAAAAGAAACAGCTCTTCAAATATAAAACGCTGTCTGGCCGCCTTGGCGCAACTTAACCCGGCAGGAAAATGCGCGTTTGAGACAGCCTCCTCAAACCGGGGCAAGGAAAACTTCATTATAATTTCTTCAGGCAGAAATTCAGCCGGACGGCTGAGCCCGTCCAGCGCTGTTTTTACCATTAGCCGGAGCAGGCGCTGGTTCAGCTGCGCGGCCAAAGGGTAGACCGGAACCAGACGTCCCGCGATCAAGCTGTCCTGCCCGTCATCCACTTCATACTCTTCCACTATTACCTGAGTAGCGCCAAAACCTTTTTCCACCTTGCCGGTTATGTAAATATTTGTGCCACGGGAGAGATTTTTCTTTATAAAAGGCTGGTTAAACCAGACAGCATAAAAAATACCAACCCCGTCATGCACGGCCAGTTTGGTGATAGTTAAACCAGGCCTTGGTTTCAAATCCTGAGCGGCAAGGACAGTGCCCCGTACTGTGACCGCTTCCCCGTGCGCACAGGCGCCTGCCGGACGCAGCCGGGTCCGGTCCTCGAAACGACTGGGAAAGTGGTACAACAGGTTTTTGATTGTGAATATGCCCAGTTTTTGCAGGGTTGCAGCCCGCCGCGGCCCTACCATTTTAATGCTCTGGACCGGTTTCCTCAAAAAATTGTCCACCATAAGAGTCCTCTCAAACCGCCCGCCGTGGAATCCGCCCTTGCAGCCTAAAACGTTTTTTGGTAGAATGAAGGAGTGGTTTCAAAGGAGGTGTTTTTCATGGCCAGAATTTGTAACGTATGCGGCAAAGGAATTGTCGTCGGTATTAAACTCAGTCACTCACATATCCGTACCAAAAGGACCTGGTCTCCAAACCTGCAGAGGGTCAAAGCCATCATTGACGGCACTCCCAGGAGAGTGCTGGTTTGCACCCGCTGTCTTAGAAGCGGCAAGGTCCAGCGTGCCATATAAGCAATTTTTTAAAAAGCGGCGACTGCCGTTTTTTATTTTTTTAGGACTCATTCATATTTTTCATCAGATTCGCCATTTCGATCGCGGTTACAGCCGCGTCCCAGCCTTTATTCCCGGCCTTTGTGCCCGCCCTCTCGATAGCCTGCTCTATGGTATCGGAGGTAATAACTCCGAATATGACGGGGACACCGCTTTCCAGTCCAACCCTGGCCACACCCTTGGCCACCTCACCGGCAACATAGTCAAAATGCGGAGTTGCGCCGCGGATAACCGCTCCCAGGCAGATAACAGCGTCGTACTTTTTCATGGAAGCCATTTTGTTAGCGGCAAAAGGTATTTCAAACGCACCGGGCACCCAGGCCACCTCAATATCCTCTTCCCGCACCCCGTGCCGGTTAAGCGCGTCCAGAGCGCCGCTCACAAGCTTGTTGGTTATAAATTCATTAAAACGGCCCGCTACCAACCCGAATTTAAGTCCCTGACCAAGTAAGTGTCCTTCGAATAATTTTGGCATGATTTATCCCTCCACATTTAGTCATGGGTCGTGAGACGTGAGATTCAGGTATTCCTCTCAAGCTTTTTGCCCTTGAGAACTTCCCCAATATTCTCACGTCTCACGTCCCATTTCTCACGTCTCATTTTTTAGCGCTCGCTGATGTTCAGCAGGTGGCCCAGCTTTTTTTGCTTGGTGGCCAGGTAAAAGCTGTTGCTCTTGCCGGGGCGGATTACAATCGGCACCCGTTTTACAACCTGCAGACCGTGGCCCTCAAGGCCGACAATTTTACGGGGGTTATTGGTGATCAGCTTTATCTTTTTAAGTCCCAGATCAGACAGGATCTGCGCACCAAGGCCGTAGTCCCTGAGGTCGGCCGGAAATCCCAGTTCCAGGTTGGCCTCCACTGTATCTTTGCCCTGGTCCTGCAGGTTATACGCCCGTATTTTATTTAAAAGCCCGATGCCGCGGCCTTCCTGGCGCATATACAGGAGAACGCCGGCGCCTTCCTCAGCGATCATCTCCATAGCCCGCGCCAATTGGTCGCCGCAGTCACAGCGTATGGAACCGAAAACATCCCCGGTCAGGCATTCCGAATGCACCCGTACCAGAGGAGCTTCCACTTTTTCCAGATCACCCATAACCAGAGCGATGTGCCCCTTGCCGTCCAGGACGCTCTCATAAGCCACGGCGTTGAACTCACCATATTTGGTCGGCAGTTTAGCCATATCAACTCTGCGTACCAGGCGCTCAGTGTGGCGCCTGTACTGGATCAGATCGGCTATGGTAATGATCTTCAAATTATGAATTTTAACGAACTCCATCAGTTCAGGTACCCTGGCCATAGTCCCGTCTTCCTTCATGATTTCACAGCAAATACCCGCCGGATTAAGACCTGCCAGCCTGGCCAGATCAACGGTGGCCTCGGTATGCCCCGTCCGCCTCAGCACGCCGCCCTCTTTGGCGCGCAGCGGGAAAATGTGACCAGGACGGCGCAAGTCCGCTGGTTTTGTGTTGGGGTCGAGAACAGCCTTGACGGTCATGGCCCGTTCGTGCGCGGAAATACCGGTGGTACAGTCTGCGGCGTCTATGGAAACGGTAAAGGCGGTAGCATGAGGATCGGTGTTGTTGTTTACCATCGCCGGCAATTCCAGTTGATCAAGCCGTTCGCCGGTAATAGGCAGACAGATCAGGCCTCTGCCGTGAACAGCCATGAAGTTTATCGCTTCCGGGGTAACCATTTCAGCGGCCATGATCAGGTCACCTTCGTTTTCACGGTCCTCGTCATCGACAGCAACAATTATTTTGCCCTGCCTGATGTCCTCAATAGCTTCTTCGATCGTGTTGAATTTCATTTTAAACTGCCCCCTTGTCGTCTCTGTACATTGTTGATGCTTTTAACGCCACTATATTTAACTCCATTATTTAAATTGGATACTTCCCCGGACGGTAGCATCCCTTACGGAACTGGTTCGCTTTTTTCGTTAGACAAAACCGTGTTCAGCTAAAAAGCTCAAGCTCAGCTTTGATTTGCCGGCGTTATTTTCTTGCAGGTTCAATAACCTCTCAACATACTTCCCGATTATATCACCTTCAAGGTTAACCGTGTCTCCCGCTTTTTTCAAGCCCAGGGTTGTCATATAGGCTGTATGCGGGATTAGCGAGACCTGGAAGCTGTCCGGCCCCAAATCTACCACTGTGAGACTGGTCCCGTCAATAGCCACAGATCCTTTCTTAATAACATAACGCATAACCACGTCGGGAGCCTTTATTTCGATCAAGGCAGCTATGTCATGTTGCCGCCTTCCAGCTATTTTACCTACCGCGTCTATATGTCCGCTGACCAGGTGTCCTCCCAGTCTGTCGCTTAGACGCAGCGCCCTTTCCAGATTCACTCTGTCACCCGTTTTCAAGCTGCCCAGGTTGGATTTATCCAGTGTTTCCGCCATAACATCGGCGGTAAAGCCGGCAGACCCGAAATTAACAGCGGTAAGGCAGACACCGTTCACCAGAATACTGTCACCCACCCTGCTGCCTTCCAGTACTTTTGCCGCCTCAATAATAAGCTGAGCTGAATCCGCTCCGCGACGTACGGCGGAGATAGTCCCCAGTTCTTCAACTATACCTGTAAACAAACCATCTATCACCTCAATGCTTAAAATATCCTTCCAGCAATATATCCGGCCCCAGGTGTTTTACCCGGACCCTCTCCAGCGCCGCCGCCCCGGAGGGGTCGTCTGCGCCTGTCCCGCCTACCGGGCCGGGCGCTGTGGTTCCACCAATTATTTTAGGCGCTATAAACCAGGCTGCTTTATCGACAAGCCCGGCGCTGATCGCGGAACTGTGCACCCCGGCGCCACCTTCTATTAAAATGGAGGTAATTCCCCTTGAACCCAGTATCTTGATCAGCTCTGTCAGGTCAACCCGCGGCCCTTCATTAACAACTAGTACCACTGCTCCTGACTCGCGCAGTGACTTGAGCCTCTCCGGCGGGGCCCCGGAAGTCACAGCAATTATGGTGGGAGCGTCAGACTGTTGGGCTAATACCGTGGCTTGCGGAGAAATACGCGCCCGGCTGTCCAGGATAACCCTGACCGGATCGCGCCCCCCGCCGCCCGGCAGCCGGGTTGTGAGGGAGGGGTTATCGGCCAGCACCGTTCCTATGCCTACCATAATCGCGTCATACCAGTCCCTGAGCTGGTGTCCGTAAGCCCGTGCCGCCGGACCTGTGATCCATTTTGACTTGCCGGAACGGGTGGCGATTTTACCGTCCAGGCTCATGGCCGCCTTGGCCACAACAAAAGGGCGTCCTGTCGTAATATATTTAATAAACACTTCATTTAGCTGGATGGCTTGCTTTTCCATTACACCCAGGGTTACCTCTATACCGGCCTCTCTGAGTCTTTTTATCCCTTTACCGGAAACCAGCGGGTTGGGATCGGCCATTGCTGTAACAACTCTTGCAACACAGGCATTTATTACCGCTTCTGTGCATGGGCCGGTACGTCCATGATGGCAGCACGGCTCCAGAGTCACATATAGTGTTGCTCCTTTCGCTTCTTTCCCCGCCTCGTTAAGCGCGTGTATTTCAGCGTGGGGCGTACCGGCCTTCAGGTGATAACCCTGGCCTATTATTTTCCCTTCTTTGACCACAAGCGCGCCCACCATGGGATTGGGACTGGTCCGTCCCCTGGCCCTGGCAGCCAACTCCAAAGCAGTTTTCATGTAGATCCTGTCCATTATCAGCCACCTTTTTGGTCGTTGGACATCGGTTAAAAACATAGGCTTTTTAAAGATAGAAACACCTAAAAAACCCTGAGCCAAAAGACCTCAGGGTTTTAAAAGCGATAAGAAAAAGACAGCCGGCCTTAAGAAAGGGAATCCTTTAAAAAAGGCCAACGCTCACCTTCTCCCATCCAGACTCTTACTGTCGGCCCCGGATTTTAACCGGATCAGCCCTGTTAGGGGCTCGCGGGCTTGGTTTTCAGACCTTACCGCCGGTAGGGGATTGCACCCGTCCCTGAAGGTTTCTGTTTAAACTTATAAAGCAATTATATGACCGGTTTAGAGCGATGTCAATGCTATGTTTTCAAATCCGATGCTTTGACAACAGCAGGCTCAGAGCATAATCCAGCAACTCCGAGGTCAGATGTTCAATATCTGAGTTTAACCGGTTCCTTTCCTGGACTAGATTAGTCAGCCGCTCGTGCAGTTCTTTGATAACTTGATACTGGCTGGACTCAGCTAAATATTCCTTTGCCGCTTCAACTGAATTCATAAGCACACCGGTCCCTGGAACCACCTTGACCACGCCGGCTTCCTGCAAAAGGGACAGCGCCCTCCTGATAGTTTCAGGTGAAACATTGTATAACCCGGCTAAAGTTGATCGGCCCGATATCTTCTGCCCCTCTTTGTAGGCCCCATTGGTAACTCTTTCCGCCATATCCATAGCTATGGTAATGTAACGGGCAATATGCAGAGGGGAATTAGTTGTATTTTCCACGATTATTACACCTTTTCAAACAAAGTAATTGTCACCCGTATTACATTATAATAATATCCCGGTATAATAACAACCCGTTTAAAAACAGAAGTTTTTTTAATAATAAAAACACTCTTTCTCATGGTAAAACGAACCAGATTGATAATTTTTGCGTCTAACTAATAAATAGTTGGAAGCGAGGTTTTGCCAATGAAAAAGGTAATATTTTTTGGGATTATTTTGCTGACGTTGACCACCTTCTTGGTTTTCAGGTCTAACCCCGGCGCAAACGCTGAGCCAAATCATACCGCCACTTTCGTTATCGACCAGCGAACATATGTCACTGACAGCCAGGCAAAATCCATGGACGCCGCGCCATTTATTGAAAACGGGCGGTCGTTTGTGCCGGCCCGCTATCTGGCCCTGGCTCTCGGAGTGCCGGAGGACAAAATAAGCTGGAGTTCTTCTTCATCAACGTTAACCCTGGCGCTGGATGATGTCACTGTCAGTCTTACGGCCGGCGGCAACATAATTTACGTAGATGACCAGCCTCTTACCATGGATGTGGCTCCCGTGCTGCGCAATGACCGGACCTACCTGCCGGCCAGGTACATAGCGGAAGCCTTTGGCTACTCTGTCGGATGGGATGGTGCGGTTAAAGCCGTTTTAATCGGACCGCCGGGGAATCTGCCTGAGCCTGCACAGGACGTTTTGCCGGTCGTGGGAACTTATGAGAACCTGAAAGACCTTTTAGAAAAAGCACAGGTCTCTACACGCTTTGGCATTATGTATGACATGGACATAGCGCCGGGAGCAGCTGGCAGCCCCCCGCCAAGAGTGACGCAGAACTCTAAAGCAACCGCTGAGGCGCTCGACACCGGGGCGGACATGTCAGACACCGGCAAGGCGGACTACTCTAAAACCAATACCCAGGTCGAGGGCGTGGATGAAGCCGATATTGTTAAGACCGATGGAACATACATCTACCAGGTTAACCGGGAAAGGATAATTATAACCAGGGCCGCTCCTCCCGAAAACATGGAAGTTATCAGCGTCCTGAACTATACCGGCAAAGATTTTTCTCCTCAAGAGATGTACGTTGACGACAACCATCTGGTGGTAATCGGCAGTAGCCGTAACCACGGTATTCAACCTTTATATATTGAAAACGGCGCCTCGCCAGGGCTAAAAATAATGCCTCCTTTCAACTACTACAGGGAAATGGTGAAGGCTGTTGTTTACAACATCGAGGACAAGTCAAACATTAAACAAGAGCGCGATCTGGAACTAAACGGCAATTACGTTTCTTCACGTAAAGTGGGGCAGTCGCTTTACCTGATAGCCAATAAAAATATATATTTCTATCCCGGCAGGGATATAGAAGAGCCCAAACCCCTATACCGTGATTCGGTGGTCAGCGACAATTTCAATGAAATTGATTACCCCAGCATCAGATGTTTTCCTGATTTTGTTGAACCCAGCTACCTCATCGTAGCCGGCCTTAATTTAGACCGGCCCGGTGAAAAAGCCAGCGTTTCCAGCTTCCTGGGCTCCGGCCAGAATATTTACGCCTCAACCGAAAACCTTTACGTGGCAGTAACCGGTTATAGCTATTACAGGGAACAATTTACTGATATCATGCCGCCAGCAGACATGAGCAAAACTAAGATTTACAAATTTCAGATAGGCGGGGGAAAATTAAGCTATGCCGCCAGTGGGGAGACGCCGGGCACCATCTTAAACCAGTTTTCAATGGATGAACACGAGGGGTACTTCCGTATCGCAACCACCAGCGGCGATGTTTGGCGCTCCGGCGCCTACACTTCGCAAAACAACCTGTACGTACTGGACAGCAGCCTTAATACAGTTGGAAAAATCGAAGGCATCGCACCCGGTGAGAAAATTTATTCCGTCAGGTTCACGGGGGATCGCGGCTATATTGTAACCTTCAAGACCGTAGACCCATTTTTTGTCCTGGACTTAAGTGACCCGCAGCACCCAGGCATACTGGGCGCGCTGAAAATACCCGGCTACAGCGACTATCTCCACCCCTATGACGATAACCATATTATCGGTTTCGGCAAAGACACGGTGGAAATGAGCAGCAAGGGCTGGGGCGACAGCCCGGGTGAAACCATGGCTTTCTATATGGGCATGAAGATGGCTATTTTTGATGTAACTGATGTGAGCAACCCGGTTGAAATGTTCAGGGCGGACATCGGAGACAGGGGGACTGACTCCGAACTCCTGCGCAACCATAAAGCATTGTTGTTTGCAAAAGATAAAAACCTGCTGGCGTTTCCGGTCAGGGTGATGGAGATAAAAGGAGACAGCTACAATTCCGGATCAAATGTACCTGAAT
>CAZJGV010000046.1:0-7494 GCA_964545615.1 uncultured Pelotomaculum sp.
AATTCAGGCGCTGATAGGGTTCAGAATCCTGCAGGGCATTGGTTCTGCCATGACTTTCGGAACAGGGATGGCAATTTTGACTTCAGTCTTTCCTCCTCAGGAAAGAGGCCGGGTACTTGGTATAAACGTTGCCACAGTTTATTCAGGCCTTTCGCTGGGCCCTGTCCTGGGCGGCGCGATGAACCAGCATCTGGGCTGGGAATCCATATTTTTTCTTAACACTGCCATCGGTTTGGTCACCTATATTTCCGCTATTAAGATCAAGGGAGAATGGGCCGGCGCCAAAGGAGAAAGCTTTGATCTAACCGGGTCTGTCCTCTATATGGTCGGTTTGGTCTCTTTCCTGTACTCGTTTTCATCAATCGCCACATCTGTTTTGGCTAAGTACACCCTGGTTATTGGTCTGGGCTTATTAATTATGTTCGTCAGACATGAAATGAAATCCAAACAGCCTCTCATAAACATTAAGCTTTTCAGTCAAAATATTACCTTTGCCTTATCAAACCTGGCTGCGTTAATCAACTACAGCGCGACCTTCGCGGTTACCTTTCTGCTGTCGCTGTACCTGCAGGTAGTTATGGGATACAGCTCGTCAACAGCTGGTTTGATCCTGCTTTCCCAGCCGATTATCATGGCCTTGCTTTCACCCTTCGCCGGCTCGCTCTCCGACCGTGTGGAACCCAGGATAGTTTCATCATGGGGAATGGGTCTGACCACCCTGGGGCTGTTCTTTTTAGGTTTTATATCCAGGAGCACGCCGCTGTGGCTCTTAGTGGTTAATCTGATGGTTTTGGGCACTGGTTTTGCGCTGTTCTCCTCTCCCAATATGAACGCTATTATGGGTTCGGTTGAAAAAAGGTATTATGGTGTGGCCTCCTCCACCAGCGGCACCATGCGTCTGATCGGCCAGGCGATCAGTGTGGCCACAGCTACCTTGATCATCGACTTATATGTAGGGAACGCTCAATTAGGACCGGCTACCGCCGATATGCTGCAAAAAAGTGTCAATGTATCGTTTATTGTATTCGCTGTCACCTGCATTGGCGGCATTTTCGCCTCACTGGCTAGGGGCAATATGAACAGAGGTGTAAAACAGGTGGGGGACTAGGGCAGGGGAGAAAATGAGCAGAGTGGTAAAAATATTTCTCTTGGCGCAACAATATACACTTCAACAGGCTGAGCGCCGGATAATACCGGTGCTTAGAGCTCCCATAGATAAGCTGCAAAATATAGCGACCGGTAAGGTTAACCCCGGCATACGTCCAAAAAATGGCGGGCTAGATTGGGGTAGCCCCAAAAATCTATGTGAGCGTATGCGGCCAGCGTATTGGCCCGACGGTAGCCGCAGTTCCATTGGCTTCCGGAGAGGGCTGATTTGATCAGGTAAGTGGTGGGGTAGGTAATACCTTCGACTAAGGAATGATGAAATTCATGTCCCCGCGCTTTCTGTCCCGCTTTACCCAATACATTTTCCCCGGTGAACTCGATATCCACATAACCGAATCTCTGCAGGCGGTCAGTCATAATGGTATGCCCGTCAAAAAAGCCTACCATGGGGTGTTTCTCGCCGTTTTTTGCTGTGATGTACTCAGTCAGGTACATGAACCCCCCGCATTCGGCGTAACAGTGCAGACCTTCTTTTAGCCTGCGCCTGATATCTTCCAGCAGGCTCCTGTTTGCCGCCAGATCCCCGGCAAAGACCTCGGGAAAGCCGCCGCCAAGGTAAAGTCCGTCGATGTTTTCCGGCAGGCGGTTGCCCAGCAGGGGGCTGAACTGCTGTAATTCTGCTCCCAGCGCCTCTAATATTTCAAGAGTGCCGCGGTAGTAGAAGCTGAAAGACTCATCCCGGGCTACCGCGATTTTAACAGGCCTGCCTTTTTCAAAAAACAGGGAACTTACAGGCGGCAGGGGTTCAGCTGTGCCGCCTAATTTAATAACCTGATCAAGGTCAATCCATTCCTGCACCAACATGGCTGCCTTATCAATAATCTCCGCGTGCCTTTCCATTTCTTCCGCCGGCAGCAGACCCAGGTGGCGGCTGGGCAGGGCAACAGATTTATCCCGAGGTAAAAAACCCAGCGTTGGAACACCTGTATAAGCCTGTACCGCTTCTTTTACAAGTTTATAATGGTGTTCGCTGCCTACATTGTTGACTATTACGCCAGCCAAATGGAGGTCCTGGTCAAAAGACTTGTAGCCAAGCACCTGGGCCGCGGCGCTGGTGGACATTCCTGCCGCGTCAATGATCAATATCACCGGGGTTTTTAAAAGCTTGGCTATTGCGGCGGTGCTGCCTTCCGGGGTGGAACCGACACCGTCGTAAAGACCCATTACACCCTCGATAACTCCAAAATCCATGCCCTCCATGCCATGCGCGAAAAGCTGCATGATGTTGGGGGACGGCATCATCCAGAAGTCAAGGTTATAAGACATCCTGCCGGCCGCGACAGCATGGTAACCGGTGTCGATATAGTCCGGTCCCACTTTGAATGGCTGCACCTTGAGTCCCTTTTTACGCAGCGCCGCCAGCAGGCCGGCGGTAACTGTGGTTTTGCCCGATCCGCTGTGCGTTCCGGCGATAATAAGCCTGTTCATTGTTTTGACTCCTTTTTTTGATAATCCGGTTTAGTGTTTCTGGCTGCTGATCATTGCCAGAAGCTCACTCCTTGTTCGCGGCATCGCCTGGCTATCGCTGACCAGGCCATTTTTCTTCAGGTGCCAGTAGGTTTCCACCACAAAGGGAATGTTCAAATTCAGACTGCGCGCTGCTTCCGTGTTGCTGTATACTTCCGCCGAAGAGCCGGTCAGCCTGACCATCCCGCCTTCCATAATCACCAGATGTTTGGCCCAGGCTACCGCCAGGTCCACATCGTGGGTAGAAATGATCACCGTTGTGCCCTGGGCGTTAAGAGAGTCGAGCAGGGCCATTAAACCGGAGGCAGCGGCTGGATCCAGGCTGGCGGTGGGCTCGTCAAGCGCTATTACGCGGGGTTCCATGGCCAGGATCCCGGCTATGGCCGCAAGTTTTTTCTGTCCGTAGCTAAGGCTGTACACGGGCCGGTCGGCCAGGTGAGAAAGGCCGGTAAACCCCAGAGCCTGCTGTACCCGCTGGTGAATCTGGCTGTCAGGCAATTTCAGGTTGGCCGGGCCAAACGATACATCCTGGTATACTGTGCCGCCCAGAAGCTGCAGTTCGGGGTCCTGAAAAACAATTCCTACGTCCCTGCGCAGGAGGCTGATTTCAGACCTGGTATAGCAGACCTGACGGCCATTATAACGGACCGCCCCCCGCCGGGGCCTGTGGATGCCGTTAAGGTGCAGGAGCAGGGTGGTCTTGCCGGCCCCGTTGGGACCTATCAGCGCCGCTTTATCCTGCCGGGGAACTTTGAGAGAAACATCCTTAAGCGCCGGTGTGCCGTCAGGATAAGTAAAATGTACATCTTCCAGCTCTAAAATGCAACTGCTCAAAAGGTTAATCCTCCCGTTCTCAGGGCTAGAAATATTAAAAGCAACCCGCTGGCGGAAGCAAGGGTAAGGAAGGGGAGCGACAGTGGTTTAGCGGGCTGTACAAATCTGATCCCGTCTTCGTAACCTCGCGCGGACAGGCCCAGGTACATATCGCGGGAGCGTCGCAGCGACTGTACAAACAAATTGGCTACCAGCCAGGAAAGAGACCGGTAGGTATTTTTAGCGGAGTTGTATCCCAGCCGCGCCGACTGGGCCAGAAAAATTTTGGAGGCGGTAGCAAGGAGCACCGTTATTGAACTATAAACCAGAATCATAACCTCCAGCAGCAGGGCCGGAAAAGGGATGCGGCCCAGCATCGCCAGGATTTCCGTAACAGGGGTGGTTAATATGAAAAAAAACATACAGGACATAGCGCCCAGAGATCGCCAAAAAGTTTGAGCAGCCATGGCCAGACCTTCCGGGGTCAGGCCCAGCCTGTGGCCCAGCAGGGAAAGTTCATAAACACAGGCCACGGGAGGGTCGAGAGAAAAGGCCATGGTCAACAGACCAAAAACCAGGAAAAAGGCGGGAATGGTCAACAGCCCCAGGTATACCCGAAGCGGTATGCGAACTATTAAAACTGTGAAGACAGCCATCAAAACCAGGATTAAAAATGGCACGTCAGGACTGCGGGCCAGTAAACAGGCTGTTAGATATAGAAAAGCAAGGCACCCTTTTTCAGCCGGGTGCCGGTTATGGAATTTATTAGTCAGGGCATAACGCTCAATGGCCAGCATCAGGAGACCCTCTTGCTTTTATGCCGGGATAACCCCAGGTAATAGCCGATAAAACCTGCTCCCAGCGCAGCCTGGACCGCAAACAGCAGGCTCTGGATTTCACTGCTGGGAGGCTCCCATAAGGGGGTAAACCATGGTTCATAACCAGGCGATATTTCCTCTATAACACTTACCGCCTGTTCATCGGCTCCTAAAAACAACGCTGCGGCTTTTTCTCCGGCATTTTTGTTAAATCCTATTAAAGGAGCTGCTGTAATAATTATAACTGCAAACAACAGCAGCAGGTTTTGGCTGATCTGTTTCATCTCTACAGCTCCTTTCCAATCACATTTAATTCCCGCAGTTCCAGCGCGTTATACTTGCGAAGGGTGCTGAACACCAGGGCGGTCAGCAGGCCCTCACTAACGGCGAGAGGTATTTGGGTGAAAGCAAAAATAGCACTGAATTTTAATAGCGCGCCTGCAAATCCTCCAACCGGGTCAGGAAAGGCCAGTGCCAGTTGCACTGAGGTAGTCATATAAGTCATCAGATCTCCAAGTGTCGCAGCCAGAAAAATCGAAACCCCTACCGGTAATCCTATTTTTAGACCTGAACGGTATACGGCATAGGCTGCAAATGGTCCTACAATAGCCATAGAAAAGGTGTTGGCGCCCAGTGTGGTTATCCCCCCGTGGGCCAGGAGCAAGGCTTGAAACAGCAGTACCACCATACCCAGAACCGACATGGCGGTTGGCCCGAACAGCACTGCTCCAAGACCGGTTCCGGTAGGATGCGAACAACTTCCTGTCACAGAAGGCAGCTTGAGAGCTGAGAGAACAAAAGCAAAGGCCCCGGCTACCCCCAGGATTATTTTGGTCTCAGGTTTTCCCTGGACTTTTTGCCGCAAGCTCCTGATTCCATGGATGACAAAAGGTGCAGATACCACCGTCCATCCGACAGCATGGCTTAGTGGTAAATATCCTTCCATGATATGCACACAGAGCCACTCCTTTCAGATCTTTTTACGTGATTAAAAGTTTGACTCAATAAATCTGTGGTTAAAAAACGCTATTTAGCGCCTCTTTTATTCTCTGCAAGCATATTTTCGCCAGCAGCGGGTCCGGGCCGATGAAGGAAGCCTGCACAACCTGTACACCGGGGTATTTCTGCAGCATCTGGTCGATTTCAGCAGGTATATCTGATGTTATATGCACTCCTTCAAACAGGAAAAGTGGCATGACCACAATCCGTCTGCCGCCGCTTTCGACTATATTTTGAAAGGACTCTGCCAGAGAAGGGCTGGCGTTTTGCAAAAAAGCCGGTGTAACTCCTTTGAACCGGTCGCTCTTGCTGAGTTCCTCCGCGACAAGCAGAAGTCCGCAGTTGGCTGAATCCAGTCTGCTGCCGTGTCCTAATAAAAGCACGTGCCAGCCTTCTATTTCTTTTATTGCAACCCCAAGAGACTCCAGCAGGGTTTGGGTGTTCCAATAAACCTCACCGTGCGCCGGTTCCGGCCGTCTCAGCACGGCTACCCGGCAGCCGCAGCCCAGGGCTGCCTCCAGTTTGGCGGTAAAACCACCCGCTTCACCTGAATCTTTGGTTATCAGCAGATCGATCTGCAGGTGCCGGAAGATAGCTTCGTTTAACTCCCTGGAAAAGGGCCCCTCCATGGCGATTATATGCGAGGGCTCGACGCCCAGTTTAAGAGCGGCGGTAAGCGATTCCTCCGCCGGAAGCATCCTGGCGTACACCTTTTTCAGATCCAGGAAGCCGGCCAGGGCGCCCAGTCCTTTAATCCCCGTGGTTACAAGGATTCTCTCGAAATTTTGCCGGGCTACCCAGGCGCCTAGAGCAGCGGGAGTGTCAAAACAAGCAACATCCTGGTCCGTTTCGTAAGTATTTAAAGGCCTCTCCAGCCTGACCAACCTGACACCGGCCGCTTCTGCCGCGGCGGACAGCTCGCTTCTTAATTCCCCGGCAAAAGGATGGGCGGCGTCAACAACCACGGTAATTGAATAGTCAGCCAGCAGCCGGCTGAAGGCAGGACCATTAAAAGGCCCTTTCAGCACTTTGCCTGCTGCTTTTCCTGTGGCTTCCTGGTACCCGTATTCAGTCGCCACAGTCATTATGTAAGATTTTGCCGCCTGGTCCAGTGCCCCGGCGATTTCGATAGCCTCGCTTGTGCCTCCCACCAGCAGTATCAAAGTAAGTACCCCCTTGGTGTAATCATACGGCCGCTTTTGACCCGGGTCCTGGAATTGCCAACGATAACCGTGGTCAACATGTCGGGCTCGTGCAGATCTATTTGTTCCAAATTAATCAGTTTAACCGTTTCTCCCGCTCGCCCGGCTTTAGTAACCAGGCCGATGGGTGTTCCCGGTTTCAGGTGTTTTTTCAAAATAGCGATGGTTTGGTCCCAGGGATCCCGCCTGCTTTTACTGCGCGGGTTGTATAGGACTATAACAAAACCAGCTCTGGCGGCTGCCTCCACCCGGCTCATAATCTCAGGCAGGGGGGTGAGCAGGTCGCTGAGCGAGATGGTGGCATAGTCCTGCATCAGCGGCGCTCCGAGCAGGGCCGCGGCGGTGTTGGCGGCGGGAATGCCAGGAATAATCTCAAGCTGCGCAGCCTGGCCTGTTGATTCCAATACCTCCAGAACCAGTCCGGCCATACCGTATACCCCGGCGTCGCCGCTTGAGACCACAGCGACCTTAAGGCCGCTCCGGGCGGCGTCGGCCGCGTATTTAACGCGGTCCACCTCACGGGTCATGCCGGTTGTATAGATCTCCTGCCCGTGGTAGCAGTTCATCTTTTGTACCAGGCGCAGGTAAGTGGTATAGCCCACCAGCAGGTCAGCCTCACTTATAGCGCGGGCGGCACGTGCGGTCAGATCCTCTTCGCCGCCGGGACCGAGACCCACGACGGAGAGTTTTCCCGGGCAACAGCCACCGTTACCGGTCCGACAACCTTTCTGGGCAGTATGATTTGCGGATTTTTCAGGGACAACAGGGCGCATTGTTCAGAGACCCCCTTGAGTGAAAAGTGGCGCATGGCAGCCTGCGACGGGGCGGAAACACCTTCAACCCACGCCAGCTGCTCCGCGGCAAAGAAGCGGTATAAAACACCCAGTTCAGCAGCAGCCTGACGGATGCTGTGATCATGCCATTTAAACAAAGCGGTAGACAGAAACTTTACCTGGTCCAGGGACAGGCCGCATTTCTCCAGGCAGGTCTGGACCGCGTATTCTATATCACGCCCTGTCGCCTGCCTG
>CAZJGV010000046.1:7504-16473 GCA_964545615.1 uncultured Pelotomaculum sp.
TGATAACCGGTTCACCGCCGGTTAGAGCAGCCACTTCACAAGCCAGCTGATTGGCGCCGCCCTCATGCCCGCCCGCCAGACTTACAGCGTACCGCCCGGCCCGGTCTACCACGACTACTGCGGGGTCGGTGTGCTTGGAGCGCAACAGGGGACCTACCGTCCGGGTGGCGATACCGGAGGCCATCACCATGATCAGGGCCTGACTGTGGTCAAAATACTGCTTTACTATCTCTGCCAGCCCGGTAGTTTGGCTGGGGTGCGCCACGGCCAGGTCCGCATCCAGGCTTTTGGCCAGGTTTTGGGCCAGATGCAGACCGGGTCCAGGCAGGGCTACGACCAGTATGCGGCGGCTACCTGTAGCCATGTTTAAATTCCCCGTGGTAAAGCTTTGATCTGCGGCCGCTGCTGGCCAGGGCTTCACCCACCAGGATCAGAGCGGTGCGGTTAATCCCCGCCTGGCGGACTTTTTCGGCAATGTCGGCCAGGGTTCCATGGATGAAGCTTTCATCCGGCCAGGTAACCCTGCAGGCTACCACTACCGGTGTGGCAGGCGGCAGTGACTTGAGCAGCTGGCCGGTTACCTTTTCGATCTCCTGGACGCTCAGGAATAGGGCCAGGCTGCTCTGGTGCTTCGCCAGGGCGGCCAGGTTTTCGCCGGCCGGCACCGGGGTCCTGCCTTCCATGCGGCTGAAGATCAGCGTCTGAGTGCCGCCCGGCACCGTGTATTCTACGCCCAAACGGGCAGCGGCGGCAAAGGCCGAACTGACCCCGGGCACAATTTCCCAGTCCAGGTCAAGTTCCGCGCATAACTCAATCTGTTCCTTGATAGCGCCATACAGCGAAGGGTCGCCGGTGTGCAGTCTGGCTACGTCGAGCCGCCGCTCCTGCGCTGAAATAAAAATGGCGCGGATATCTTCCAGGGTTAAACCGGAAGAATCGTGAATTTCGGCCTTTTCCGGCGCAAAGGTCAGATGTTCGGGGGATACCAGTGATCCGGCGTAAACCACCACCCGGCAGCGTGAGAGGATCTCACGGCCTCTTACCGTAATCAGATCAGCCGCTCCCGGACCTGCCCCGATAAAATATACCTTCATGATTTTTTCCCGGCCTTTCTTACAATCATAACGCTGAGGTATCCTTTAACCCCTTCCCGCAGCCGGTCCAGATCCCGGCAAAAGTACTGGCCGGGAGTTCCTACCCGTGAAGCGAAGACCGCTTCGCGGTCAGGGAATTCTTCATTAACAAACTCCAGCAATTCCTCCAGCCTGTCTCCTATTTTCATGAACACCACCGTGTCGCTTTCGCGAACCAGGCCGCGCACTCTTGTCAGGGGGCCGTCAGGCAGCGGAATCACTGCCATCAGCTCTTCGCCGCAGACTATGGGAAAGTTCTGTGCCGCTGCGGCAGCGGCGAACGAGGTGACGCCGGGTATGGTAGTGACACACTCAGGCGGGATTTTGTTTGCCAACTGCTGCAGGATGTAATTAAAAGTACTGTAGGTAAGAGCGTCACCCAGGGTCAGAAACACCACTTTTTCCCCTTTTTTGACCAGGTCGGCCACCTCATCCGCAACTTCGCGCCAGCAGTTGGCCAGGCTGTCAGGTTCCCTGGTCATGGGGAAGCCGTAAATTCTGAGCCTGTCATGGTCAATCCATTCCTTCACTATCTGCAGGGCGGCGCTCTCATCCCGGCTGGAGGCCCTCGGCGCCATGACCACGGTGGCCTCCTTAATAACTTTCAGTGCTTTCAGGGTCAGCAGGCCGGGCTCCCCCGGACCTACCCCTACCCCCCATAAATGGCCGCTTTTGTTCATGACTGCCTCCTGTCTATGATGCAAACCGCGTGGCCGCTCATATTTTCTCTGGCCAGATCGCATATTGGGCCGCTCCACATTTTCTGATCTTCGGATCCGATGTCGCAGGCCACGCGGCACACGCGCTCAGGTTCAACAGCGCCAAGCAGCGCGCGTGCTATATCCCCCGGCAGGTGGTCCGGGCCGCATAACAATGCCAGCAGTTCAATTCCCTGGCCGGCTGCGGCGATTAACTCCGGTGTTATGGGACGGCTGTGCAGGGAGTAAAAGCGCATGTCCTGCCAGGATAGGTTAAACAGGGCGCAGGCGGCCTGCACGCTGCTTATACCGGGAATAAACTGCAACTCCCAGTGAGCGGGCAACGCCTGGCGCAGGGTGGCGGCCAGGCTGTAAAAACCGGTGTCACCGCTTACCAGTACGGCAATTTTGTCGGCGGACAGCCCCGCCAGCAGCCCGGCTATCTCTTCAGCCCTGGCGGTTTGAAGCAGCAGGCGGTTTTCTGCCCGGGGGAAAAGCCGGAGGAATTTTTCCGCGCCGGCTACAATCTCTGCGCTCTCCACCGCCCGGCAAGCCTGTACGGTAAGATAGCCGGCACCGCCGGGTCCGCACCCGATGATCTTTACCTTTTTAGATGGCTCCAGAGGCGCCAACCTCCCGACCCCGCAGATCACACAGCCAGACCGCCAGGTTTTTTATCTCGCAGCGCCTGCAGGCAGCCTGAACAATGGCCGCCGCCACGCTATTGAACAATTTATTTCTTTCGGGTGGCTCAAGTAAGCCGATGATACCCTCCACCGTAACAGGGATTTGTCCGGAAGCAGCATTTGGTATTTCTAAGTCCGCCTCTCCGGCAATCCTCAGAACAGCGTTAACAGCCGAAGGAGAAACGGCGGAGTCTGTACAAAAATGGTCATCTATAAGTTTGCCCAGTTTGCCGGGATGTCCCGCCAGCACCAGGCGCTCAAAATTCAGTTGGACTGCCCGCTCCAGCATAACCCCGGCGAAATTGGACATCTCCACCACTGCCAGGGGATGCGGTTTAAAACGCTCTAATACCGCCTTGCGACCGATATTGCCTGGTACCAGGAAGACTTCAGTTATGCCGTTGGCCTTAGCCACCTCAAGCGACGGCAGCAGGGAACAAAGCAGGGCTTCTTTAGACATGGGACGGACAATGCCGGTGGTGCCCAGGATGGAAATGCCACCTATTATGCCCAGGCGCTCATTGAAAGTGCGCCTGGCCAACTCAGCCCCGCGGGGAACCGACACCTCTACTTCCAGTCCTCCCTGCGGCGGCATGAATGCTGAAACAGCCTGTTCGATCATGCGGCGCGGCACCGGATTAATCGCGTGCCGTCCGACCGGGACCTGTAGTCCGGCCAAAGTCACCATCCCGACACCGGCGCCTCCCTTGATGGCGCAGCCTGCGGCTGCTGTGCGCCGCACGGTTGCGGTGATCTCGGCGCCGTCGGTGACATCGCGGTCCGCGCCTGCATACTTGACAACTGTGGCGCGGGCCAGGTCATCCCGGCAATACAATTCAGATATATTTACTGCTATGGTTGTTCCCGCAGGCAGCCGGACGCTTACCTGCCGGATCAGGTCCCCCAGCGTCAAAGCTCTGGCGGCGGCTGCTGCGGCTGCTGCGGCGCAGGTGCCCGTGGTAATTCCTGTCCGACCGTGCTCCAAGCTGTTCATCTAACTTTTGAGGGCCAGGTTCATCAGTGCGTTCAGGGATGCCGCAGCCAGGGGGCTGCCTCCCCGGGTGCCGGCGCAGGTTATGTATGGCAGATCAGAAGCTGCCAGGGCTTCTTTGGATTCAGCCGCCCCCACGAAACCCACGGGTATTCCGATCACCAGCCCGGGCCGGGCGATTCCTTTTTCAGCCAGTTCGAGTATCTTCCATAAAGCAGTGGGGGCATTGCCGATGACCGCAATGCACCCGTTGATAAGGTCCCTGTTAAGCCAAACTGCGGCCTCCGCCCGTGTCCATCCTTTTTGTCCGGCCAGATCGAGGACCTCCTGGCAGTGAATGCGGGTGTGCACTTCAACAGCCAGTTCTTTTTGCAGGGATGGTGAAATCCCTGCCGCCACCATACTAACATCAACAAATACAGGAACCCGTTCTTTGAGCAAGCGCACCCCGGTTTCCACCGCCCCGGGGGAGAAGCGGATGCTGTGGGCTATACCAAAGTCTCCGGCGGCGTGGACGCACCGGCGGACTATCTCCCGCTCTCCGGCGCCAAATCCTGATAGATCTGCTCCAGCGTCTATTATAGCCATGCTTTTTGACATGATCGCATGGGGAGCTATTTGTTCATACATCCGGTTATCCCCTTTCGGCAAAATCAAAAATAAAGGCCATCCTCTTTTTGGAGGATGGCATTCCCGTTCTTTGTACCACCGGTTTTACCTGGTTACCACGCCATGTAAAACTGTCACCGAGACCTGGCAGGTTTTCTGGCTCGCGGATCGACCTACTAACCCTCCTTCCCAACTTTCGTCAGTGGATCTTTGGGCTTTCGTCCCCGCTTACAGCGACGGGCTCGCGGCTGATTTGCACAGCCTTCCCTTTTACCCCAAATGGTTGAACAAAGCAACCGGGGCACCAGATTTCTTATTCTTTTCGATAACATTAGCATATATTGCCGGGGTTGTAAAGGCTATTTAAAACACTTTATCTTTTCCTCTTCAGAACCAAAAAGTCAGGCAGCGTGTTGTACGCCGCCTGACTTTAAAACATACTGCTTTTTACTGTTTGAGAAGCTCGGAGGCGGTGTCGGCAGCCAGACTTCCTGTTCCGGATGTCCACAGCCAGTAGCCGTCGCCGTTTAATACCAGCGTAGCCATGTCATTAAGTGAAGGGTTTGATCCGTCAGCTATAACAGCCAGATTGTTCCACGGGGCAAGGTTGCCTGTAACAGCCCCGGGGTTGTAAACCTTCTTGCACAGTGTGCAGGCGGAACCGAGCCAGTGGTAAGCTGTTTCTTCCTCAGTTATGCACCCGTTAGCATCGGGGGCTGCCGCCACGCCGACAAAGTTCCAGCCAGCAGCCAGAGGCCGGCTCGGCGGCATCGTTTCGCTAATGAGGGTGGCGCGCTTGAAAATGTACATGGCGTTGTAACCGGCCAGGTTTTTAATGTTGCAATCGGCCTGTGCCGTGCGCACATAGTAGGCGTAAAGCGGGGTAAGCGGTCCTGTGGCCGGAGCCCAGCTTCCGTTACTATAGTAGTAGGCTGCTTTGACGTTGCCTGTGCCGAGCAGGAAGTTAAGATCTCCCGTACCGGCGAGGGTTTTCGGTGTGGAGATAATCTGCCACTTATCGGCGGCCAGGTCACGGACATCTTCCACCGGTGTCGCAAAGTGAATGTCCTGCCAATGGCTGGTGTAAGTCAGCCCGGTTGTGGTGCAGGTTACCTTCACCCTGACTGCCATATAGCCTTCCCAGTCGCAGGCGGGAGTGCACTCGCTCAGGACCGGTTTGCCGCACTCGTCAACCGCGTTGCAGGGATCCTCGCACATTGAGTAAGCTTTCGGGTAGATGTAGAAGTGTGCCTTGCAAGCCTTGTCAGTGTTGAACTGTCCGAAGCTGAAGGTGTCGCCCGAGCCGTACCGGCCGGTGTAATTATAGGTGGCGTTGAAACTGGTATCCCAGGTCGCGGTCAGTCCATCACCTTCTATAATTTCCCCGGTGTTTTCATCAATAACAGGCGTTGTTTCGTGGCGGAACTCAACCTGCACGGTCAGGTTCTCGGCGCATGGACACAGTTCGCTGTCCAGCCAAATGGCCTCCTGGTACATCCAGCCGCCGCGCGGCAATGTGCCCTCAGTATCCGGCACCATCGTTGTGCCTACCAGGTTGATGGGGTTATTTTCGTCATAAGTATGGACGCAGATGGAATCAGTGTCGAACGCAGGGTCAGGGAAATCTGAAGTTGCGGTCAGTTTTACGTAGCCGTCCACGATGGGCACCACGTAAAATTCAGCATAACAAGAGCCTTGGGCAATGGTAACCTGGTTGATCTGCGTAATGCCCTGATAATTCAGATCGGGGCAGGTTGCGTAAAAGTGCGCTCCTACCAGCGGGGGTGCGGTATCCGTCGTGCACTCCTCATTGCTGACGATGCCGGACAGGTAAACTATACGGTCAACCTCCGCCGGCGCAATGTTGCCGGTATGGTCGCTGCAGGCGTTCGGTACGTCGCAGTTGTCCAGCAGGTAGACTCTCACTAGCTGGCATCGATCTTTCTCCATCTGAACTCCGCTGCACACAGGCACAAACGGGCCGTCTTGCGTATCTACCAGCCACTGCAGCTTGGCGGGAATGTTCGGGACTACCGTCACATCCGTACAGAAGGCTGTGGTTTCACAATAGATGGCCGTGTTAGCGAAAGGTTTGGCGTTAATCTTGTATGTCGTGCCCGTCCCGCATGCGGCTTCATAATCGGTGTTTGCCACCGGCGGAGCGGGCAGGGTGGCGCTGAAGAAGCCGAAGGTATCGGTTTGCACTCTGACGGTTCCGGTCAGGGCAGGACCGCCGCACTCATCCTCACTGCACCCGACGCAGGGATCCGAGAACCAGACGTCGACATCTTCACAGGCCCAGGGCTGGCCTGAGCAGGTATAAACATTCCCCGTCACGGTTGTGTCAGTACAGGCGGTTACTTCCGAACTAATAGCTTGTCCGTTAACACTGATAAACCCGACAGTGCGGGGGCCATCGGCAATGATGATAGGCTTATTGATAATCAAATTATCACACTGGGTATTAACCAGGATCGTAAAGTTGAATGTGCCTCCTGCGCAAGGATTGTCCAGTTTGATGGGCTGGTTGTGATCCCCGATAATAATCTGAGTTATGGTGTAGCTTTCACTGGTAATCGGCAGGTAGGGAAGGTTGAAGGTAATCTGGTTGCCCACTATGTTTGATATGGGCTGGGTAAAATACCATTTTGACTCTTCCAGGACAAAAAACTTGATCGGTACGGTCAAACCGGTCCCCGGCGATGGATTAAAACCTGCGGGCACGGTGACGGTAATGGCGGCCGGAGACTCGGGCTGCATTAAACAATGTGTGAGTAAATTCAACCCTGTAAGGTGGAAGGTGTGACTCACATTTTCCTCGCAGCAGCAGTAGCGCATCGGACAAATGGCCACCTCACCGGAAGCGCTCGCCGTTCTGTCGTGAGCATCTGTTACTGAGACGGTAAACGGATAGGATTTGTCCCATTCCAGCGGATTGGTTACCGTGATACTCCAGAGTCCGCCATTGGCGGTGGAGGTGTAATCAACCCCGTTGATGGTTAAGGTGATGACGCTGCCGTCAAGTGCTGTAGTTGTTCCGGTGATAACAGGAGTATTGCTTTCGGAACACTCGGTTAACGGGTCAATTGTTATTTCCAGAGGAGGCAGGTAGTAACCAACCGGGTTTGTTGGAGTATGGGTTCCGATTACGGCAGTAAAAGTCTGTGAGTCCATACCCAGGGTTGTCAAAACATAACCGGCGGGTACCGTGGAAGCGACGACAGCTGCTGTGACGTCCCCGGGTTTGACAAAAACGGCATAGTCTCCGTCGGCGTCAGTTGTGGCTGTTTGCGGGTCATCGGTGTCGGTTACCACCACCTGAATATTAGGCAGGGCAGGTTCGCCGGCATCCAAGGCTCCGTTATCATTAGAGTCGTAGAAAACATGGCCTGATACAGACGCCTCATTAATTGAAAAACATGTTTCCTGCCACGAGCCCGGGAAATAGGTCCATGTCTCCAGGCCCTTAACATCACCGTAGTAATCTGTAAATGCGCGGACGCCGGGCGCGCTGTCTATTCCTCCCAGGGCGCTGCGGGGGCTTGTCGCGCCCAGTCCGTCGAGGTTAATGACAGTGCCGTCGGCGGTTGTATAATTTTCGTCATTGTAATATACGGTCGTGTCTTTCCAGTCCGGAGGAAACGCAGGTGTATAGGGCGGGTTCAAAACCTGGATGGTAAAGCCGTTCGGATTATTCTCCACATCAAGGAATGGCAAATGATATTCCCCGCCTTTTTGGATAATCTGGGCACAGTAATCGCCAACCGGCAGGTTATTCTCATAGGCGTCCTTGCCGTCCCAGGCTACTGTGTTTAATCCTACAGAGCTTACATTTTCAATGGTCCTGTCCACGCTAAGATCATAAACACCGTCCGGACTTCCCAATGGATAGGTGTCGATCACAATTTGATAACTGCCTGACGAAGGAGTGTTGAAGCTAAAATCACCGCCAGCGCCTACAATTGTTGTTGTGCCAATTCCGCCAGTGCCGGCTGTAAAAGAAAAGCCGGTTGTCTCAGGCGGCGCGACACCGTTGGCTTGGTAGCCGGGCAAATCCGGACTTGGCGGATTAAAGAAAACTCTGTGGGTAATATCGGTAGCGGTGTCAGGGACGTCCGGTCTCTGAACCAGGACGTTCCCCAGGAAATTCAGGCTGTTTTCGATAGCTTTCGCTGTATGATAGAGTGTGTGGCCGCTGGTTTGGTCAATATAACCCCTGTTGTTGGAGATGAAAATGAAGCCGAAGGGATCGGTGCCGTTCATGTTGGTCAGGTACTGGTACCAGTCATCTGTCAAAACTTAAAACCGCGAGTTTAAAGAACGGCCGTTGCTCCCCAGATTCAGTGCTAAATAGTCTGCGGAAACACGTCCTTTTTTTTCCACGCCGCTGCTTGCCACGGTCACATCCCAGGCCGCGACTGTGCTCTGCGTGGAACTGTCAGTGGCGAATTGCATGTTTGCCGGAGTAGGGACAGGATTGCCGATTGAGGTAGGCCCGTGGAATTCCACTTCCCAAAAACCGGTTTCTGTAACATTAACTGTAAAGGGTGTGTAGCCTAACGGGTTAAGAGGTTTGGGCCCGGCCGTTTCTTTGGCGACAGTATTTATGAAACCTGCCCCGGTTATATTGTTTACATCATAGACAGTTTGAACATGGCTGGGACTGCGCATGACAATATCCTGGCCGTCGCTGCTGTTGTAAACGCTTGAGCCGAGGTAAATGGTTTCTCCCGACACAGCGTAGACTTTCAGAAGAGTTTTACGCGGGACACTGGCGGTAGTGTCATTCGCCCACTCTGTAAACGGTCTGTCACCACCGTTTTTAACCATATCGCGGCTGCCTTCCGTATAG
>CAZJGV010000047.1:0-9667 GCA_964545615.1 uncultured Pelotomaculum sp.
ACTACATCAAGAACATGATCACGGGAGCGGCGCAGATGGACGGAGCGATCCTGGTGGTGTCCGCCGCCGACGGCCCGATGCCGCAGACCCGTGAGCACATACTATTAGCCCGCCAGGTGGATGTTCCCTATATAGTGGTATACCTTAACAAGGCCGACATGGTAGATGACCCCGAACTGCTCGAACTGGTAGACATGGAAGTGCGCGAACTGCTGTCCGTCTACGAGTTTCCCGGTGACGACCTGCCCATTATCACCGGTTCAGCGCTAAAAGCCATGGAATGCGCCTGCGGCAAGCGTGACTGCGAGTGGTGCAAGTCGATCTGGGAGCTGATGGACGCTGTGGACGAAGCCGTGCCCACCCCCCAGAGAGCCATTGAAAAGCCGTTTTTGATGCCCGTTGAAGACGTGTTCACCATAACCGGTCGCGGCACCGTTGCCACCGGCCGGATCGAGCGCGGCCAGGTCAAAATACAGGAAGAAATTGAGATAGTAGGTCTCAACGAAAAGCCCCGCAAGACCGTGGTAACCGGTGTGGAGATGTTCAGGAAGATCCTGGACAGCGGTCAGGCCGGCGACAACGTGGGCTGTCTTTTGCGCGGCGTAGACCGTAAAGAAGTTGAGCGGGGTCAGGTTTTGGCCAAACCCGGCAGCATCAAGCCACTTACGAACTTTTCCGCGGAAGTGTACGTGCTGACCAAAGAAGAAGGCGGCAGGCACACCCCGTTTTTCAACGGCTACCGTCCCCAGTTTTACTTCCGGACCACCGATGTGACCGGAGTAACCACCCTGCCCGAGGGAGTGGAGATGGTTATGCCCGGTGACAACATCCAGATAGATATAGAGCTGATCACCCCCATCGCCATAGAAGAAGGCCTGCGCTTTGCCATTCGCGAAGGCGGCCGTACTGTGGGCGCCGGTGTTGTGACGGGAGTTAAAGCATAAACACTTTTCACAACCAATAGGAATCCAGGATATACTCACGACCTACAGCCTGCGGGCCACAACTAAATTAATTGCGGAGAAGGAATCTTTGAGATTCCTTCTCCTTCCACTAGCTGTTGATACAATATCAAGTGGTATAAAAAGGTAAGCATGTAGTTAAAATAAGAAATAGTACCTTTGAGCTGGTTACCTGTTAAAGGCACGGAGCGGCGTCTGACAGGAAGAAGAGATAGATCAACCTAACAGGGAAATCGGGTTCTCCCCCAGTTGCAATCAGCAGCAAGGGAAACTATTGACATCACTTTTTAATTGTGTTAAATTTGTAAGGTAAATTTTCAAAAAGCGGTACGTTAATTTTTTTTTGGCTTTAGGGGAGGTGGCTCTAGTGCGAGTTGGTGTTACTTTAGCCTGTACTGAATGCAAAAGAAGAAACTACACCACTGAAAAAAACAAGAAAAACGACTCTAATAGGATCGAAATGAAGAAATATTGCAGGTTTTGCCATACGCACACTTTACACAAGGAAACCAGATAACGTTAAGTCATCCTCCTGATCAGGAAGGGGATGCATCTCCATCAGGTGAAATTTCCCCGGTCAATAAGTGTCCTCGCTGGAATGCCCCCCTATTAATTGCCGCATCTATAATTGGATGATTAACATTGCTGGGCGCATTTTAGAAAAAGTTAAGGATGTGGCGTTTAATGGTTCTCACCAAAAAGCAAGACAATGGCGACAGAAAGAAAGAACAGGGCAAAAAGGAAGTCGGGCCAAAGGTAAGTAAAGCCAGGGAGTTTACCGCGTCTGATAAAAAAGCCGTGGCTAACAAAAATATTGGCTTGAAACCGGATAAAAAAGAATCCGCCAAAAAGGATCTTGCCTTAATTAAGGATAAAAAAGAGGTAATAAAGAAAGACATCGCCAAAAAAGAACCGCCCGCTAAAAAAGAAAAAGTTAACTATGTTGAACTGGTTCAGAAGTTTACAAGAGGAACTCTGAACGAACTGAAAAAAGTCCACTGGCCCAGCCGGAGAGAAATAATTATCTACACTGCGGTTGTCCTGGTGGCGGTAGTGTTCGTGGGCGCCTTGATCTGGATTTTTGATTCGGCTTTAAGTCTAATCCTGAAGCAAGTCATACAAAGATAAATTTCCTGAGGGGGTGAGGGACCTGACTTGCAGGAGAGGGTCCCTTGTAATTTATGGAAAAAAACTGGTATGTTGTACATACCTATTCCGGGTACGAAAATAAGGTTAAAGCCAACCTTGAGAAACGCATTGAGTCTATGAACATGGAAGAGAAAATCTTTCGTATTCTTGTGCCGATGGAAGATGAGGTCGAGGTCAAAGACGGCAAGAAGAAGATATCCAAGCGTAAAGTCTTTCCAGGCTATGTTCTGGTGGAAATGTTTATGACCGATGATTCGTGGTACGTTGTGCGGAACACCCCCGGGGTGACAGGTTTTGTGGGTTCCGGTTCTAAGCCCATTCCTTTAAACGAAGCGGAAGCGAAACAGATCATCAGGCAGATGGGTGTCGAAGAACCGCGGGCGCGCATTGATTTTTCAACAGGTGAAAATGTCCGGGTCACAGCGGGCCCCTTTGAGAACTTCATTGGACAGATCGAAGAAATAAACATTGAAAAGGCTAAAGTAAGGGTAATCATCTCCATGTTTGGCAGGGAAACACCTATAGATTTGGAATTTACCCAGGTTGAAAAAATTTGTTGATCTGGATTCTACATAAGAGGATAGCTCACGACTTATTATCCAAAAAGGAGGTGTGAGTGCGAATGGCAAAAAGAGTATCTGCAATAGTAAAATTACAGGTCCCGGCAGGCAAAGCGACGCCGGCCCCGCCGGTAGGTCCGGCGCTGGGTCAGCATGGGGTTAACATCATGGCCTTTGTGAAGGAGTACAATGAACGTACCGCTGCGCAGGCAGGCCTGATCATACCGGTTGAGATTACCGTTTACGAGGACCGTTCCTTTTCGTTTGTAACCAAGACGCCGCCGGCAGCGGTGTTGCTTAAAAAGGCGGCAGGCCTGGAAAAGGCTTCCGGAGAGCCAAATATAAAAAAAGTTGCGAAACTACCCCGCTCTAAAGTGCGGGAGATAGCCGAGTTGAAAATGCCAGATTTAAACGCGGCCAGTGTTGAGGCAGCGATGCTTATGGTTGAAGGCACTGCCCGCAGCATGGGGATTGAGATTGTAGAAGGATAACCAGTGGGAGGAAAAATTTCCGTTAACACCACGAGGAGGTTTTAATTATGCCTAAACACGGTAAGAAATTTATGGACGCGTCTAAACAGATTGAACGAGGCACTCTTTATGAGCCGGCTGAAGCTTTTGAACTGGTCAAGAAAGCCGCTCCGGCCAAGTTTGATGAGACTATTGAGGTGGCCGTGCGGCTGGGAGTCGACCCCCGCCACGCGGACCAGCAGGTGCGCGGCGCTGTGGTGTTGCCTAATGGTACTGGCAAAACCCGCACGGTTCTTGTGTTCGCCAAGGGAGATAAGGAAAAGGAAGCCAGGGATGCCGGGGCTGATTTTACTGGAGCCGAAGATATGGTGGCCAGGATCCAGCAGGAAGGTTGGCTTGGGTTTGACGTAGCCATAGCAACCCCCGATATGATGGGTACGGTCGGTAAACTGGGAAGGATTTTGGGGCCCCGCGGATTGATGCCAAACCCTAAAACCGGGACTGTTACCTTTGATGTAGCCAAAGCGGTGAAGGAAGTAAAAGCTGGTAAAATTGAATACCGGGTAGATAAGGCGGGCAATATTCATGCTCCTATCGGGAAGGTATCATTTGAAACAGAAAAGCTGCTGGAAAACCTGCGTACTCTGATTGACGCCCTGGTTCGCGCTAAGCCGGTAGCGGCCAAGGGGCAGTATATGAAGGGTATTTCACTTAGTTCGACCATGGGACCGGGTGTCAAGGTTAATGTCCAGAAGGCTACCACTTAATAGTAGAGACGTGGGTATGAATTATTGGCTATCGGGTCAATAAAGTAAATTACCATGTCAAACGACTTGCGACTTGCTACCGAAGCTAGATAAATTGTTTTTGCTGTAGACAGCTGGTGCTTTTGCATAATGGCGCACGCGCCGCCAGCCGAGGCCTGTTATCCTTGCGTCGAAGAAAACGCCTGGGCCTCTGCTTATGTCTGCAGAGGCCGTTTTAGTTAGGACGTGGGAAATGAGACGTGAGACGTGGGAATGAATGATTGGCTGTCGGATCAAAACTCATGGAATTATACCAATCCAATGTTAAACGGTTTACGGCTGGCTTCAAGATAAATGCTAATGTTTTAGCTTTTCTGTCTTAAAATTATTGTTGTGATGCGTCAGACCCAGGTGGGAAAAGGTTAGACCAGTGAGGAACGCATAAATCTCACGTCCCACGTCTCACGTCTCACTTCTCAGAGAGGAGGTGTTTATAGAAGAATGCCTATTAGTAAAGCCGATAAGGAAGCTATTATTCAGGAACTAAAAGAGAAATTTGAAGGTTCACAGGCCGCTGTTCTTGCCAATTACCGCGGACTGAACGTGGCAGATGCCACCAAACTGCGCCGGCGGCTGCGTGATGCGGGCTGTCAGCTTAGAGTGGCGAAGAACACTCTGGCTAACCTCGCCGCCATACAAACAGGACTGGAAGGCCTGGGTCCTTACCTGGAAGGGCAGGTAGCCATAGCGTTCGGTACTGATCCGGTGATGCCGGCCAAAATACTGACCGAGTTTATCCGTGAAACCAAAAAGATGGAAATAAAAGCGGGGGTATTGGAAGGCAAGGTTATTGACGCCAGGGGAGTAAGAGAACTGGCTGATTTGCCTTCCAGGGAAGTGCTTCTGGCCAAGGTTCTGGGCGGTATGCAGACTCCGCTGTATGGATTTGCGGGTGTGCTGCAGGGTACTTTACGCAGTTTTGTTTTCGCTCTGGCTGCTGTACGCAAGGTGCGGGCAGGGGAAGCATAAATGAGAAATGGGATGTGAGACGTGGGAATCTACTACTGACGTCTGACGCCGATGAATAAAATCGCAGGTGCCAACAATAAATATCAGCCAAGAATCAACAAAAATTAGGAGGTTGTATAAAAATGTCTAAAGTTCAAGAGATACTTGAAGCAGTAAAAGGGATGACCGTTCTGGAACTGTCTGAACTGGTCAAGGCGTTTGAAGAGGAATTTGGCGTGAGCGCCGCCGCTCCCATGGCTGTTGCTGCCGCTCCGGGAGCCGTTGCCGCTCCGGTAGAAGTTGAAGAGCAGACTGAGTTTGATGTTATTCTTACCGCCGTGGGTGAAAAGAAGGTCAACGTGATTAAAGTAGTCAGGGAGATAACCGCACTTGGCCTGAAAGAGGCGAAGGACCTGGTTGACAGTGCTCCTAAACCGGTAAAAGAGAAGATTGCCAAGGAAGAGGCGGAAGCAATAAAAGCCAAGCTGACAGAAGTGGGAGCATCAGTTGATATTAAGTAATCATCGCTTATAGCTTTGAATCTAAAAAAGGGCTATATAGCCCTTTTTTAGATTGTTCTGCGCCAGCCAACTGCACGTGCGTTTTGAATATATGACTTATTATTCCTAAAAATACCTTGACAGAATATACTTAATATGCTAACATCTTAGAATGTCCTTGTTTTTGCAAATTTTTTTTTTACTATTCATGGTATATAATGTATTTAATTACTAATGTCAGGCAATAATATTTTAGATAGTCATTAATTTTCCAAAAAGCGAGGTGTTGTAAAAAAAGCAAAGCCTTGCTTTTCCCTTGTTTATCATTAAAGATAAGTTGCCTTGGGGCTGCTTTTATTGAAGATAAAAAACCACAATAAGATATCAGTTGAATTGAAGTCGCTATTAAAAGAGAGATTTCTTTCTTTATTTTATGACGGGGGTGTGATGCGCTAGATGGCTTATCCTGAAAAGGTGGAGTCTGGGGTACGCTATAGTTTTGCCAAGTTAAACGAGGTACTGGAACTGCCTAACCTTATCGAGGTCCAGCGCAATTCTTACGATTGGTTTTTAAAAGAGGGCCTGCGGGAAGTTTTTCAAGACATTTCTCCTATTCAGGACTTTACCGGCAACCTTGTATTGGAGTTCCTTGATTACACCCTGGGGGATACAAAGTACTCAGTTGAAGAATGCAAGGAAAGGGATTTCACCTTCGCCGCGCCCTTAAGGGTGAAGGTGCGTCTTATCAACAAAGAAACCGGTGAGGTTAAAGAGCAGGAAGTCTTCATGGGCGATTTTCCCTTAATGACAGAAAAAGGAACATTTATTATTAACGGTGCGGAGAGGGTGATTGTCAGCCAGCTTGTACGTTCCCCGGGAGTTTATTTTGCCGAAACGATCGATCCCAGCGGCAAGAGACTTTTTGCCGCCACTATTATTCCCAACAGGGGCGCCTGGCTGGAATTTGAGACAGACGTCAACGACCACATTTTTGTCCGGATTGACCGTACCAGGAAGATCCCAGGCACAGTTCTGGTCAGGGCTTTGGGACGCAGTACCAACGCTATGATCCTTGACCTATTTAATGAAGATAAAAATATACAAGAAACCCTCAGCCGGGACAATACCGACAGCGAGGAAGAAGCCCTGGTCGAAATTTATAAACGGCTGAGACCTGGAGAACCACCCACAGTGGATAGTGCCCGCTCTCTTCTGCAGGCTCTGTTTTTTGATCCTAAACGCTACGACCTGGCCAATGTCGGTCGCTATAAAATTCAGAAAAAACTCAAGCACGGTATCCTTTACCGCAACGTTGAAAATCCAAGCGGTGCAACTATCATGGATCCCTACCTTAAAAAAGAGGTGCCTGTAGAGCGGGACTTCATCAGGGAGTTGTCCAGGGAAGACATATTTGAAACCATACGCTTTTTGCTCAAGCTGATGAATGGGGAGGGTCAGGTGGACGATATCGACCACCTGGGCAACCGCAGGCTGCGCTCAGTGGGAGAGCTTTTGCAAAACCAGTTCCGGATCGGACTTTCCAGGATGGAGAGAGTAGTCCGGGAGAGGATGACCATTCAGGACGTCGATGTGATCACTCCTCAGGTTTTGATTAATATTCGGCCGGTAGTGGCGGCCATAAAGGAGTTTTTCGGCTCCAGCCAGTTGTCTCAGTTTATGGACCAGACCAACCCGCTGGCCGAACTTACTCATAAAAGGCGCCTGTCGGCACTCGGACCAGGTGGTCTCTCCCGGGAGAGAGCCGGTTTTGAGGTGCGGGATGTGCACCACTCCCACTACGGCAGGATGTGTCCCATTGAGACCCCGGAAGGTCCCAATATCGGTCTGATCGGGTCGCTGAGTACTTATGCCAGGATTAACGAATTTGGTTTCATTGAGACACCCTACCGGCGGGTGGACAAAATAAATAAACGTGTAACCGAAGATATTGAATACCTCACTGCGGATGAGGAAGAGGATTTTGTTATTGCCCAGGCCAACGCTCCCCTGGACGTGGAAGGCCATTTTTTAGAAGGGCGCGTTAATGCCCGCTCTCCGGAAATTGTGGTAGTGCCTGCTGAAAGAGTGGACTATATGGATGTGTCCCCCAAGCAGGTATTTAGCATAGCCACATCGCTGATCCCATTTCTGGAACATGATGACGCCAACCGGGCTCTGATGGGGGCTAATATGCAGCGTCAGGCCGTACCCCTGCTTAAAGCCCAGGCTCCCCTGGTGGGTACCGGCATTGAATATAAAGCCGCGCGGGATTCCGGGGTAGTTGTACTGGCAAGAAACGCGGGAACGGTGGAAAGAGTTACAGCCAACGAAATTGAAATAAGGACCGGCGAAGGGAGCATTGAACGTCGTAAGCTTTTAAAGTTTACCCGCTCCAACCAGGGTACCTGCATCAACCAGAAACCCGTGGTTAAGAAGGGTGAAAACGTTGAGACCGGTCAGATTATTGCCGACGGGCCATCCACCGACAAGGGGGAACTGGCTTTAGGACGCAACATCCTGGTGGCGTTTATGCCCTGGGAGGGCTACAACTATGAGGATGCTATCCTGATCAGCGAGAAAGCTGTAAAGGAAGATTTTTTTACTTCCATTCATATAGAGGAGTACGAGTGTGATGCCCGGGATACCAAGCTTGGCCCGGAGGAAATAACCAGGGATATTCCCAATGTGGGTGAGGAAATTCTAAAAGATCTTGACGACAGGGGGATTATCCGGGTAGGAGCCGAGGTCAGACCTGGTGATATCCTGGTTGGCAAGGTAACTCCCAAGGGCGAGACCGAACTGACTGCCGAAGAGCGCTTACTGAGAGCTATATTCGGTGAAAAAGCGCGGGAAGTGCGGGATACCTCGCTGCGGGTGCCCCACGGGGAGTCAGGAAAAATTGTGGATGTCAAGGTATTTTCCCGGGACGCGGGTGACGAGCTCCCTCCAGGTGTCAACCAGCTGGTACGGGTTTACATAGCACAAAAGAGGAAGATATCCGAAGGGGACAAAATGGCCGGGCGTCACGGTAATAAGGGTGTCATTGCGAGAATTTTGCCCGAAGAGGATATGCCCTTTTTGCCTGACGGAACGCCCATTGAGATTGTGCTCAACCCTCTGGGTGTGCCTTCCCGGATGAACCTCGGGCAGGTTCTGGAGTCCCACCTGGGATGGGCGGCCAAGACCCTGGGTTATAGTGTTTCCACCCCGGTTTTTAACGGGGCGCTGGAGAGCGATATTTTAAATTCTTTGAAAAAAGCGGGACTCCCCGAAAGCGGCAAGGTGACCCTTTGTGACGGTCGTACGGGAGAGCCCTTTGACAACCCGATCACGGTCGGCTATGTGTACATGCTCAAGCTGGCCCACCTGGTGGATGATAAAATTCACGCCCGCTCAACCGGGCCGTACTCTCTGGTGACCCAGCAGCCTCTGGGTGGTAAAGCCCAGTTTGGCGGACAACGCTTTGGGGAAATGGAGGTATGGGCGCTTGAGGCTTACGGCGCCGCATATACCCTGCAGGAAATACTCACGGTAAAATCGGACGATGTTGTCGGCCGGGTAAAAACATACGAGGCCATCGTCAAGGGTGAGAACGTACCGGAGCCGGGTGTTCCTGAATCGTTTAAGGTGCTGATCAAAGAACTGCAGAGCCTTGGGCTGGATGTAAAAGTTCTTTCTGAAGACGACCGGGAAATTGAAATTAAGGAAGCTGAGGAAGACATTGCTGAAACGGCCAAAGAACTTGGCATAGACATCCAGGAAGAAGAACAGCCCGTTTTGGTAGAAGAAGAATATGAAGTTGAAAACGAGGAAGAGGATGATTTAAGCGAAGAGTTCCTCAATGAAGATTTTGAGCTGGACGAAGAGTAACTTTTATTATTAGTTCGCTTAATTCTCATCAGGAAATAAGTACAGGGAAGATCAAATGGTGGGCAGTGAGATGCTTTAGCTTTCAGCTCTTGAGCAATACCTGAAAAACCCGTGTCTCACGACCCGCGACCCACGACCCATGACTAATAAGGGAGGCGTTCTTTTGCTGGACTTAAATAATTTTGACCGGATCCGTATTGGTTTGGCTCCCCCTGAGCAAATTCGCGCCTGGTCCAGTGGTGAAGTTAAAAAACCAGAAACCATTAACTACCGTACCCTGAAACCTGAAAGGGACGGATTGTTTTGTGAGCGCATTTTCGGACCTACGCGGGACTGGGAATGTCACTGCGGCAAATACAAGCGTGTGCGTTACAAGGGAGTCATCTGCGACAGGTGCGGCGT
>CAZJGV010000047.1:9677-16441 GCA_964545615.1 uncultured Pelotomaculum sp.
GCTCGGCCACATTGAACTGGCCGCCCCCGTTTCTCATATCTGGTATTTCAAAGGTATCCCCAGCCGGATGGGGCTGCTCTTGGACATGTCTCCCAGGGCACTGGAGAAGGTACTGTACTTTGTCTCCTATATAGTAACCGATCCTGGCGATACCGGCATGATTAAAAAGCAACTCTTAAGTGAAGCCGAGTACAGGGAGCACCGGGAAAGGTACAATGCCGCTTTCAAAGCCAGTATGGGAGCGGAGGCAATTAAGAGACTGCTGGAAGAAATCAACCTGGAGGAATTGACCAGGGAACTGCGCCAGGAATTGAAGGAAGTAACCGGTCAGCGCAGAATAAGAGCCATCCGCCGCCTGGAAGTGGTCGAAGCCTTCCGCAAGTCCGGGAACAGGCCTGAGTGCATGGTGCTGGATGTGATTCCGGTAATACCCCCTGAACTGCGCCCGATGGTGCAGCTTGACGGCGGGCGTTTTGCCACCTCGGATTTAAATGACCTTTACCGCAGGGTAATCAACCGCAATAATCGCCTGAAAAGACTGCTGGACCTGGGCGCTCCGGACATTATCGTCCGTAATGAAAAAAGAATGCTTCAGGAAGCGGTGGATGCGCTGATTGATAACGGACGCCGGGGGCGGCCGGTGACGGGACCGGGGAACCGCCCGCTGAAATCTCTTTCCGATATGTTGAAAGGGAAGCAGGGCCGTTTCCGACAGAACCTGTTGGGTAAAAGGGTTGACTATTCGGGCCGTTCGGTTATTGTCGTGGGTCCCGATCTGCATATTCATCAGTGCGGCCTGCCCAAGGAAATGGCCCTGGAACTATTCAAACCTTTTGTAATGAAGCGCCTGGTTAATGATGGTTACGCACACAACATCAAGAGTGCCAAGCGGATGGTTGAACGGGTCCGCCCGGAAGTGTGGGACGTTCTGGAAGAAGTAATTGCTGAACACCCGGTTCTTTTAAACCGCGCCCCCACCTTGCACCGGTTGGGCATTCAGGCTTTTGAGCCGGTGCTGGTGAGCGGCAAGGCCATCCAGATCCACCCCATGGTCTGTACCGCCTACAACGCTGACTTTGACGGTGACCAGATGGCGGTGCACGTCCCTCTTTCCGCCGAGGCACAGTCTGAGGCCAGGCTATTAATGATGGCGTCGAATAACATTTTGAACCCCAAAGACGGGCGTCCTGTTGCCATCCCTACCCAGGACATGGTTTTAGGTTGCTATTACCTGACCATGCAAAGAGAAGGGGTGTTGGGCGAGGGTAAATGTTTTAAAGATCCTGAAGAAGCAGAAATGGCTTATGACAATAAAGTTATCAGCCTGCATGCGAAGGTCAAGGTGCGTGTTCCCGAAATAGGACTTACCGAAACCACTGTAGGCAGAATCATTTTTAATGAAGTAATCCCGACGGAATTGAAAGCAGAATGGGGCGGTTTTATCAACCAGGTCGCGGATAAGAAGGCACTGAGCTCGATTGTTGACAAGTGCTACCGCAAACTTGGCTTTTCCGCCACCACCGCGCTGCTGGACGGCGTGAAGAAACTGGGCTTTACTTACGCTACCAGGGCGGGGCTTACCATCGGGATTCAGGACATCACCATTCCCAAGGAGAAGAAAGGTCTTCTGAAAGAGGCCGAGGGACAGGTTGAAAAGGTGGAACTGCAGTTCCGGCGCGGTTTAATCACCGAAGAAGAACGGTACCAGACTGTAATCGGAATCTGGAATGATACCACCAAGATGGTAACAGAAGCGTTAATTGAGGACCTGGACAGATTTAACCCGGTCTACATGATGGCCAACTCGGGCGCCCGCGGTAATATCCAGCAGATCCGGCAGTTGGCAGGTATGCGTGGTCTGATGGCAGACCCCTCCGGCCGGATTATCGACCTGCCCATCAAGGCCAACTTCCGGGAAGGCCTGACTGTGCTGGAATACTTCATTTCCACGCACGGCGCCAGAAAGGGTCTGGCCGATACCGCGCTGAGGACGGCCGACTCCGGTTACCTTACCCGCAGGCTGGTGGATGTCGCCCAGGATGTGATTGTCCGGGAAATTGACTGCGGTACTACTCTGGGTATAGAGGTAAGTGAGATTAAAGACGGCACTGAGGTTATCGAAAAAGTTGAGGACCGCTATATCGGACGGGTCGCTCTGGAAGATATCAAGCATCCCCAAACTGGTGAAATTCTGGCATACGCCGATAAGGAAATTAGCGAAGAAGAGTCCGAGCGGATTGCAGCCGCGGGAATTGATAAAGTGAAAATTCGTTCGGTGCTGACATGCAGGACCCGTTACGGAGTTTGCATCAAGTGTTACGGGCGCAACCTGGCCACAGGCCGTAAAGTTGATATCGGCGAGGCGGTTGGGATTATTGCCGCCCAGAGTATTGGTGAGCCCGGCACACAGCTTACCATGCGCACTTTCCATACCGGCGGCGTGGCCGGAGACGATATTACCCAGGGTCTGCCGCGGGTGGAAGAACTCTTTGAGGCCAGAAGGCCTAAGGGGCAGGCGATTGTAGCCGATGCCGACGGCACCGTTGAGGTGCGCGAGGTGAAAGGACGCCGGGAGATTGAAGCTACATCCGCTGAGGGTGAAAAATCTATCTACCAGGTGCCTTACGGCGCCCGCCTTAAAGTAAAAGATGGGGAACGCATATACGCTGGCGACGAATTAACAGAGGGTTCGGTGAACCCGCATGATCTGCTCAAGATCAAAGGGGTTCAGGGAGTACAGGTGTATCTTTTACAGGAAGTGCAGAGGGTTTACCGGCTGCAGGGCGTGGATATCAACGATAAGCATATTGAAGTGATGATCCGTCAGATGTTGCGCAGGGTTAAAATAGAGGAACCGGGTGACACGGACCTGCTGCCAGGCGGACTGATTGATATCTTTGAGTTTGAGGATGAAAACAACAGGATCACGAAGTTGGATGGTGAGCAGGCTACCGCCAAAGCGCTTTTGATGGGGATTACCAAGGCCTCCCTGGCCACTGATTCTTTCCTTTCCGCAGCCTCCTTCCAGGAGACTACCAGGGTGCTGACCGACGCGGCTATTAAAGGCAAGCTCGATCCACTGCTGGGCTTGAAGGAAAACGTGATTATAGGCAAGCTTGTCCCGGCCGGTACGGGAATGTCCCGCTACCGCAATATCACCATTAACGCAGACGAGGAAGAGCCTGTTGAAGATGAAGTAATTGAAACTGAAATGGTAAAACAGGTAATTGACAATGTTCTCTAGTGGTGATACGATATTAAAGTGTCTGATTTCAGGAGGATTAAACTGCCATGGTTTATGAGCGTCTGCTATCGGCACGAAAAAAAACCGTTGGCGCCAAACAAACCTTGAAAGCAATTGAGCGAGGCCAGGCTAAAGCTGTATTTTTGGCGCAAAATGCCGACCACTATGTGACAGAACCAATCCTCCGGTTGAGTACAGCCAGGGGTGTTCCGGTCATTCAGGTTGATTCCATGCTTGCCCTGGGAAAAGCCTGCCATATTGATGTGGGCTGTGCGGCGGCGGCTATTACAGAGGAATAATTTTTTAGAATACAGTAGTCAGGAGTAAGAATGCAGTAATAGAACCTGTCTTCTGTCTTCTGAATTCTGGATTCTATAAATAATTTTTATTTACCGGAAGGAGGTGTATTTAAAGATATGCCAACAATCAGCCAGCTTATCCGCAAGGGTAGGAAAGAAATAACCAAAAAATCAACTGCCCCTGCTTTAACAGGTTGCCCGCAAAAGCGCGGTGTTTGCACCAGGGTATATACCACAACTCCCAAGAAGCCTAACTCCGCCTTGCGTAAAGTAGCACGGGTGAGACTAACCCACGGCATTGAGGTAACCTCCTATATTCCCGGTATAGGGCACAATCTACAGGAACACTCGGTCGTCCTGGTTCGTGGCGGAAGGGTTAAAGACCTGCCAGGTGTCAGGTATCACATTGTGCGGGGCGCTCTGGATTCCGCAGGTGTGCAAAACAGAAATCAGGCCCGTTCCAAATACGGCACCAAACGGGCGAAAAAATAAGAATATGGGTAACAGGACTTTCGCAGCAAAGGGGGGAAAAGTATGCCGAGAAGAGGAGCAATCGCAAGACGTGAAGTGCTGCCGGATCCCGTTTACCGGAGCAAGACTTTAACCAAGTTGATCAACCAGATGATGCAGCAAGGCAAAAAGAGTCTGTCTGAAGGCATTATTTACGGGGCTATGGACATTATCAAGGAAAAAACCGGCAAAAATCCGCTGGAAGTATTTGAGACAGCGATGAAAAATGTTATGCCCGTACTGGAAGTAAAAGCCCGCAGGGTTGGTGGAGCTAACTACCAGGTTCCTATTGAGGTGCGCCACGACCGCAGGCAAACCCTGGCCATTCGCTGGCTTACCAAGTATTCCAGAGATCGCGCCGGCCGGGCTATGGAAGAAAAACTGGCCAATGAAATTATGGACGCGGCCGCAGGCACCGGTGCTTCCGTTAAGAAAAGGGAAGACACCCATAAAATGGCCGAGGCCAACAAGGCATTTGCGCACTACAGGTGGTAAAGGAGTGATCTTGAATGACGCGTCAGCTTTCGCTGGATAAGACTCGAAACATTGGAATAATGGCTCACATTGACGCCGGCAAGACAACCACCACCGAAAGGATTCTATTCTACACCGGTAGGGTTCATAAACTCGGGGAAGTTCACGATGGTACGGCGACCATGGACTGGATGGCACAGGAGCAGGAGCGGGGGATAACCATTACCTCCGCTGCTACAAGTTGCCTCTGGCGTGATTGCCAGATTAATATCATCGACACACCAGGACACGTGGACTTCACTGTTGAAGTAGAGCGCTCCCTGCGCGTGCTGGACGGCGCGGTTGCGGTATTTTGTTCAGTTGGAGGAGTAGAACCGCAGTCTGAAACAGTATGGCGGCAGGCTGATAAGTATGGCGTTCCACGCATAGCCTACATTAATAAGATGGACAGGGTTGGCGCCGATTTTTACGAAGGCATGAAAATGATCAGAGAGCGCCTGGGCGCAAACCCCGTTGCCATTCAGATGCCTCTTGGTATGGAAGACAACTTTTACGGCGCTGTCGATCTGGTACGCAATAAAGCAATTATTTATGGCGGCGATCTGGGCGAAAGCTATAAAGAGACTGACATTCCGCCTGAAGTAAAGGAAGAGGCCAGGCTGATGCGTGACCGCTTGATCGAAGCGTTAGCCGAAACAAACGAGGAACTTATGCTCAAATACCTCGAAAATGTGGAACTTTCTGAAGAGGATATTAAAGAAGGCCTGCGCAAAGCTACCCTGGCGGTGAGTATAATACCCGTGCTTTGCGGCTCTTCTTTTAGAAATAAAGGAGTACAGCCGTTACTGGACGCTATAGTTGATTACCTGCCTGCTCCCACCGAGGTGCCTGCCATGAAGGGGGTCAATCCTGAAAACGGGCAAGAAGAAACTCGCCTGGCCAGCGATAGTGAGCCATTTTCGGCTCTGGCCTTTAAGATTATGGCTGACCCATACGTGGGGAAACTGACTTTTTTCAGGGTTTATTCAGGGAAGCTGAAATCCGGCTCCTATATTTTTAACCCCATCAAAAACCGCAAAGAAAGAATCGGTCGGATTTTGCGCATGCATGCCAACCACAGGGAGGATATTGAAGAAGTTGCGGCTGGAGATATTGTAGCCGCAGTCGGTTTGAAAATGACCTCTACCGGTGACACGCTGTGTGATGAAAAGGCCCCGATCGTACTGGAGTCCATGGTGTTTCCTGAGCCGGTCATCGAGGTGGCTATCGAGCCTAAAACAAAGATAGACCAGGAAAAGATGGGGGTAGCACTGCAGAAGCTGGCGGAAGAAGATCCTACTTTCCGAATTAAAACTGATCCTGAAACCGGTCAGACGCTTATCTCCGGGATGGGTGAACTGCACCTGGAAATCATTGTGGACAGAATGATGCGCGAATTCAAAGTTGAGGCCAATGTAGGCCGGCCTCAGGTAGCCTACAAAGAGACCGTGCTTAAAAAAGTCAAGTCGGAGGGCAGGTTTGTCCGTCAGTCCGGCGGACGTGGCCAATATGGCCATGTGGTACTGGAAATCGAACCTGGTGAGCCCGGCTCCGGCTATCAGTTCACCAACAAGATTATTGGCGGTACTGTCCCCAAAGAGTATATACCAGCTGTTGACTCAGGTATCAAAGAAGCCATGGAAAACGGGGTGCTGGCTGGATTTCCGGTTGTCGACCTGAGCGTTACCCTGTTGGACGGGTCCTACCATGAGGTGGACTCATCAGAAATAGCCTTCAAGATTGCCGGCTCCATGGGATTTAAAAATGCAGCCATAAAAGCAAGCCCGGTCCTCCTGGAACCAGTAATGAAAGTTGAAGTGGTGGTCAATGATGAATATATGGGTGATGTTATAGGAGACCTTAATGCACGGCGCGGGCGCATTGAAGAAATGGCGCCGCGCAGCGGCGTCCAGGTGATTAACGCTTTCGTGCCATTGTCTGAAATGTTCGGCTATGCCACTGAACTGCGTTCCCGCACTCAGGGGAGGGGCACTTACACTATGCAGTTCAGCCATTATGCGCAAACGCCCGAAAATGTCGCTGAAAGAATTATTGCCAGAAGACACGGGTAAAATATGGGACATCAGAAAAAATAAATTTTTAAGTTAGAATTAGTTAAAATTACTCTCATCAACTTCGAATCTAAGGAGGAAAACCAAATGGCAAAACAAAGATTTGAGCGGACCAAACCACACGTT
>CAZJGV010000048.1:0-16419 GCA_964545615.1 uncultured Pelotomaculum sp.
GTGGAATAGGCCTTATTTGTCCAACGTTAGCCAGTGCTGTTTTATGCTAAGCTAGTTAATTGTTGGTTGTCGGAGAGAAGTGTATGAATTCCATGATCGTCTATGCAAACTGTTTTACTGTATAAAGTGTTGTTTGTTATAACAGTGCCTGTGGATTTCCCAAATTCATCAGTGATTGTGATACTATTGCCGTTGACCTTGATTTGGTTGCCGTCTATGGTATTGTTTGTTGTTGTGTACCAGAGGTATATCCCCGTATCCCGGGCTCTCCAATACTGATTGCCTCCATTAATTGTATTGCCCTTAATCAGGTTATTTGACGGATTGTAACCAGCTTGATCCGTATTCACAATTATACCCGCATTATTAAGAACGTTACTTTCAATATTTGCATTATTGGAAACCAGCCATATTCCTGTCCAGGAGCAGTCGCTAATATTATTTTGTGCCACAGTCGCCCCGGGGAAGGATATACTTATACCTCTGTACACCGTACTGATTGTATTACCAGCGATGTTAATGTTAGCGTTATTTTGGTTGTCGGATTCTATCCCAACGGCATACCCGCCGGTTCCGTAGCCGGTAATGGTATTATTTGTGATGCTAACAAAGGAGTTTGGTCCGTCAAAGCTGTATAACCTTATTCCGCTTGCAGAGTCCCCACTAGCACCGGGTACTCTTATCGTATTTTGGTTGACTACGGTGTTTGTGCACCATCTTAGCTTGATACCCACTTCTTTACAGTCGTAAATGGTATTACCTGAAATAGTGATGTCAGAAGCATAGTCGTTTGAGGCCTCGTCACCGGATGTTGCTATGCCGTACTGGTCGGAATCATGTACGGTATTATTTATAATTTTGATATTGTCCGCCGCATAGGGAAAGATACTGTAAGCGCTGACATTGAAAACCTCGTTGTTTTCAAACAAGGTGTTGCTGTATAATCTAACACCATTGCTTCCTTTGTTGCCGTTGTTTTTATTGCCGTCTATTTTAAGCTGCCTGGTCTGGGTGTTCTCTTGTAGTTTTACGAAGTTAGGCATATTTGGGTGGTTGTCCGCCAATTTTATCGTGCATCCATTACCATTAACAATCAGGTTTTCGTGAACAACAATAGGTTCGCCCACAACGATTGTTTTATTGGCGGGAAAAACAACAGTATTAATTCTATTATCCCTGGCGTAATCAAGAGCTTTTTGAAGAGTGGCCGACTCATTAGTGCCGTCACCTTTTATATCGAGTTGTTCCAACATTAGGGTTCCATCCGGTACAGTAGGTATGGAATTTGCGACAGTAGTGTATCTGATTGTATAATTACTGCTAAATGCGTTCCCGGAAACATCAGCTAAAGAATCTTCTGGAACGAAAACGGTATAGGTCTGGCTATAATTAAGGTTATTAACAGGATCGATGGTGAGCGAACTTCCATCAATGATATTTGCTGCAGCTATGGTGCTCCCCGAGGAATCCTGTACAAGGATATTATTAAAATAATCTCCTGCTAATATTTTCTCATTGAAATTAACAATTATTGATTTTTCTACTGGCAGATTGACAGCACCATCTGCCGGGTCGGAACTGGTTATGGACGGCGATATATTATCAGAAACTTGAGTGGCTATTATAGTAAAGCTAAAACTATAATCTGCCGCTATGGAGTTATCACTGGAATCTTTAACCGCCCCGACCGGTATAGTTATCTTATAGGTAACGCCACTGTTCAGGTTGTTGATAGGATCGAGTGTGAGCATGCTACCGTTAATACTCTTGGTTAAACTGACCAGGTTGCCGACGGTGTCCTGCATTATGATATTGTTATAGTATGTATCAGTCCCTACATTTTCGCTTAAATTCACGGTGATAGTTTTGCCTGCGGAGATATTGACGGAGCCGTTAGCCGGATCGGTATCATTTATAACCGGTGGTGTATTATCTGATACTTGTGTTGTAGTATCTGGCGTAGTCGTAATGCTTGTCATAGGTGCGACAGTATCTGTTGTAGCCGTAGCATCTATTACGGGCGAGGAAGTGGTAAAGCCAAAACTATAATTCGCCCGCATTCTATTGCCGTTTCTATCTTTGAGCGCTCCAGCCGGTAATGTTACCGTATAGTATGTGCCAGTGCGAAGGAATCCAATTGGGTCTATTACCAGTGTGCTGTTGCTTATGTTTTTCACGAAGGCAACTGGATTGCCGCCAGCATCCTGCACACTGATACTGTTATAACTGGCAAGGGGTCCTGGTAATACTTTTTCACTGAATCTTATTATAATATTATTCCCTATTGGGATATTATAAGCGCCCGAGACTGGGGATGTGCTTAAAGCGTATGGGGGCGTTCTGTCTGCAGCAGCGGCTGAATTCTTTGCTGGCATCCAGGCCAGCAATGAGGTAACAAACATCACGTTGAGGACCAGCCAGCACAATCTGTGTTTTAAACGGTTGTTTTTGAACATAAGGCAAACCTCCCAAAACATTTTGCTTTTTGATTGGCAGGTATTAAAAAAAACCCGCCTCATATGGGACAGGTTGCCTTATGTTTTTTAAGTATCAAAATATACTTAAATAAACGAATTCCCGGCAACCCAGCCACCATAGCTTTCGCATTAGGTCTGTAGGCTTTGCGTCCCCACCTTTCGGTGAGTTTGCCCTTGACAAGAACCAATATGCTGTTTTAATAATGGTTACAAAGGTAGATATGTGAACTCCTTGGATTATTGATTCAAAAACAAAACCTGCCTTTTAATGGCAGGTTGCTTGTAAGATAATTAAAGTAACAGTATATTAATAGTTACTTTAAGAATATTTACTCTGGCAACCCAGCCACCATAGCTTTCGCATTAGGTCTGTAGGCTTTGCGTCCCCATCTTTCGATGAGTTTGCCTTTATCTTGAGTATTTTATTAAACAAATTCTATTTGATTTTAGTTTATTTTAAAATCAGACTATTGTCCTATTTTAATGAGACTATTGTCCTGGTTTTTACAAGTTCGGATCGATCCGAGAAAAAAGTGCGAATAAATTCACACTTTTTGTGTTCTTCTAAATGGAGGGATTTCTGTTACTTATTACTATTCGTCACTTCTCGCGTAATCTCTCCCGTCTTAGCTTTAAAAAACTCCATGATCTCCATAGGCAGCGGGAAGATGATCGTGCTGTTTTTCTCCACGGATATTTCAGTAAGTGTCTGCAGCATGCGCAGCACCAGACCGGCAGAATTCTGGCTGATCACCGAAGCCGCTTCATAAATCCTCTGCGAAGCCTGGTATTCTCCTTCGGCTGAAATGATTTTGGCCCGGCGCTCCCGTTCCGCTTCCGCCTGCTTGGCCATGGCCCGCTTCATTCCTTTCCCAGACTGGAAGTCGCCTGCATCAAAGTCTTATCCTACACACAAAACTTAATAATGTTGTGTTTTTCTTAAATGTTGCTGCATACGGGCTGCCAGACGTGCAAACTGAGCTTTATCCAATTTTTGATCTGCATAGTTTTCGATGTTATCGATTGGCTCACTTACATTAGGAATAGTGGCTCTGAGCACCGTAATATGAACTTGACATGGCAGGTATAACACTATATGCTAAATTTATCCAAATAAAAATTAGGAGAGTGAAGAAAGTGAAGAGGATTATTTTAGCTTTTGCGATTATTTTAGTGTTGATGGTCCCAATTGCTGTCAATGCAGACGACAGCGAAATTTTAGCTGCTGCAGAGGACAAAGCCATTGCTGCATTCCAAGACGCAGATCTTAAATTGGAAAAAATGCAGGATGCATACCAAGACTGGTCAATTCCTCAATTTAATCTTCCCTCAGGCGCCGTAAATGCTAAATCAAACGGTGTTGTAGGTGATGGAGTAACTGATGACACGGATAATATACAGGACTTACTTGACAACGTTACTGTGCAAAGTACAGTATATTTTCCAGCTAGTTATTATAAAATCAGTGGGCCAATTACTATTGATAAAGAGTTAACTCTTTGCGGCGAACCAGGTACGGTTTTTGACTGTTCTACAGCAACTAGCGATGTTTTCCTGATCAACCCTAACGGTTCTCCTCAGTCAATAATTAGTAATATAACTATCACAGGAATTGAATTTGAAGGACCTGGCCTAGAATCAGATCCTGCGCTAATTTACGCAAAATATTTAGATGATTTTAAAATTACTAATTCAAAAATACGTGATTGCGGGTATGCAGGTCTTTATCTGTTTAACTGTACAGATTGTGATATTGAAAAATGTGTCTTTGACAACATATTTAAAACCGGACTGGGATACGGTGTTGCTATCGGCAATAAGTGCGATAATATCATTATACGCGACAACTTCTTTGTCACATACGGCAGACACTCAGTATCTACTGGTTGCGTAGAGTCCAACCCAACACCTGACCAGTACCCCAAGAGAGTTTTTATTGCCAATAATTATTTTGAAAATACAACTGAAGCAGCACTCGATACTCATGCTCCAACCGCAGGGCCAATAACCGTTATAAACAATGTATTTTATGATTGTTCAAAAGGGGTAAAATATTTAAATGGGGCAGCAGAAATTATTGACAACATTTTTCAAGACTGTTTAATGGGAGTATCATTGTATGGAGATGATTTGCCTCACAGTATTATTAACAATACTTTTACAAATGGCTACTGGGAATCTATATATGTCACATGTCCGAATGTGCGTATTCTGGGTAATGTATCAGAGGGCGGGGAGATTTCATGCGACTCAGCAAGCAACTGTTTAATAGAAGGGAACTATGTACAAGACAAATCTGATTCAATTGTGATTACCCCTCCTGACAATTCAACTATTATAATCCAGAACAATATAGCTAACAATGGCAACGGACTGCATTTCATGGTTAAGGATATTGATTATCCATATGAAATCTGGGAATAAATATGAAATATAAGTAGTTAAAATCGTGTTAGGAGGGGGTGATTAGCCCCCTCTTTTAACACTACCGCGACTCTTGTTTAGTTTCATTTTGCAGGTGAATGGCGAGAATATTAACTCCTACCTCAAGCAAAATGGCTAAGGCAATAACTACTAACCACAGTGTAGCCTTACCCCGATTTGATGGACACATAGAATGGCTGGTACAATAAAACCAGCTGAAGCGTTATGATAAAAATTTTAAAGAAGAAGCGATGAAAACGCCATTCTAAAAAAGGCCACGGCAATCTTCGCAAAACACCAGAAATAGCCTACAGATTTATTTATAAGCACCGCTTCGAATTTCGGGTGGAGAAGATGTGCCGGACTTTGGGAATCTCACGAAGCGGTTACTATGCCTGGCTGAAACGGCCAGAGATCAGAAGAAAAATCCAAAATCGAGAATTGCTCAAACAGATCCGTCAGACATACAAGGTTTCCCGAGGGACTTACGGAAGTCCAAGGATAACCAAAGCCTTAAAGAAAAACAACATTACCTGCGGCAAGAACCGGGTCGCCCGTTTGATGAGCGAGCACGGTATTGTCGCCAAAACAAAGAAGAAATACAAGGCTACTACAATTCAAAACACAATTATCCGGTTGCTGAAAACCTTGTTAACCAGAACTTTACCGCGTCTATATGCAAACATGACATTAGATGGTCTTGAAAAATTAATTCAATATAAATACCATCGAAATTCAAAGGGTAAAGTAGAAAATCACTATCGCGCAAAGACTAAAGTAAATCTAGTGCGATACGCTGATGACTGTGCGCCACGAAGGCGAGAGGCTGTTTGAACAGCCAAAGCTATGCTTAACCGAAGATGAGGGAAGGCCCCTCGGAGCCGCCATACAGGTGGAGGCTCCAAACCACCGTAAGCTGCTGCGGCCAAAAGGCCATGGTAGTGAGCGTTACGGAAAAGGCGAAGCAAGACTTGGTCAGGTAAGTGCCAGTGGAGACGAACAACCGTGAACCGCTGATAACGTGTCGAAAGCGTGGGGATGTCATCAAAACCGGGAGGTGGTCGTTAACCCGGGAGAAGTCTGGAGGAAACCTGTTTACCTTCCAGGCGGTGACCGGCATGAAGGCGGCGTGAACGTGGCACAGGCTTTGGTTAAGAACGTGGGAACCTGCTCTCCGATGCCAAGGGAAAACTCCAAGCGGAGGACCCGCAAGGACGAAAATACCGATGCGGAGTGCAGGGGCGGAACAGCCTGTAGTAGTGACGAAGCTCCGTAATGGGAGTGGAGCGAAGGGGCTGTGTCATCCAGTTTTGAACGATGGTCAACCGCAAGGGAGGAGCCAATGGACAAAACAAAGCCGTATGAAATCTCTAAGCAAGTAGTGCTGGAGGCGTTCCAGCGAGTAAAAGCGAACAGAGGGGCGGTCGGAATAGACGACGAAAGCCTGGAAGAATTCGAGGCTAGTCTTAAGAACAACCTCTACAAGATTTGGAACCGAATGTCATCAGGCAGCTACTTTCCCCCACCCGTTAAGGCGGTGGAAATACCCAAGAAAAATGGGGGGAAACGTATACTCGGAGTGCCTACCATGGCGGATCGGATAGCACAGATGGTCGTCAAAATCTACTTTGAGCCGCAAGTGGAACCATACTTTCACCCGGATTCCTATGGATACCGGCCAGGAAAGTCGGCAGCAGATGCGCTTGCCGTTACCCGGCAACGGTGCTGGAGGTATAATTGGGCACTGGAATTCGATATCAAGGGTCTATTTGATAACATTGACCATGAAATGTTGATGAAGGTAATCCAAAAACACACAGACATTCCGTGGATTATTCTTTACATCCAAAGATGGCTAAAGGCGTCTTTCCAGATGCCGGATGGTACGATAAAAGAGCGTACAAAAGGAACTCCTCAGAGGGGCGTGATTAGCCCAGTTCTAGCTAATTTGTTCCTTCACTACGCATTTGACATGTGGATGGTTAGGAACCATCCCGATAAACCGTTTGCTCGCTACGCCGACGATGCTGTGGCACATTGTCGCGGCGAAGAGGATGCAGAAGAGCTTCACGACAGCCTGAAGAGACGGCTTGCGGAGTGTAGGCTGGAATTACATCCAGATAAGACCCGTATTGTGTACTGTAAAGATGATGACCGGCGAAGCAATCACCCGGAGACCAAATTTGATTTTCTGGGTTATACCTTCTGCCTACGGAGATCTAAGAACAAGCATGGAAAGTACTTCATCAACTTCACCCCTGCAGTCAGCAACAAAGCTAAAAAGGCCATGTGACAGAAGATACACGATTGGCGTATGCATTTAAAGCCGGACAAGACCCTTGAAGATTTGTCCCACATGTTCAATCCGGTAATCAGAGGTTGGATCAACTACTATGGGCGCTTTTACAAATCGGAACTATACTCTGTACTACGGCACATGAACCGGGCTTTAGTCCGCTGGGTGCGACGCAAATACAAGAAATACACCAGGCATCATCGGCGGGCGGAATCCTGGCTAGGTAAGATTGCCAGACGCGAACCGAAGTTATTCGCGCACTGGCAGATGGGGATATATCCTGCGACTGGATGATGGGAGCCGGATGAGCTGAGAGGTTCAAGTCCGGTTCTGAGAGGGCCTTGGGGTAAAATTCCCCAGGGCTACTCACCTTATCATTACCGCAAATACAAAAGAAAGAGCGGAAGAACTCAAAGATATTGTTAGTCAATTCCTTGAAAATCGGGGACTAACTCTATCCGAAGAAAAAACAAGGATTACGCATATAGATGACGGTTTCGACTTTCTTGGCTGGACATTTCGAAAGTTCAAAGGAAAATTAATTGTCAAACCATCAAAGAATTCAATTAAAACCCTGACACGGAAATGTGCTGCTATCACTCTGAAAGAAGGAAAAGCAGACAGTCAATCTGAATTAATCCGAAGGCTTAATCAAGTAATTAGAGGGTAGACCAACTATCACAGACATGTCGTGGCAAGCCAAGCTTTTTCTTATATCAACAACACACTCTATCTCCTATTGCAACAATGGGCAAAACACCGGCACCCCAACAAAAATAAATTGTGGAGACTGAATAAATATTGGCATGAAAAGAATGAAAAGAGATGGTTGTTCTGTAAGTAACATTTGTTTGTCTCCATGCTGAGATTTTTTTTGATATATTTCAGCATGGCTTGTTAAAAACCTTTTTGGTTCCGGCTATGCCGGGTTAGGATAAAGTTGGGAAAATGAAAGCAAAATACCTGAGTAAGCCTATTTATACATAGATCATTATTGAGACTTAGTGATCTCTTCTTTTTTGGCTTTAAAAAACTCCATGATCTCCATGGGCAGCGGGAAGATAATGGTGCTGTTTTTCTCCACTGATATTTCAGTGAGTGTCTGCAGCATGCGCAGCATCAGACCGGCGGAGTTCTGGCTGATTACCGAAGCCGCTTCATAGATTCTCTGTGAGGCCTGGTACTCTCCTTCGGCTGAAATGATTTTGGCCCGGCGCTCCCGTTCCGCTTCCGCCTGTTTGGCCATGGCCCGCTTCATTCCTTCCGGCAGATCGACCGATTTAATTTCAACTGTGATTACCCGGACGCCCCAGGACTCGGTAGATTTATCCAACTCTTCCTTTAAGACTACGCTGAGTTTGTCTCTTTCGGAGAGCATATCGTCCAGTTCGTGGGAACCAAGTACGGAACGCAGCAGAGTCTGCGCTAAAAGTGTGGTCGCATGCCGGAAGTTTTCTACGTTTAAGACCGCCATTTCGGGATTGGAAACCTGAAAGTAAACAACCGCGTTGATGGAAACAGGCACGTTATCTTTGGTGATGATATCCTGTCCTGAAACGTCGATGGTGGCTACCCGCAGATCCACATAAAGGGTGCGGTCGATACCGTAAGGGAGTATAAAACTAAGACCGGGGTCCAAAACTCTGACAAAACGCCCGAAGCGCAGTAAAACAGCCCGCTGGTACTGGTTGACGACTCTGAACGATGTCGGCAGGGCAGTGATAATAAACAAGAGAAGGAAAATTAAAAACAGGTTTGAAGGGCTAAGATACGCCAGCATTTACGAGCACCTCACTTTAAAGTAGTTTTTGCTCAAATTCTTTTAAGTTGGATGGAAGTCCTGCATATGGCGATGGTATTTTGCTGGCATAAAAGAAATTTTTGGTTTCAGTCGCAGGAAAAATGAGAAAAATGACGAAATACAATTAAACTATTTAAAACCTGGAGGGTCTTTATGGCTGAGCAGGAATCCCGGGTGGAGGTTGAGATCTTTGGTGAATACTATACCCTGAAAGGTGATGGCACCAAGGAAGAGATGCAAGCGCTGGCCCAGTTCGTCAACCGGAAAATGAAACAACTGGCAGGCCGTAACACCCGGTTGTCAAAATCCCAGACAGCCGTATTGGCCGCCCTGAACATTGCAGACGAATTAAAAAAGCTGCAGGAAGAACATGGAAACCTGGTTAGAATGCTGGAGCCTGAAAAAAAGGATAACAAAAAGAACTCATGAATGAGAATTCATGAGTTCTTTAATGTGGGGAATATTAGTTTTGAGGGGCTGTTGACTGGATGAGAAATGAGGAAGTGGCCTGGGTTTTTCATGAACTGGCCGATTTGCTGGAGTTCAAAGGGGAAGATTTTTTTAAGATCCGCGCTTACAAAAAAGCTTCCAAAATTTTGGCCGGCCTTGACGAACCGCTGGAAGAGATCCGGCGCAGGGGGGGCCTGGCTAAAATACCGGGTATCGGCAAGAACATTGCCGCCAAGATTGAGGAGCTTCTTGCCACCGGCCAACTGAAAAAGATGGAAGAGCTTTTAAAAGAGATCCCGCCGGGACTCCCGGAGATCATGTCCCTGCCCGGGATAGGTCCGAAAAGGGCTGGCCTGCTCCTGTCAAGTCTGGGGATTAGCCGTCTTGACGAATTGTCCAGTGCGGCCAGACAGGGCCGGGTCAGGGGACTCCCGGGGCTGGGCGGCAAAGTCGAAAAGGACATTATCAGATATATTGAAATGCTGGAAGACAGGGGCGAGCGGATACTGCTGGCAATGGCCAGGGATTTGGCCGGTGAGTTCATCTCATTTTTAAAAAAGCTGCCGGGTGTGGCCAGGGTCGAGGCCGGGGGGAGCGTGCGCCGCTGGCGGGAGACAGCCGGTGACATTGATCTGGTTGTCGCCGCTGATGACTCATGGCCGGTGATTGAGGCGGTCGTGGGCTGCTCCATGGTCAAAGGGGTGCTGGAAAAAAATGCACACCGGTCCCGCCTGCAGGCTCACTGGGGTATCGTCGTGGACCTGCAGGTAGTACCGGAAAAGCATTTTGCGCTGGCCTTGTTTTTAAACACCGGAAGTCATGCGCACCTTCAACGGCTGGAGCCTTTGCTGGCGGGTACGGGTATCAATTTTGATCCGTCCTGCCTGGCGGAAAATGAGGCTTTCAGTGATGAGCGGGAGATTTACGCCAGACTGGGTTTGCCGTTTATCCCTCCCGAACTGAGGGAGGACCGGGGTGAGGTGGAAGCCGCCGTGGCCAACACGCTGCCCCGCCTGGTAGAGCTGGGTGATATAAAAGGAGACCTGCATATGCACACTGTCTGGAGTGACGGAAGCTGCACCATAGAGCAGGTGGTGGCCCGCGCCAGGGAAAAGGGCTACGAATATATCGCGCTGACAGATCACTCCCAGTCTCTTAAAATTGCCAGGGGCCTTTCCCTGGAAAGGCTCAAAGAACAGCACCGGGTAATCCGGTCACTCAATGAAAGAACAGATGATATTCGTATCCTTACAGGGATTGAGGTTGATATTCTGCCCAGGGGCGGTTTGGACTGCCCCGATGAAATCCTGGAGGAGATGGACCTGGTAGTCGCCTCGGTGCACAGCGCTTTTAAACAGGACCGGGCAACCATGACCGCCCGGATTATATCCGCAGTGGAAAATAAAAACGTTGATATAATCGGGCATTTGACCGGCAGGCTGATCGCCCAGCGGGAAGGATACGCCGTTGATGTGGAGAGGGTGTTGGAAGCGGCTGCCAGCTGTGGTACTATATTAGAGATAAATTCTTCCCCTGACCGCCTGGATTTAAATGACCTGAACGCCCGCAGGGCCAGGGACATGGGCATAAAGATGGCTGTGAACACCGACGCCCACGACCTGAAAAGGATGGAGGAAATGATTTACGGTGTGTCGGTGGCGCGGCGGGCCTGGCTGGAGCCGGATGATGTGGTCAACACCATGCCGGTGGAAAAACTGTTAAAATTCTTGAGGAACAGGTAAAAGCAGGTGTTTTAAGTTTGCCGGAAATATTGCCGCCTCTTAAATTTCTGGCAGGCGGGAAGGAGATCCTGCCCCGCTCTTTTTATGCCAGAGATACTGTGACTGTGGCCAGGGAACTGCTCGGGGGCATCCTGGTCAGTGACCAACCTGAGGGGATTTGCGCCGGCAGGATCGTGGAAACTGAGGCGTACCTTCAGGGGGACCCCGCCTGCCACGCCTCGCGCGGCATGACCCCGCGCAACAGGGTGATGTTTGGTCCGCCGGGCCATGCTTATGTATATTTCATATATGGGATGTACTACTGCTTTAATGCCGTCACCGCCGCTGAAGGGGTGGGGGAAGCTGTGCTGATCCGGGCGCTTGAGCCACTGGCGGGGACGCCTTTGATGCGTGCCAGGCGAGGCCGAGAAAAGCTGGCCGAGCTGTGCGGCGGTCCGGCCAGGTTGGTGCAGGCGCTGGGCATAACCCGCGGGCACAACGGCGCCGACCTTACCGGCGGCGCCCTGTATGTGTGCGGCGGTGTCCCGGGGGAAAGAATTGTAACAACGACCCGCATCGGCATCAGGGAGGGCGGACAGCTGCCGCTGCGTTTTTACCTGGAGGGAAATGCCTACGTATCAAGGAAGTGAGACAAGAGAACCGTCCCCCTGTCTCAAAAAATAGAAAGGAGATAAAATATGAAAATAAAAGAGATATACCAGCTGGCTATTGGAAAGGGTATAGGCAGGGATCCGCGCTCACCGGAGGCGGTGCAAAAGCTTCTGGAGAAAGAAAGTAAGCTTTATACTGAGATGAAGGAAGACGAAAAGAAAGAATTTGATCTGGACAGGTTGTTCAACCCTTATGGTGACACCAGGGTCCTCTTCGGTGATCCTGAGCAGGAGGTTGCCAGGGTGCTGAGTGGAGTGGATATGGAAACCGGTGAGGTGCTCCTGGCGGACAGGATATCGCAGCGCGGCGAGAAAATCGACCTGATCATAGCTCACCACCCGGAAGGCAAAGCCTTGTCCGCTCTCTACCGGGTAATGAGTCTGCAGGAGGACATACTGGCCAAGTTTGGTGTGCCGATCAACGTTGCTGAGGGGATCATGGCTTCCCGGATCAGTGAAGTCAAACGGGGTCTGATGCCTTTAAACCACAACCGGGCGGTGGACGCGGCCAGGCTGCTGGGTATTCCCATAATGTGCGTGCACACACCCGCAGATAACCTGGTAAATGATTTTGTCCAGAGCAGGATGGACACCAGGAAGCCCGAGACGCTGGGCGACGTGGTAAAAATGCTAAAAGAGATCCCTGAATACGCCGAGGCGGTGCAGTATAACGCCGGACCGGCTATCGTCCTGGGCAGCAAGGATAAGCGGGCCGGCAAGATCATGGTGGATATGACCGGCGGCACCAGCGGCTCGGAAGACGCCTACGCCAAACTGGTAACCGCCGGTGTGGGCACCCTGATTGTGATGCACATTGGAGAAAAGCACCGTAAGGAAGCGGAAAAAAATCATGTGAACGTAATCATTGCCGGGCACATGGCCAGTGACTCGCTGGGCTTGAACCTTTTTCTTGACGAGCTTGTGAGGCGGGGTGTAGAGGTAATTCCCTGCGCCGGGCTGTTAAGACACGAGCGGAAGGAGTAGCCGCGATGACCCGGAAGCCGGAATTACTTGCCCCGGCCGGCAGTTGGGAGTCGCTGGTGGCGGCTGTTGAGAACGGGGCGGATGCTGTTTACCTGGGGGGAAAAAATTTTAGCGCCAGGCAGTCGGCCGGGAATTTTGACAATATGGAGATGGCCCGGGCGGTGGAGTACGCCCACGTCCGGGGTGTCAGGGTGTACGTCACAGTAAATACCATCCTGGACGACAGGGAGCTGCCGGAAGCCGCCGGATTCTTGCATTTTCTCCAGCAGACCGGGGCTGACGCCGTCATTGTCCAGGACCTGGGACTGGTGAGGCTGGCCGGGCAGGTTGTGCCCGAGCTGCCCCTGCACGCCAGTACCCAGATGACAGTCCACAACCTGCCCGGCGTCCTTTTCTTAAAGGAGGCGGGGATAAACCGGGTTGTGCTGGCCAGAGAACTTTCCCTGGCCGCGGTGGAGAACATTATCCGGCGGGCCGGAGTGGCCATAGAAGTTTTTATGCACGGCGCCCTGTGCGTTTGTTACTCCGGGCAGTGCTTGATGTCCAGCCTGATCGGGGGGCGCAGCGGCAACAGGGGGCGTTGTGCCCAGCCCTGCCGCCTTCAGTATGTCCTGGTGGACAGGCATGGCGCGGCTCTGGCCGACCCGCGGCAGGTGGGAAACTACCTTTTGAGCCCGCGGGACCTGAATTTAAGCGAGCATGTGCCTGACCTGATCCGGGCCGGTATAGCATCGTTTAAAATAGAAGGAAGAATGAAAAGACCGGAATACGTAGCCACTGTGGTCAGGGTTTACCGTGATCTGATAGATCGGACCGCTGAGGGCGATTTTGCCGTTACCCCTGAAGAAGCCAGGGACCTGGCCCAGATTTTCAACCGGGGTTTCACCACCGGTTACTTTTACGGCAGGCCGGGCCGGGAGTTGATGAGTTACAAGCGTCCCAATAACAGAGGCGTCTTTCTGGGCAGGATAAAGAGGTTTGACCGGGGGAGCGGACTGGTGGAAATAATCCTCGAAGAGCCGCTGCGGACCGGGGACGGTATTGAGGTCTGGGTTACTGACGGCGGACGGTCCGCCGGTGAAGTAAGCCGGATGTTTTTGGCGGGCCAGCCCGTGGACAGCGCGCTGGCTGGCTCGGTTGTTCAGCTGGCTGTTCCGGGCAGAGTTTTCCCCGGTGACCGGGTCTTTAAGACCCATGACGACGCTTTAATGGAGCGGGCCAGAGCCAGTTTCACTTCTCCCAAAGGCCAGAAGAAAATACCGCTGGTGTTTACAGTGACCGCAAGACTGGGGCAGCCGCTCCTGATTGAAGTTGAGGATAACGCTGGATTTGCCTCGGAGGCAGAAACAGATATGCCGGCCCAGGAGGCTTTAAACCGGCCACTGACTTTTGAATACCTGGAAAAGCAGCTTTCGCGCCTGGGCAACACTCCTTTTGAGATGGCCAAGCTGAGGTGCCGGCTGGATGGCCGGTTGATGGTTCCTGTGAGTGAAATTAATGAAGCCCGCAGACATGCCCTGGCCCGGCTGGAAAGCAAAAGGTCGGCGGCTCTAAGAGCAGAGCCGGTGCCGGATCATGTTTTCAGCAGCCGCCTGTCTGCAGCTCTTTCGCGCGAAACAGGAGCACGACACGATGCTGCCGGGCAACCGGAACTGTCTGTGACAGTGACAGGCTTGGACTGCCTCAAAGCAGCGGTTAAGTCCGGGGCGTGGGAAGTGTGTTTCGGAGTGGAGCAGTACCGTTCCAGGGAACGTATCTCACCAGAGCAGATGTTTAAGGGAAGTGATATTTGCGCTGAGGCGGGTGTCAGGTTCATTCTTTCCTCTCCCCGCATCGTCCAGGACCGGGATCTGGATGAGTACTGCCGCCTGCTGGAAAAAATCTCTGGTCGTCATCTGGACGGGGTACAGGTAACAAATCCGGGACTAATCAGTAAAGCAAGAGAGATTACAGGTAAACCGGTTTTTGCCGATTTCCCGCTGAATATATTCAACCACGCCACGGCGTTCTTTCTCGCCGGGGCGGGAGTCAGCCGGGTGGCTCTTTCTCCCGAACTGACACTGGAACAAATCAGGCGCCTGACGCCTTTTTTGCCGGTCCCGGCCGAGGTAATCGTGCACGGGGCGCTGCCCCTGATGGTTTCGGAGTACTGCGTTGCGGGAAGCCTGCTGGGCGACGGGTCAAAGGGCTGCTCAAATCCGTGCGGCGGCCTGGCCTGTGGTCTAAAGGACCGCAAGGGGGTCGTGTTCCCGGTTGAAATAGACCAGTTTTGCCGCATGCATATTTTTAATTCACGTGACTTATGCCTCATAGAAGACATCGGTGCCCTGACCGGCGCGGGTGTTGAGGTGCTGCGGGTAGAGGCCAGGCGGGAGGTTGCGGGCTACGTCCGCGATGTTGTGCGTGTTTACAGAACGGCCCTGGACAGTCGCCGGGCCGGGGGCGGGGCCGACCTCTCGGAATTAAAGGAGATTTTGGTTAAAAACAGCCCGCAGGGATTTACCAAGGGGCATTTCTACAGAGGTGTCTTATAAGGAAGGTGTAGCAAGTGGGGCTGGTTGTATGTCCAGCGAAGGCCGGCATAAAACCCACCAGGGTAATAACCAGAAGCCCTGTAGCTTGATTAGCAGGGGGAAGGAAACTGAACCCCTGGAGTCTAGCTAGGGAATGGGGACACACCGGCTAAGGAATGGGGACACACCTCTATTTAAAGTATGTCTTTGGGGTCGAGGAATGTCCCCGATCAATGTCTTTGGGGTCGAGGAATGTCCCCGAAGACCTCAAGGGAATACAAGAATATACCGACGACCGACGACCAAATTGAAAGGTAAGTTTATGGATAGAAAAACTCTTAGAAGACTTGAGTACCATAAGGTGCAGGAAAACCTGGCTTCTTTCGCCTATTCGCCCCTGGGCAAGGAGAAGGTAATGGAACTGGAGCCGGTGGATGACCTTGCCGCCATTCTCAGATGGCAGGCTGAGACCAGCGAAGGACGGAAGCTTTTACGATTTGAGCCAACCGCTGAAATGGGCGGATGGAAGGACATCAGGGTTCAGCTTCAAAGAGCTGGTTTTGGCGCCGTGCTGGAACCGGAGGACCTTGTGGCTGTGGCTGATACGCTTACGGCAAGCAGGATTATTAAGAATTTCCTGCAGGAAAGAGTAGAAAATTATCCTTTGTTAAATGAACTGGCTTTTTTCCTGGTTGCACTGCCGGAGCTGGAGTTGAAAATAAAGAAAGCTATATTACCCGGCGGTGAAGTGGCGGACAACGCTTCCCCGGAATTGTCCCAGATACGGAGAAAGATAGTCAATTCCCAGCTGCACATTAAAGATCATCTTGAGCACTTGATTCGCTCTCCCAATTACCAGAAATATTTGCAGGACCCACTGGTGACCATAAGGGAAGGCCGTTATGTGGTTCCGGTTAAAATAGAATACCGCTCCCAGGTGCCGGGCATTGTCCACGATCAATCCTCCAGCGGCGCCACCCTTTTTGTCGAGCCGATGGCGGTGGTGGAACGGAATAACGAGCTGCGGCGACTGATCATGGCGGAAAAGCAGGAGATTCAGAGGATCCTGGCCAGCCTTTCCG
>CAZJGV010000049.1:0-4899 GCA_964545615.1 uncultured Pelotomaculum sp.
ATCCCTGCGGTTATAATAGTTCCCAGTCCCATAGCCAGAAGCAAATGGGCAAAGGCATTCATAAAACGATTTTCATCCACCGTAACCCCTACGGGTATATTCTCATCGCTTTTAGTAGCTTCTTCTCCCTTAGCCAGCTTTACCACCATTTCTTTAAAATCTAATTGTGGTACGGAGCCTCTGACCGCAGTGTCCACTTGATCCACGTAATCCTGTACGCTATTCAGGTTCAGTGGATCCGTCTGGTCATCCTGCCCGTCCGTAACCGCAGGCGCCTGCTGAGGGCAAACCGTGATTAAAATTAAAAATATGACTACAATTAAAAACCTGGTTTTTCGCACTCATCCCACCGCTTTCGGTCGTAAGTGAGACAAGGGGACGGTTCTCTTGTCTCACTCCTTAGGGGTCTTTGACCCATGAGACTTTCATGCATACCTATGCCCTACGCCTTACGGCTTACGACTTGTTTTTTCCCACCTACGGCACCAGTTTTAGAAGCGCTTGCAGCACTGCCACCACTATCGGCACAGCCAGCACCATGATCAGAATTTTTGAAGCAAACTCTATTTTTGTGGCGATAGCTCCTTCACCGGCATCGCGGCAAATCTGGGCGCCGAACTCTGCTATATAGGCAATCCCGATGATTTTAAGGATGGTACCGAGATAGACCATATTGATTCCCGCCCTGGCTGCCAGATCCTTGATGATGTCCATGATTGACCCGATCTTGCCGAGCACAAGCAGGAAGATGATTACCCCGGCAGCTATACTGAGGAGCAGCGCCAACTCCGGTTTCTGGCTTTTAACCACTACTACCAGCACGGTAGCGATAAGGCCTATAGCAACGATCTGAAGCACGTCCATAGTTAAACCTCAGCTTGCTTAGCTTACAGCTAGTATTGTACAAATCTTTAGTAACGCCGTTGAAAGATAAGCGGAACAGTACCTGTTAAAAAAGCTTGAACACTGACTTAACTTGATCAAATAAATCAGCGAGCAATTGAATTACCCAAATAAATACAATTGCCAGACCGGCCAGGGTAACCAGATGACCCTGCTCTTCTTTCCCCGCGTGTTTTAAAATCGTGTTTAGCACAGCGACCAGTATACCGACACCGGCTATTTTAAAAATAAGATCCACACTGTTGCCCATAGCTGTTCCCCCTTTTATTAATAAAGGACGATGGCTACCAGAAAGCCGCTTAAAAAGCCAAGATAACTCCAAAGCTTGACATTGCGCGCGGCCTCCTCTTCAGCCCTAAAGCTTTCATTGCCGATTTGCTCCATTGCCAGGCTTAAATGTTTTATTTGGTCTTCCCGGTCTGAAATACCCAGGGATGAACCAAGATTGCGCAGTATGGAAAGATCCTGTTCCTTTAGCGCCGACTCCCTGTAATAAGCGTTGATGGATTTTTCCCACGCCTGCGCAGCGGTTGAGCCGGTCTTTGCTGAAAGTTCCGCCGCAGTTCCGCTGAATATGCGCGCAACGTTCTTATCACAGCGCTCCGCCACCAAACTTAAGGCTTCCTGTAAATGAGTAGCGCCATAAGAAATCTCTGTTTCCAGCATCTGCAGGGCTGATCTTATGGAGCGCAATTCTTTCGGCCGCCGGGAATAACCGCCGGCAACAGCTATCCCGCCAAGACCGCTGGCCGCGACAACCATTACAGAGCCAAGCAGTTTGATCATTTTCTCACCCCCAGTGACCGTAAACTTTTACCGTCTATGATATCCTCTATGGTCCCCACACCACGGGACCGTCCCAGAATAATAATACGTTCGAATATTTTGGCACGGATCAGATTGCTCAAAACAGGCCTTTCAGCCAGGTCAGCCAGCGAAGACCCATGGGCTGTGGTTAAGATTTTAACCCCCGCGTTTAGAACTTCTTCCAAAGCGTCGGTATCCTCCCGCCGTCCTATCTCATCAGTGGCGATTACCTGCGGGCCCATTGACCGCAGAAGCATCATCATTCCCTCAGCTTTTGGGCAGCCGTCCAAAACATCGGTCCTGATCCCGATATCCCGCTGAGGCATGCCTCTGTAGCACCCTGCTATTTCCGAACGCTCGTCAACCAATCCGACTGTAAGACCAGGCAGTCCAAGTTCCGGAACACCGTTGCTGACCTGTCTGATCAAATCCCTGAGTATGGTTGTTTTGCCGCAGCGTGGTGGTGAAACCAACAGGGTGTGATAAATACCGCGGCATTTTTTGTCGATTGTTTGCGGCAATACTGCCGAGGCTGCGCCAAAGACTTCACGTGAAACGCGAATGTTACAGCAGGACAGATTCTTTAACGTTTTAACTTTTCCGCCTTCCAACACGGCTTTGCCTGTAATGCCTGCCCGGTGCCCCCCGGGCAGGGTGATAAACCCAGTTCTTAATTCCTCTTCCAGAGCGTAAAGAGATGAACCGCTCAGAAGGTTTATTAAGCCCTCCATATCAACCGGTGTAACCAGGTAAGCTTCACTGGCGTGACGGGCGGGACTGCCCTCCCGGCTTATTAAGATGTCACCAACTGAAAGGCTGAGAGAAAGCGGCTTCCCCTGCCTGATCCTGATTTCTTCTATCTTTTCCTTCAGCGATAGGTCTAAGCATATAATCAACCGCCTGATGTTCACAGGAAGCAGGGGCAGGATCTCTTCCAATACCCCCGCTCCGCCCCGTTGCCAGACCTGGAATTGAAAATCAGCACTGTTCACAGGTTGTCCCCCAGTTTATAAGTATTGTTTTGTCCGGTAAGTTATGCCAATTATTTGTAAAGTCTTTGTGGTCCCGGCTGTAACCAATGAGACTGATCCGGTATATTTTGTTAGTAGGAAAAAATGACTTGTCAAAAACTAAGCGGGAAGTGATGAATTCTTGACGAACAACTCTGTAGAACCAGCTGCTTTCATTTTTCCCCTGCCCGCAGATTTGAAGGAACAATACTTAAATTGGTCCCGGACACACCAGCAGGGTTATGGCACTATACAAGAGGGGGCTGAGATTAGCGGCGGCACTCCTGTCTTTATACCCGTCTACCCGGCCTATCCGGGCCAGATGCCTTACCCGTCCAATTCATCCGCATATCCTTGCGGGGGCGGAAGGAGCGCAGGGATCCCGGGCATGAACCCTTATATCTTGTTTCTAATTCTGATCCTCCTGGTGATCATTTTCAAAAAGGATCAAATCATGGAGGCTATCCGTAAACTGATGCTAAAATAAAGAAAAGCGACCTCCGCCATAACCAACGGCGGAGGTCGCTTTCTTTTTTAAGTTAGAAAACACTAAATATCCTCATCTTCTGAACTAAAGGAGTGAGCTGGAACTTTCCCCAAAAGCGCTTCCGGTTCATCAGCAGCCTGGTGGTGATCGTCATTTACAAAAACCACCTCATCGCAATTGGGGCAGGTAACTTCCACAATATCATCATCTTCGAGGATCTCTGAATCAAAACAAACAATCTCACCGCACTTCGGACAGTCCACCTCGACATGGTTTTCTGAGCATGTGTGTAATCCATTTTCTTCATAAATCTCGTCTTCAAGGTGATATAGGTCTTCGTCTATGTTCTCGAGGTAATCTTCCATCTGTTCCTGAGCTTCTTCCAGGTCGCCCACTGAATCGGCAAACTCGTCCAAAACGTCAATGATACCTTTGAGCAGTTTGCCTTCTTTACTGTCGGTATTAAAATCCAGACCAGCGGATAACCCCTGCAGATAGGCTACCCTCGTTTTCAGATCATTCACCTTCGCAACCCCCTTAAAAGAATATATTGTGGCTATTTTTAGCCTTCATAGTATTTCTCTATTTAAGGGATTTTAAACATTTTTAGTGTTTAATAAAGGGAAAACCTAAAAAAGAGTTATCTTCTGCTATGCTCTTTTTATATAATTGCCGGTTCTGGTATCAATCTGGAGCTTGTCACCAATATTGATAAAGAAAGGCACCTGGACAACAGCTCCCGTTTCCAGTTTAGCCGGCTTTGAGCCACCGGAGGCGGTGTCCCCTTTGATGCCGGGAGCGGTTTCTATCACTTCGAGCTCAACAAAGTTAGGCATTTCAACACCTATGGATTTTCCCTGGAAGGTAAGTACATGGATATTCATATTTTCTTTTAAGTACTTAACGGCATCTCCCAGTTGCTCGTCGCTCATGGCAATCTGGTCGTATGACTCCATGTCCATAAAGTTATAGTCCTTGCCGTCGTTATAAAGGAACTGCACCTCGCGCCGCTCTATCCTGGCTTTTGGCATTTTTTCGCCAGCGTTGAAAGTTTTTTCAACCACCGCTCCCGTCCTGACATTTCTTAGCTTTGAACGCACAAAGGCAGCGCCTTTTCCGGGCTTTACGTGCTGAAATTCAATTACCTGAAAGACATCCCCTTCCAGTTCGATAGTGAGTCCTGTTCTAAAGTCGTTTGTTGAGATCAATACCTCCGCCTCCTGTAATGATAATTTATTTGTGAATATGTTATAGAGACACTAGTTTTTCTTTTGGCGACCTGGTCAGGATCCTGCATCCGTTATCCTCAACCACAACAGTATCCTCTATCCTTACGCCACCCCAACCGGGCAGGTAGATCCCCGGTTCCACCGTTACGACCATCCCGGGACGCAGGATTGTCTCATCTTTGGCAGACAATCTCGGATTTTCGTGGATATTGAGACCTAACCCATGACCGGTGCTGTGACCGAAGTAACGGCCGTACCCTTTGTTTTCAATCACACCCCTGGCGGCCCGGTCAACAGCCGATGTTCTGACTCCCGCTTTTATGACTGAAATCGCGCTCATTTGCGCTTCCAGTACTATTTCATAAATTTCTCTCTGTTTTGGTTCCGGTCGTCCTACTACCACCGTTCTGGTGATATCGGAGTTGTAACCCCGGTACACAGCCCCAAAATCAAATGTTACCAG
>CAZJGV010000049.1:4909-16305 GCA_964545615.1 uncultured Pelotomaculum sp.
AACGGCTGCCGGAAGCTACAATAAATTTAAATGCCACTCCGTCCGCGCCGCTCTGACGCATTAAATACTCCAACTGCAAGGCGATTTCCCGTTCGGTCACGCCGGTTTTGACCGCTGCCAGGACCCTGGCGAAGGATTGGTCGGCCAAACACGCCGCTTCTTCAATATGTCTTATTTCAGAGTCATCCTTGCAAATCCTTAACTGCTCTACCGTCCCGCTGCCGGGCTTCAGTTCAATCCCCGGCAGCATCTTTTTCAGATCGGAAAACTGGTTATAGGTCAGGTGATCTCCTTCACATCCCAACCTGAAAAGATTGTTATCTTTTAAGAACTCTGCAATAATTCCATTATAAGAACCAGGAACTTCAATGATTTTATAATCCGGGCTTTCAGAGGAGGCCTGTCCGGTATAACGAAAGTCGGTTAACAGACAGTACTGCTTGCGGGACAGTAAAAGAGCGCCTGTTGTACCGGAAAAGCCGCTCAGGTAAAACCTGTTGGCGGGATCGGTTATGTAAAAGGCATCGGACCCGGCCTCATCAAAATGTTCCAGGAGTCTTTTGATCCTGTGAAGCAAAAGATTTTCCCCCTATTTAACAGCCAGTAAAACCGCCGCCCGCAACGCCAGAAGGTAACCCGCGGCGCCCAGTCCGCTAATTTGTCCTGAAGCTGCGGGGGCAATTAGTGATTTACTCCGGAACTCCTCGCGCGCGTATATGTTTGACAGATGGACTTCCACAGTGGGTATGCCAATAGCTGCTACCGTGTCGCGCAGAGCAAAACTGGTGTGAGTATAAGCTCCAGGATTAAAAACAACCGCGTTCACTTCACCAGCGGCCTGTTGCAATAAATCTATTAACTCCCCCTCGTGATTTGACTGACTGCAGGTTACTTCAACTCCTAGCTCGGCGGCCAGGGTCCGGAGCATCTCATTAATCTGCTCCAGAGTAAGCTCGCCATATATAGACGGCTCCCGCTTTCCGAGCAGGTTTAGATTTGGTCCGTGGAGGATTAATATCTTCATTTTGAAACCTCTTCTTCAGGTTCTCCGGCAATACTGGCGTAAGACGACCATAGTTTTAGGTGCTAATTTTTCCCTGACGCAGAATATTTTATCATAGTTTTACCTTTTAAGCCAAGGTAAAGAAGGACATTTGCTGATTACTGCCCGCTTATGGTTAACTCAGCTACTCTTAAAGTTGGAGACCCTTTACCGATAAAGAAATGCAGGTCATTACCCACAGCGTCTATGTTTTCCAGAAGCTCGATTATATTGCCTCCCATTGCCATACCACGCACCGGACTGGTCAACTCACCGTTTTCAATCAGGAGACCGGATACTCCGACAGAAAAATCACCTGATATCGGGTTGGCGGTATGCATTCCCATCACTTCCGTGACATAAAGGCCGCTTGATATATCCTTTATGAGTTGCTCAACCGGGATCTGCCCGGCCTCGATATAAAAGTTGGTCACGCCTACCTCCGGAGTACCTTTAAAAGAACTGCGAACTCCGTTACCGGTTGACTGTAGCCCATCTTTGGCCGCAGTGTAGCTATTATGCAGATAACCGCTAAGGTCGCCTTTTTCCACCAGTACTGTCCTTGAAGTTGGCACTCCTTCACCGTCAAATGGGGCTGAAGCAATACCTCCGCTTAACAATCCATCGTCGATGATTGTTATTTTATCCGAGGCCACCCGTGCGCCGACCTTTCCGGCAAACAAAGACCGCCCTTTCTGGACCGCTTCCCCGGTAAGAGCCGGGCCGAGCAACCCTAGAAAACCCGTGGCCACGTAAGGATCCAGCAGAACCACAGCCTTACGGGTAGCCACCGGCACTGCGCCCAGCATCCGCACAGCCCGCCTGGCCGCCTCACTGCCCACATCTTCCGGTCGCAGCTGATCATATTTTAGATTAAAATCCAGGGCGAACCCGGTCTGGCTGTCATCCCCTTCTCCTGCCGCGAGGGCGATGTAAATACCGCAGTATGATCCCTTGTAGCTAAGCCGCATGCCCTGACTGTTCACAATCGTTACCAGTGACTCACCGTCCTGATAGGACGAGCTTTCAATGATTTTTACCCTGGCATCGTAAGCACGGGCGGCCTCTTCCATAGATTTGGCCATTTCAATTTTCTGTTCGATAGTGGCCTCCCTGATACCGGGATCAAAAATTTCCAGTTCAGGATAGGACGCGCCTGGCAAAGGCAGACGGTGATACGGATCCTCTGCGGTCTTGGCGCTGTTGGCCAGTGCCTGTCTGGCAGCCTCTTCTATCCCACCGGTACTCAAATCAGTACTAAAGGAAAAACCTGTTCTTCCCTGCCGGATCACCCGCAGGCCAAGACCGCGCTCCTCGGCAAGTTTCATCGTCTCCACACGGCCTTCCCTGACTTCAATATTCAACTCCTTGGTACTGCTTATATATGCTTCCGCCAACTGGCCGCCCAGCAGCATCGCTTTTCTGACGGCAGCCTCCGCGGCGTCAGTGAAAAATCCCTCTTTTTCCACGCCTACACTCCTTTCATATTCCAAGTAGTATAATTCAATAGCAGTCAAAATATTCCTTTAACCTGGCGCATAAAAAAACTGCCGTGTCAGGCAGTTTAGTGAACAAACAATGAGGTTGTCATTGCAAACAAGTGTCTCGCGGATATGGGGGCCAACTCCTGAACTGAAGCCTCGACGATCAGGCTCGGGTCAAGAAGCGCCAGGATTGCCACCCTCTCCCCGGTTGATTGATTTGTATAGAAACCGATTATGCAAAACTGCATGTCCTCTCCGTAGATTTTTCTGGTAACAATATCACCAATTTTCATCTTTATACCCCCTGTAAAACCGGCGAAAAAAGAAATCAACCTGCTAAACTTTTTCTTACCTTTATAACATATGCCCCTGAAAAAGGAGTTGTGTATGTAAAAGCCGGTTTTAAGGCCTCCAAATAAGACCAGAGGGGAGAATAAATATCTTTATTGAAAAAAGTTGCCTGGCGGCAACTTTACTAGTGTTGGACATCCCGATCGACTAATTTGGCGATCATTTTGGCCAGGACCTTCTTTTCGTCTTCGGCGCCTACTTCCCATAACTCTTTGAGCAAGCGCTGTTCCCTATTGCCCGGGTCAAAATTGGCGGCAAAAAAATCTCCCAGACGGTAGGCCGCTTTATTAATCGTCTCATCGGACATACCTGCAAATTCAGCCGCGTTTACCGCCCGGCCAAGGGTTTTTTTCCAGTCTTGCCACGAGGTACCGATTTCCATTTGAACACCTCCACCAGTATTTTAACCGGTGGCGGGGGCGACTATTCTACAAGAGAGTATTCCTTAACTTGCAGCACCAATTCGGTCTAGGTTCGATTGAAATCGCACCTAAAAATTTTCACCCTTTACTTGTGCTGTCTTAGCGACATCCAGGTCTGACCAGGACGGTTTTCCCTGTTCTTTAAATCCGCCTGATCCGGGCGTTGGGCTCGCTCTTGGCGGTCCCTCCGACAATTAGCTGTTTAATGGCCATGGTCGGCTGAGCGTCGCTTACAGGCACACCCTGGCCATCCTTGCCACAGGTGCCGATGGTGAAGCCGAGATCACTGCCTACCATTTCCACTATGCGCAGAACTTCAGGCCCGTTGCCGGTCAGGGTGGCGCCCCTTACCAGCGGGCCGATTTCACCGTCCTTGATCAGATAGCCTTCCGCCACGTCAAAAACAAAATCCCCCGTGGTGGTGTTGACCTGACCTCCCCCCATTTTCTTGACCAGCAGGCCATTTTGAGTCTCTCTGATTATCTTTTCAGGGTTGGTCTTGCCAGGCGCAATACAGGTATTGCCCATGCGGGGTACAGGTTTGTGCTGGTAGGACTCCCGCCGGCCGTGGCCGTTGGACTGCCTTTCTTCTTTGTCGGCTGTAAGCCGGTCATACATAAAATCTGTCAGCACTCCATTTTCAATCAGGCTGACCTTCCGGGCCGGCACACCCTCATCATCGAAACGATAGGAGCCATACCTGTTGTCTATGGTAGCGTCATCATAAACGCTCACTTCTTTGGCAGCGACTACCTGTCCTTTCTTCCCCGCGTATACAGAAAGACTTTTTTGGACCAGATCGGCTTCAAGTCCGTGCCCGCAGGCTTCGTGCACCATTGTGCCCCCGGCTTCGGAGGCCATCACCACAGGCATTTTGCCAGAAGGAGCCGGTTTCGCTTCAAGCATTTCCAGCGCTCTTCTGGCTGCCCCTTCAGCTACGTCTTCCGGTGAGTTGTTTTTAAATAGTTCAAAACCACACAGGCTTCCCACAGCTTCGTAGCCGGTTTGGATGATTGAACCGGCAGAGGCGACGGCCTGAACCATCAGCCTGGTGCGGATCCGTTCGTCTTCCACGTAGTCCCCTTTGCTGTTGGCGATAGTAACCTTTTGCACCACGTCCCCATAGCCGACCATGACCTGTTTTATACGCTTTTGATCAACAGCCCGCGCCGCTCTATCGGCGGCTTCAACCAGCGCCGCCTTAGTCTCGGTGGATACGTCTTCAGGCCTTTCTTTGAAGCTAAAATCAACCAGCGGCTTGACCCTGGTAAAGTCAAGGTTTACTTCTTTTTTGCCGCCGGTCGCGGCGTGGCTGACAATTTTAGCCGCTTCCAGCAGCCCTGCGCGTGAAAGGTCGTTGGTATAAGCGTAAGCGGTCGAGTCCCCGGAAAGAACTCTGATCCCCGCGCCAGCCTCGACACCGGACAGCACACGCTCGATCTTGCCGGCCTCACAGCCTATACCAACATTAATTCTCTCTTCAACAAAAATATCGGCAAAATCCCCGCCGTTGGCAGTCGCCACATCGATTGTCTCTTTTAAAACCTGTTTTTCAACCAGAGCAAGTCACCTCAAAATAATCATTTTAGTTACCGCTTATCATTACCATTAAGCAGTTTTTAATACAGATATTGGCTGGCCAGTGTTATGCGGTTAATAATATAATACCAGGTATCAAAAAAAATACCACTGATTACTATTTAATCAGCGGCATAACCTTGTTCAGCCAAACTATTTTTTGCGAATATATTCCGGATCGGAATTGGGCGGTATGGTATTGGCCAAACCGGTATACTGTGTGCCCGAGGGTAAAATGGCCGGACTTCGTGAACTAAGATAGCCGGACAACTCCGCGTATGGCGCTACGGGAACAGTTGGACTGAACACGTTGCCGCGGCCCATCAGCCATCTTGATACTTCTTCCAGGTAAAGCTTTCCTTCAGGATCTTTGGCGGAGAACATGACAATGCCTATGGTGGCCTTGACCGTGCCCGGAGTTGCGCCTACCTTAACCACGGTATTTTTAGCGCCGGCAGACTGGTTGGATGGGTTAGATGATTGGCTGCCGGATAGCTCGGAAGATATATTCAGACTTCTGATCTCGGCCAGATTGGTTGTTTTTTTCACCTGTTTGTCGATATCTTTGCAAAACTCAATCAAGCCCAGGTAGTTGCCCTGAACGCCTATTTTCAGGGGCAGTTCCAGGGAGTGCGTTTTTTCAATGATCTCGCCCGGCTCAATTTCAGTAATGTCAACCCTCTCGGAGGCTGAGATCAAGCCAAGGAAAATAACGTCGGAGCCATCCCTCATACTGCTTACAAAAGGCTTGCCTCTGACCACATAATCTTCTTTTATTTTAATAAGCCTGTCATTCTCACTTTTTAGTGAAGCGGCCGTGGCCTGGGCTTTGGATAATTGAGCCCTGTTTACTGTAAGTTCGTCTTTAACCTGGGCATAGGCCTTGAATTGCGGGATCAACACAAAATAAACGGCACAAAATATTATGCCACCGCCGCAAAGCACGGCCAAAAGCACCTTTTCCCTTGTACTCAACCTGTTCCACATTACTTTTCATCCTTTACTTGCGCGGAAATTTCAAATTTTACGCCCTGGTTGTCAGATTCAATTTTTACCAGCTTAACCTCCTCAAAATATGGCAGCATGGTAAGATTTCTGATAAAAACGCCTATAGATGGCACCGTTTGTGATCTACCTTTGTAAATAATTGTATTGGGGCGGGAATAAATGTCTGCTTCTTTTGGCTGCGCCTCCGTTTTGGGTGCGGCGTCCGGCTTGGCGTTGCTGTTTTGTTCCTTGGCAGCCGGAGTTTTATTGGAAATATCTATGTCGGTCAGCCACAAATCAATCGGTGCGATATCACCCAGATCATAAAGCAGGTTGGACCAGGCCATGTGATTTTTAAGAATCACATTGTATTCTTCCAGGGTAGACTCAAGTTCTTTTCTCTCTTTTACTATCCCTTCCACCCGTGTAACCAGCGGGGACAGGGAAGCCAACTGCTGTTTATTTGATGCCAGTTCATTTTTCATGCTCAGATAATTGATCAAAAATATGCCGTAGCAACCAAGGATCACTGCTAACAACAAGGTTGAGCCGCCGATAAGGATCAGCCGGCGAAAGTCTATAATACCCTCGCGTTGAAGCTGGGGAGGCAACAAGTTGACCTTATACGCGTACATTTAAGCGATCAACTCCCTTAAAGCCAATCCAATAGCAATAGCGTATACCGGATCGTACCCCTTGTCCGCCGCAAATTCGATCTCAGGAACTCCGATTTCAATAGGTATATCTAAAGAACTCTGCATTTCTCCCACAAAACCCTTGAGATGCCCCATACCACCGCTCAAGATTATTCTTTCAGCTGAAATGTTTTCCTGGGTGAAATAAAAATTTAACGACCTGCGCAGTTCCTTGGTGATTTCCAAAATGATATCCCGCAGCAACTCGATAGTCCGGTCAGGCCGCTGGCTGTAAAAATCATTTTCGAGTGAAGCGGCGGCTTCCTCTATCTGCGTAGTCAGGTCAGCGGGTGATGCTTCCATTTCCTGTTTACTCTCCTGACTATGATCTAAACCCAGGGCCGTATCCACTTCCTCAAGTATCCGCCTTGCTTCCTGGTAGTCAACCTCGTAGGTGCTCATGATAAAATCGGTTAACACCTCACAACCCACCGGCAGAAGACGCACAAATTTGATCGAACCGTCCCTGACCAGGACGAAATGCGAAGTCTTTGCCCCAAAATCAACAAGAGCAACTGTGCCCCGCACATTTCCGCCAAAACCCCGCCACAGGGCAAAAGCCTGCAGGTCGGCCGCGGTAACCACCATACCGGCACGGGAGAAGATACTGTGGTACTGATATACAGTCGCTAAAGGCACGGCCAGGAGCAGCACGTCCTGCCCTTCCTGATCCGCTTTTTTATCAATAGCTTCTGAGACCCCTGAGGCGGGGCCTTTAGGGACGCGATCAGAATTTTCCACAGTGTCCGACAGCCTTATATGCCTGATAATCAGTTGGTCAACCGGTGTAGGCACAAACTTCTGTATTTCAAACCTGGCGGCCGATTCCAGTTCTTTATCGCTCAACCGGGGCAGGCGTACTACACGGCTGACCACCTTTTCACCGCCGATACAGGTTATTACCTCTTTTAAAATTGGGTTGGCAACTTCTTGCAGCGCCAGAACCAGGTTTTCCTCGTCAAACTGACCGTTCCAAACACCTTTCGGCGACGGCATGCTTTTCAAGTCCACAACTTCGGGAAAACCATCAATTATTTTGACTTCCGCCACCTTGAGCTGATGGACTCCGATATCAATGCCGATGAAATGGTTTTTCTTGGGCAGTATGCTTTTCAAAAAGTTTTTCATCACAGTCGTCTATTCGCTCCATTTAGTTACTTTTATAAAGCACGTGGTCCAGTTCAGTTGTTCTTTGAATCTATCGTACATGTTTTGGTCATACAAAACAGTAAACCGGCTGCCCTGCCCCACCAGTTCGGGTGATAAAATACAGCCGCGCAGGGTGACGCCGCCGGTAAAATCAACATTTGTTCCCGCGTAGATGATAGCGTCTATTTCCTGGTTAACAATGTCCGAGCTTACAGTCCCTACAGCCAGGATGGCCAGGCTGTCGTTTTCGCTGTTTTTTCTCAAACCGCCCAGCGCAACACTGCCGTTTACCACAATGATAGCGTTCCCGCTGTATGTACCCGCAATGGTCCGGTCGCCTTCCAGATAGTAAATGCCACTCATAAAATCCCTGTCGGAGTCATTACTGGGAGGAAGGCGGTCATAGCCGGCGTTATTCTTATACCAGCTTAATCTGCCGGAGCTGAGAAGATCGGGAAAATCTGATGCGCCAGGTATTCTAGAAGAAAGCTCCGCAGTGGAGAGGATAACGGTTATATCACTAACTTCCGGCGGCGCTTTATTGGCGTTATCCACGTACACGCGACCCGTGATCAAAGGAGCGCCACCGGTAAACTCCAGACCGCCCAACGCAAATATGTCTCCATTAATTGAAGTGGTGTATTCCTCATCAGAATCAAGAGTTAGTTTACCACGGCAGTATACATTCCCTGCCGCATGTGAACCGTGCAAAAAAACTGTATCCCCTTCAGAAAAATACGAGCCGGACACAAAATCAAAGACATGACCGCAGGGGGCGTTGCCTTTTTTTAACCATACTCCTCTCAGGTAGTTTTCGGCATAAACGTTCTCAATATTTACATCTACTTTGAGCTTTTTTAGACTACCCAGGTATTTGCCCCAAGACTCAATTTCTAAAACAGTAACACCGGTATTTTCACTGATCTTTTTCAGGCTGATTTTATCAAAAACACCGTCCGCATAGGTCCGGTTGCCAGCCAGATTATTGGCTATAAAATCATAGTCATGGCCTGGTGCTAAATTTTTTAACCAGGTGGGGCCTTTTTTTAACTCCGCCAGAACTTTTTCAACACCGGCTTCAGCTATGTAATAGGCCTTAGCTTGATTCAGACCGAGTTCAGCCGTTTTTCTGGCTGTGGTACTAAGTTTTAAAGCGGTGACACTGAAAAAAAAGAGCAAAGCTACCATAAATAAAACGATAACGCTGCTCTGACCAGTTTGCCCGCGTTTACCCACAAAATGCTTCATTAACCTGTCACTCTCAGCTGCACTTTAGTGCTCATTTCAATAACACCGCTGTTTCCTTTTTCACCCTTTACCTTTATCGATACAGTTCTGTCATCCGGCGCGTGTTTTATCTCCAAAAAAGTGATGTGGCTGGCTATGGGCAAATAGACGCCTCCTACACTCTCTTCAATTTCCCTGCCGTACGCATCGTACCTGTAGCCATAAACATCATTTCCGGCAGGAGGCGTGATTGCTATCTTGGGCGGGTTGTCTGCGACAGAGCAAACACTATTAGCCTGTCTTATATTCCTGCTCATCCTGACCAGCGCTATACGCAGGTTTTCCTCAACTTCAACTTTGTTGTTGACTTTGACATAGAAAGCGAAGCCGCTGCTTTGAAGGAATATGACAGCGGAAAAAACGAAGCAGAAAATGGTCATGGATACTATGGTTTCAACCAGGGTGAAACCCTCTCTGCCTGACACTACCCTCACCTCATCAACTTTTCTGTTGTTAAGGAGATCTCTTTTGATTGATCATTGACATAGTAGTAGACCGTTGCCCGTACCGTCTTGAGGTTCATAGCGCCGGGCGCCGCGCTGATTATGAAATCATACTTTTTATCTAAGCCCTCCAAAAGCAAATAGGTAGACTCATTGATCGCCGGAAGAGGAGCGGTCCAGGACTGATCCACAGTCGCGGTATGACTGCCGCCGTCATAACCGGTTATGGTTCTAATCTGACCGGAACCGCTGCCAGCGGTAATGGCGATGAAATGGTTATTATAATAGTCATCCTCACTGCCGGTCCTGTCTTCCAATGTGATTGTTTCGTCCCCGATACCCTGCACTAATCCGCTATGGTTGTCGTGCGCACTTTTCACCTCTTCTATGATCTCCTGGGCAAAGTTTAAGGCAGCGACTTCGTGACGAGCCTGGGCGGTGAAGATGCCGCTGTGGCGAAAAAGGTCCAGCACAGGGAAAATGACGATCCCGATAATTATAAGACTCGTGAACAGCTCAATTAAGCTCATGCCCTTCTGGTTGCCAAGGCAGATAAGTATCAACTCGCTTTTGAGATTTATGGTGGCGGGATTTTGTCAGTCCTTACCCGTCCTGTTACCGAAGCCACGATCACGTACCGGAAATTCCCGTTTTTATCCCGCAGGGTCAAATGACCGCCTCTGGTTGGATTGCCCTTCGCATTGAATCTCAATATATTGCTGTCAAAATTGGTAAATACCAAATCTATGCCATGTGGCAGCTGAACTGTTTTATATGAGCCAACACCTTTTTGGATATAATAAAGATCACTCTGACAGTTGAACGAAACGGTATATCCTACATCATGATCCTGATTCATATTAAGCTGCTGAGCCAGGCGGATATCCTCCGCCACAACGGAGGCGGCAACATCCAGTTTCTGTCTGTTCGCCGCACCGGGGAACACAAGCGTAAAACCCAAAAAAATAACGGTAATGGAGAGGACCACGACCACCTCGGCCAGGGTATATCCGCTACGGCAAAAGATACGATTAAATGACTTCATATAGCACCATGGAATAGAAATACTAGATAATATTATATAATACAATAAATTATGGTATTTTTCCTTCTTATTAGTGAAAATAATTTCTATATTTTGCTACACCTGTCTTTTCCAGGCTCTTTTTGAAATAACAAAACCGCAGAAATCCCTGCGGTGTTATTCTGAGGAAATTGCAATGAAACATTAGGGCAAATTATTTGGTGTAGTATATTGTACCGCCCGTAAAGGAACTCAGGCTGTTGATATTCAGCAGTAATATCTGGCTGGTAATGAGGTAGTCCGAGTCAAAGGATCCATCATTGCCATTTACCGTAAAGCTTAAGCCTGGTTTGCCGCTTATATCCACCTTACTGAAAGAAAGTCCGTTAATATACTTTCCCGCCACCCTGCTGGTTGTGCTTCCATTGTCACAAGTGTCAACAATCAGGCAGTTGCTGGCGGTGTCCCGTCTAATAGCATAATAAACAGTCGCCGGCGGGGTGGAAGTTCCGACACTGGTAGCATGGCGGACTTCGCTGGTGATGATGTTTGCGGCATTGCGAACGTTCTGCTGGACACCGAAACGTTTATCCTCTTTCGCAACCGATTGCACCCCTGTAACGTAAAGAGTGTAAAAAATGACCACGGCAAAACTCATGATACTCAGGGCTATGATTGTTTCCAGCAGGGTTATTCCTCGCTGGTCTGATTTCATTGTAAGACACTCCCTATTGCGGAACTAATTCTGAACCGTAATGCTGCAGTTTGCAGTATAGCCGCCGTCCACAGTGGGCACTGTTATAACCGCCGAGCCCGCGGAGATCGGCGCCACAGCAGTTGTTTGACCGCTGCCGGTGACGGTGGCGGCCTGTGGATCGCTGCTGGTCCAGGTGACATTCTTGTTTGAGGCGTTGGGGGGTGATACGGTTGCGGT
>CAZJGV010000050.1:0-5469 GCA_964545615.1 uncultured Pelotomaculum sp.
CCATCCTGAAAATTAGGCGGCTTTTGGATAGTTTCTGACTTTGCCGTAACCCTGGGTCTCACACCTGATTTCGTGTAACGTCCCGTGAATTCCCGAAGTCTGCATACTACATTCATATTATCTCAGATTTTGGGAATTCACTGTTCTACGATGTGGGAAGCCCCACGAAGCATGGCCGCCAAGGATGGCGACTTCTCAATCTGCACTCTTATTTTTTGCTTTTAGCACCTCGATTAATTTCATTCTTGTAGATGAAAAGCTTTCACTTCTATCATACGTACTAGTTGAAAAGCTAAAATAATTATATTTCCCATCATTTAAGTAAAATACTTCATCCAATACTCTCTTTAACCATTCGAATTTTGACTGAATACTAAACTCGATTTGTCCGTTTATACTATTATGAACATGTTGATAGATAGTTCTAACCGAATTATCTAAATCTAGATTCTCGTTCCAATGCTTATCACTAAGTTCTCTCATAAAATCCAAGAACATAACTCCATCAAAATCTTTACAGAAAACTGTCCCCTCATAACGATTTGTCTCATCAATAATTATTCTAGGATATTTGGCCATTGTTGTTTCTCCCTTGTATGCTTTAATTAACGCTGGTCCAAATACTAAATTATCATTGTGAAATAGATTACCGATAGACACACAACCTCTAATAAAAATCCCTTTGAGCATTAACTTGATTTGTATATCCAAAGCATCTAAAAACAAGTAATAATCATATTCTGGTTGACATGACAAAACAATACTGTCCGAAAACATACCAATTTGCAATGATTTGATATAATCCTCTTCAACAATACTCTTCTCTTTTCGTCCTTTAATCTGGTATAGAGTTTGAAGAGCATCGTGAATATCCTTTAAACTACTTGTTTTATTAACCAAATCTTTAAAACCGAGTATATCAATAAATGCAGTTGTTCTTACTTCGTATTCCATGAGCACCATCCTTAATATGAATACCTCAAACTCTCCAAAATAAATTCTGTTATCCGCCCCATGGATGGGGCGGCATTGCTTCCCATTTCGTAGAACGATTGGGTGTTACCGTAGCGTCATAATGCTTTCATATAGGCAAAGTTACGGTAACACCTGGTTATGTGAAGTGGCATATTATTAAGCATCTTCATAATCATTGTCAAAAACACTTTTCGGTACATATTCTCCGTTTAGATATTTCTTAATTCTTCTTGCTCTTTCTTTATTTGCATCCGGGTTATCTTTTGGATTCAACATTTCAGGATTATCTAAAATCGCTATCAAAGAAATAAATTCATCTTTTGTCAGTTCATCTGGCTTTCTATTGTAATAAAATTCTGATGCTGCAAGTATACCCCTTGTGCCATTTCCAAATCCTATAATGTTAATAAAGAGATCTAATTGGTTTTCTTTTGCTACTTTTGGATGTAATGAAAATCTTGCATATATTGTTTGTGGTATCTTTCTCCATCCCTGTTTAAAATCTTTGAAATAAAAGAACTTAGCCAAAGACTGAGTTATGGTTGTCCAGCCAGCTCCTGGTGTAGTAAAATCAACCCCTTTGTGTGAATAAAAGCCTGGATCTTGAACTTTGATTAATATATCTTGATATTCATCTGGAAGTTGACCAAAGTTATATTCGACAATTCCTCGAGTAATATAACCTTCAATTATTTTTGGAGTTTGAAAGTAATTATATATTGTTGTTCCTGTTAGAATTAAAATGGGTATTAAAATCAATATACATATACGTATTATTGTTTTTTTCTTCATATTTCCTCCAAGTGCCATTTCACATAACGTTCAGGTATTCCCGGCGCGTCATATTACTTTCATATTGGCTAAGTGCCGGGAATACCGTGTTATACGATGGGCGATTCCCCAAATTATATCCTGAAAATATAAATATCTTATTTGAACCAGAGATATTGGTAATATGCAAAAAACTCTCTTGTTATTGAATAGATATCCCTTATTTTCAAAAATTCTTGCATGGGCAGAATAAACCTCTTTGATCCCTGCTTCATGTAAAGCTAATTTGCTCCTAGTTATATGATAGTATTGAGTAATTACCATAGCTGAATGTAAATCGAATTCATCCATAATATATTTTGTGATCTCAGATGTCATTAATGTATTTGTCCCTCTGCTATCAACTATGATTGAATCACTAGGAATCCCAACCATAACTAAATAGTCTTTCATTACCTCTGCTTCATTAAAACCCTCTTTCCCAACTCCACCACTCACAATGATCTTTTCAAAATACTTTTGGTTATAAAGCTCAACTGCTCTATCTAGCCTACTTTGCAATCGTTTAGATGGACGTCCATCTAATTCGACTTTATTTCCTAAAACAATTGCGACATCACAGTATCCAATCTCATTATTTAATCCATCAATTACTATTACAATTGCGTGAATACAAAACCAGATTATTATGCTTGATAGTAAAATCTTTAATAATCTTCTCAAAATCATCTTCCTCAAAAACATACTTTCAAATCGCCTGTCGTATAACGGTTCGCGTGTTCCCGAAGTCTGGTTACTACCTTCATGCGCTCCCAGATTTTGGGAACACGCTGTTATCTGATGTTATCACTACATCGTAATGTTTGAATAAACAATTGCATTTTAAATTACTCATGCATATAATAGGAATATAAGAATTTCCTAATTTCTGCAAAGGAGTGATTCGTGATGCTAACGGAAATTAGAAGCAGGTCTCAAATTACTATACCATCTGAAATCATCAAGAAACTTAATCTCAAACAAGGTGATACTCTTGAAGTTGATATCGAAGGCGATCAAATTGTCCTACGCCCTGTTGTAGCGGTACCAAAAGATCAAGCCTACTTTTGGACTAAAGAATGGCAACATGAGGAAAGACAAATTCAATCTGATATTGAAAATGATAAAATTAATTCTGCTAAATCGAAAGATGAATTGTTTAAGGATCTAGGCCTATGAGATTCTATTATTCAGAACTCTTTAAAGAAAAAGTAAAATTATTAGACCCTAATGTAAAAAAGGCATTAAAGAATAAACTTGAATTAATGGATCAAAACCCCAAACATCCTTCACTAAGAACCAAGAAAATAAAAGGGGCCTCAGATATATATGAAGCAAGTATCACGATGAATTATCGAATGACATGGCAATATTATCAAGATGGTATCCTCTTAAGAAATATCGGTGAACATGACAAGACTCTAAAAAATCCTTGACTTCCAAAGTTCATCCCCGAAATGATAATGTCAGATAACGTCCCGCGTATTCCCGAAGTCTGGTTACTACTTTCATGTTCTCTCAGATTTTGGGAATTCGCTGTTAGCTGATGTGCGGCAGATTAATCATGCACTTTTCAATGACTAATCACTACAGCAACTCATTATCTTGGCGAGTATCTAATACCTGTGGAAAAGTTTTTAGTGCAGCCGCAATCTGTTCAATCCATTGTGATAGGTAACTCTGGTCTGCTCCAATTGTAAAATTCAATTTCGTATCTCCCGAGGGGTTGTCACAAACTGTACACGGTATCTCTATTACACCAGTCTTGGTTAATCTGAAAGTAAATAATATTGTCCCTTCACGGAATTTGAAGGTCTTTTCTGTTTCCTTTCCCATACTTTTATCCATTGCCTTTAGTAAATTAAGCAAGAAAGTTAACTCATGGGACCATATTGTTGTTTCAAATTCGCCATCGAAAACGCCAGCGCTGATGGTAACAGTCACGTCTATGGCATCCCTGTCCCAAGCATTCTCGGCATCAGGAAATGGGCGTTTGTTCAGTTGTATAGAGAGGAAATCACCATGAGCCCCAAACTCAATCGTCTGTTTTATCATTCATTTCAACCTCATACCCTCCAAAATAGCACCCAGCATTTCAGCTAACGTTTAAGATTGCATATGATATTGAGGCCCAAGCTAAAGCAGTGCAAAGCCTCTTTCGATTCATATTTCCTCAACACTTACGACTATGCACGGCTCAATATCATATGCAATCTAGTTGAACGAAGCCGAACCACCCACTATGGGGATTCAATCATCTTCTAATCAGCTAAATATCTTTCTTTTTTTTCTATCTCTGTTAATTTTATTGCAATTGACACCAGTTGGCAATATATGAGATTTTATTTCTAATTGTATTCCTGTCAGGATCATAATAATTTCCTGCCTTTTGAAATCCTTAAGCTTAAAGGAGGACGCAGATGTCCCGTTGCTTCTTGGATGAGCTTTATTGTATAGCGGTTGAATTATTTTTAAGCCGCAATATTGCATGGAGGGAAAAGCTTATCCGGTAGCAGTAACTGCCTCGTTCTCATTATCCCTTTCCCGCAACAAGGGCATGTAATTTCTGACGTATCGACCAGGTTTGCCAGTAAGTCTCTATTCCTGATTTTATAATCCTCCATGATCTCTTCACATCCCAGTAATTCCTTGCATTTCTTTAGCTTGGTATTTTTGTTGCGGCTGCTTAAGATGCCGTAATACCTTATCTTGACAAAGTTATCTGGCAATATGTGAAGCAGAAAGCGCCGTATGAATTCTTCTGTTCTAATTGTCATTTCTTTAACCTTGTCACCGTCCTTGTAATCTCTCCAACTAAAGGTTACATTGCCGTCCTCTACCTTGATTATCCGCCTGTTGGATATTGCAACACGATGGGTGTATCTGCCAATATATTTAAGTACTTGCTCCGGTCCTCCGAAAGGGGGCTTGCAGTAAACTACCCATTTTTTGTTGTAAAGGCTATCAGTAAATTGCCGAAAATCCTTTTCGTTACCTAACTCCCGGATGATTCCGGGGAATTTCAGTTTGTCTTTTTTGTATGATTTTTTTAGGTAATGTATGAACTTACCTCTAAACAAAGAGGAAATAACATCCACATGTATGAAAAAATCTTTCTTTGTATGTATCCACCGTTTTCCATCAAGAGACAGTCCTCCACCGGGAACTACGCAATGGAGATGGGGATGTTCCATCAGGTTTTGTCCCCAGGTGTGCAGTATTGCCATAAAACCAATTTCAGCGCCAAGATGTTTTGTATCTTTTCCGAGTTCTATTAGTGTTTCTGAACCTGACTTAAACAGGATACTGTATAATTCTTTCTGATTTCTCAGAACAAGTCCGTTAAGTTCCTGCGGAATTGTTAGCACGACATGAAAATATCCTACTGGAAGCAAATCGTCCATTCTATCCTCAAGCCATTTCTCCCTGGAAGAGGCCTGGCATTTCGGGCAGTGCCTGTTGCGACAGGAATTATATGATATGCTTGTGTGCCCGCAACTATCGCATTGATCAACATGTCCGCCTAAATGCATGGTACGGCATTTTTCAATTGCGTCCATCGTTCTTAGAATATGTGCCGGCAATTTGTGTTTTTGTCTATAGCTGCTTCCGTATTGGCGGAAGATGGCTGCCACCTCAATCATCTTGGCCACCCATGATACTTTCCAGGGGACTTGTTAGTTT
>CAZJGV010000050.1:5569-10690 GCA_964545615.1 uncultured Pelotomaculum sp.
TGCTCCGGAGTCAAGAAGGTGTGTTGCAAAGCTGTGCCTTAAGGTATGCACGGATACTCTCTTTGTTATTCCGGCTTTTCTAATGGCTTCGCCAAATATTTTTTGTATGGTTCGTATGGTAATCGGAGTTTCACCACTGACTCCCGGGAAAAGCCACTTTCGGGGACGGTATGTGTTCCAGTACTGCCTCAATATATTCAAGTTTGTAGCGGACAACAGGGTATACCTGTCTTTTTTGCCTTTTCCGCCTTGGATTCTAAGCTGCATCCGGTTGCTGTCGATATCGCTTATTGTTAAATTCGCAGCTTCACTGACCCTAAGCCCGGCAGCGTATATGGTCATGAATATTGCTTTATGTTTGAGGTTGTTGGTAGCATCGAATATCTTTTTAACTTCTTCCCGTGATAGCACAACGGGTAATTTTTTTGCCTTTTTGCTCCTGGGAATTCTGAATTGATTCCAATCCTGTTTAAGGGTATTGGCCTATAGGAATTTCAGGGCGCTATATGCTATAGAGTTATATGACTGGCTCATGTTCTTTTGTATCAATAAGTAGTGAAGATATGTTTTAATTTCTGCCTCTCCAAGTTTTTCAGGTGACTTCTTGAAATATCGTGTGAATTTTTCAATATGCCTTATGTAGGCTACTTTTGTTTTTTGGCTGAATCCTCTCAGGTCCATCTCCATGATCATTTGTTCTCTTAGCTTTGACATGAAAAAACCTCCCTAACATGTTTTTTCTCATTTTACATGATAGGGAGATATGGGCGATCAGTTTCTGTTGTTATACTGCCGCGACAGCGGCTTTGTTCAACTTGTGGATTCGCGCACTAAAAAGGTTCGTGAATCCCTCCAAATAAGGTATGTTAGACGAACTGGTTCGCGAAATTCTACTTATGTAGGTATGCCCCTCAGACACTATTGTTTTTTTAGCAATCAAAAGACTCAAGAGCTTGGATTGGTGGTCATCTTTATGCTGCAAAATACTTGGAATCCTTTCGCCTATGCATTGGTGGATAATGATTACTGGGTTGCATACTTCTACCTTTTGCGCAGTATTCCCTTTGTATCATAGAAAATTATGACAATACTCTTAAAATAAACCCATCCACCAACATCCAATAAAAGTTTCTGTTGGGTAAAAAGATAGGAGCAACATGTTAATTATTAATTTTGCACAACAAATTATCAGCCTCGAATATTTAAAACCACCCGTATCCAAACGAGTGGTTTTTTGGCATCTACTGTCACTTGTTGTGAGAACTACTGTCAGTTGTTATGAGAACTTACTTTAACACCTCTTTTAATAATGCTAAACAAACGACTTCTTTAAACCCACACAAATTTGTAAAAATAGATATTCCCTTACTCGACAGTGACCGATTTTGCGAGATTGCGTGGCTTATCCACATCGCATCGTCTTGCCACTGCGGTATGATAAGCCAGCAGCTGCAGCGGGATCACAGTCAGGATCGGGGCCAGGATCGGGTGGGTTTGCGGGATATAGATGGTTTTGTCAGCCACCTTTTCCACCTCCCTCTGGCCTTCCATGGTCAGCGCCAGCACGGAGGCACCGCGGGCGTTGACTTCCTGGATGTTGCTGACCATCTTGTCAAAAAGGACCTTTTGGGTGGCCAGGGCAACCACTGGGACTTTATCCTCGATCAGGGCCAGGGTGCCGTGCTTCAGTTCGCCGGCGGCGTAAGCCTCGGCATGGATGTAGGAGATTTCCTTCAGCTTTAGAGAACCTTCCATGGCTACGGCATAGTCCAGGCCGCGTCCAAGATAGAAGAGGGCGCCGCAGGTGGATATCTCCCTGGCGAAATCTTTGATTTCAATCGTATCGTCCACAATTGTCTGGGCCTTGGTGTCCAGGTTTTTCATTTCCTGCAGGATTTCTTTTATTTCTTCAGGCGGCAACGTGCCGCGAACGGCAGCCAAGTGCAGGGCTAAAAGGTACATGGACGCCAACTGGGTGGTGTAAGCCTTGGTTGAGGCCACGGCGATCTCGGGGCCGGCCCAGGTGTAAACCACGTCGTCGGCCTCCCGGGAAACTGAGCTGCCCACCACGTTGGTCACGGCAACGATGCGCGCCCCCTGCCTTTTGGCCTCCCTGAGCGCGGCCAGGGTGTCGGCGGTTTCGCCGGACTGGCTGATAATGATCACCAGGGCGCCAGGCTCAATGATTGGATTGCGGTAGCGGAACTCGGAGGCGATGTCGACCTCCACCGGCAGGCGCACCAGCTTTTCAATAACGTATTTGCCCACGAACCCGGCGTGATAGGCGGTGCCGCAGGCGGTAATAAAGATTTTTTTCAAACCCCTGATTTCTTCCGGGGTAATTTTTACTTCGTCCAGGGTCACTTCAGAGCTGTCCGGTGAGATCCGGCCGCTCAGGGTGTCCCGCAGGGCTTTGGGCTGCTCGTGGATTTCTTTCAGCATAAAGTGATCGTAGCCGCCCTTTTCGGCCTGCCCGGCTTCCCAGTTTACTTCCAGAACGTTCTTATCAATTCTGTTGCGATACAGGTCCATGACCCTGACCCGGTCATTCTGCAGTACTGCTACCTCGCCGTCGTTGAGGATGTAGGTATACCGTGTATGTTTGAGGATGGCGGGGATATCCGAGGCCAGGAAATATTCTCCCTCACCCAGTCCCACCACCAGCGGGCTGTCCTGGCGGACGGCCACCAGCTTATTTGGTTCGTGGGAGGAGACCACCGCCATGGCATACGAGCCCTCCAGCTTAGCAACCGCTTTCAGCACCGCATCCACCAGGTCGCCCTCATAAAACTGCTCGATCAGGTGGGGCAGCACCTCGGTGTCGGTCTGTGATTTGAAAATATGGCCCAGCGACTGCAGCCACTCTTTTAAACTAAGATAATTTTCGATGATGCCGTTGTGCACCACCGCAAACTTGCCGGTGCAGTCGGTATGGGGGTGGGCGTTTTCATCAGACGGCCTGCCATGGGTAGCCCAGCGGGTGTGCCCGATGCCCACATTGGCGCTGTGGTTGTGGCCGTTCAGATTGTCTCTAAGGTTGCCCAGCTTCCCTTCCTTTTTCAACACCTCGATGCAACTGTCGCCGGGGACCGCTACGCCTGCTGAGTCGTAGCCCCGGTATTCCAGTTTCTCCAACCCGTCAATCAGAATGGAAACGGCCTTTTGGGAACCGATGTATCCTACAATACCACACATTTATTTGTTCCTCCTAATTTAGTCGTCAGTCGTCAGACGTCGGACGTCGGTATATTCTTATTCCTATAAGATCGGTTAACCCCTAACGAAAAACTCTGCTCTGTTTGTTATCAAATCAAAATGTTTTACTTATCCTTGGGGAAATAAAAAAGCCGGGCTCTTTTAAGCACGGCAAATAATTACTTTTTAGGGCGCCTGAAAATGGCAATACTGGCCCTGTGTTGGTAACACCGTCGCTGGCCGCTGGCAATTTTGTCCCACCGGTTGCCCGGTGGTTTTGTTTTGCCGCTGACGGTCCGGCCGGACCGGGGGGCACCCGCCGAAAAACTCGATTAACCCCCTCCTCGTCAACCCTTATAATTCGGTCGTCAGTCATCAGACATCGGATTCTTGTTCGAATAAATTCGAACCTACAACAATAAGGGTTCTGGCGCTTGGTTTTTAGTTGTCGGTTTGGTATTCCAACGATAGTTTGTACGACTGAAGCCGCACCTACAATTTCATTCGTCGGACGTCGGAATTAATTTTCCAGATTACCACCTCCCCTAAAGAAAAAAGCCGGCAACTCAGGCTTCTATTGACCTATTTAATATATTATGCCAGCTTGCTAAGATATGTCATTTATTACAGTTTTATTTCCATTATTATATTCGACAGCCTGCGCACAATCTCCTTTAACTGATCCATATTTCTTCCTTCCGCCATCACCCGCACCAGTGGCTCGGTGCCGGATGGCCGCACCAGGATACGCCCGTTCCCGCTCATACCCTTTTCTTCTTCTTTAATGGCGCCGGCCAGGATGGGGCTGCTCATCACCAGGTTTTTGTCCTGTACCCGCACGTTCTCCAGCAGTTGAGGCAAACGCTCCATTTGGGCGGCCAACTGTGCCAGCGGCTTGCCCTCTTCTTTTATAACGGCCATCATATGCAGGGCGGTCAGGATGCCGTCGCCAGTGGTGTTGTGGTCCAGGAAAATGATGTGGCCGGACTGTTCCCCGCCTAACCTGGCTCCCGTACGCAGGAGTTCCTCCAGCACATAACGGTCGCCAACCTTTGTTTCCACCACACGGATGTCACTTTCACGCATTGCCAGGTGCAGTCCCAGGTTGCTCATCACCGTGACTACAACCGTGTTTCCGGCCAGGCAGTCCTTCTTTTTCAAATCGCGCGCGCAGATGACCATGATCTGATCGCCGTCCACCAGCCTGCCGGCGCTGTCAACAGCAAGCACCCGGTCGGCGTCGCCGTCGTGGGCCAGGCCTAGATCGGCGCCCGATGAAATCACAGCTTCCATCAGCGCCTCCGGGTTGGTGGAACCGCACCCGCGGTTGATATTCACCCCGTCAGGATTATTGAAGATCGGGATCACTTCCGCGCCAAGTTCCCTGTATATGCGGGGGGCAATCGAGGATGCCGCGCCGTTGGCGCAGTCAACCACAATTTTAAGCCCTTTCAAATCCGTATTGATAGAACCGCAGGCAAATTTCATATATCGGTCGGGTGCGTCACGCACCATGTACACTCGCCCGACTTCCCCGCTCGTAGGGCTGGGCGCCCCGGCACAATCGTCCATGACCAGCGACTCGATCTCCGCCTCGATCTGGTCGGAAAGTTTGTAGCCGCTGGCGCCGAAAAACTTAATGCCGTTGTCTTCCACCGGGTTGTGAGAAGCAGAAATCACCACTCCGGCAGCCGCGCTAAGTTTCCTGGTTAAATAGGCGATGCAGGGAGTCGGCATAATCCCGACTTTAAAAACATTTACGCCGGCTGAACAAATTCCGGCGATCAAAGCCGCCTCCAGCATATCGCCGGAAATCCGCGTATCCCTGCCTAATACCACCCAGGTGTTGGAAGAATCGCGGGCGAGGATATACGCTCCCGCCCGGCCAAGTTTAAACGCCAAGTCCGGGGATAGGTCACGGTTGGC
>CAZJGV010000050.1:10704-16075 GCA_964545615.1 uncultured Pelotomaculum sp.
TCTTACCCCGTCAGTCCCAAACAAAACTCCCATCGAGAATAGTCCCCTTCCGCCGAAAAAATACAATTCATTATAACTTTACGTCAAACCGTTGTCAATTTTCCTGAAAAATCATGTTTTTGGCTTGGTGGGTTCGCTATCCACAGGCGGCGTGGTGGTGTCATCTTTGCTAATCTCCACCACAACCTTAACCCGCCCGGGCTGGGCGCTAACCCCCTGCGGGACCACGAGTCCCACCTCTTTGGTGACATTCTTGTCGGAGCCCTGAACATCCACGGGCTCGGTTTTAGTACTGGTAATGGCGCCCAGCGCTTCGACCGAACCAGACAACTGCACCGTCAAAGGCTCCGCGCTCTGGCGCTTAACAGAAAATCCCGCCGCCGGGCTGCCGCTCACCTGGGGTGATACCGGCACAGTCTTGGTAGCTACAGCGCTGACTATCGGGACCGTTACGTGGACTACCGCCGGATTTAAGGTAACGCTCGCACTCCCCACACTCACCTGGAGAGTCTGATCCACATCCTTTGCCGCCGCCTGGATATCAACCAGCGCCGTGGCCTGGCTGATGCTGTTTATATCGCGGGAAGGCCCCCTGGCCACAACCATGTTGGGCTGGTAAATCGGGGCCAGGGCGGTATAGCCCTCGGCCGGCGCTCCCCTGAGGCTTAGAGCCACGGTAATCTGCTTTTCAACCATGCGGTCGACAGATAGGTTTACTTCGTCGGGGATAACCTGAGCCACCCGCAGTCCAGTGGGAGTGCTCACCTGAATGGGCACGGCAAAGTCACCGGTCTTCCCCTCGGGAATGTTCACCACAGCCTTGAAATCCACAGGAACGAGGTTCGCCAGCTGGTTGCGGTTACCCTGAACCCTCACCTTGACGCTCTCCGGCATGCCGCCTATGAGAACCAGGTTTTGGGCGAGTCCGGTATCTTCCAGACTTATAGTCAGGACTTTTTCCCTGACCGGGTTCTGCTCATTGCTGACATACAGCCATAAAGCAAAGGCCAGCAGCAGGGAAAGCAGCAACAGGGAATTGTTGCGCCAGTTCAAACGAGCCAAACTACTCCCTCCCGTACCGGAATAAAGATAGCGAACTTGCCTGATGGTTTCTTAAAAGCTCAGTAAGCCTTTTTTGCAAGCCTGCCTCGTCCAGATACCTGTTTAAGACGCCTTCAACCGCGATCGACACTGCCCCCGTTTCCTCGGAAACGATTACGGCCACGGCGTCTGAATGCTCGGTAATGCCTATACCGGCCCTGTGCCTGGTACCCAGGGCACTTGACAGATGAGGGTTTTCACTCAGTGGCAGGAAACACGCCGCCGCTGCTACCCGGTCCCGCCGGATAATCACAGCCCCGTCGTGCAGAGGCGTCTTCTGCACGAAAATATTAATGAGAAATTCCGCTGATACAATGCCGTCTATCTTCACACCGGTGTCTATGTATTCCTCCAGGCCGGTTTCCCGCGCTATAACGATCAGCGCCCCCATTTTATTCTTGGACAGCACGGTAGCTGACCGGGTGATTTCCGCGATAACCTTGGTCTCGTCGATCTCCTTCTGCACCAGGACGTTGTGGCCTAAGAGTTTGCCGCGTCCCAGCTTTTCCAGCGCCCTTCTCAACTCAGGCTGAAACACCACCGGCAGCGCCACTACCAGCGCGGTCATGGCCTTGCCCAGGAGCCAGTTGATGGTGTACAGGTTAAAAAAACTGGCGACTGCTGTAATCAGCACCAAAACCGCGACTCCTTTGAGCAACTGGACCGCCCGGGTGCCTTTGATCATCAGCATAATCTTGTAAATAATAAAAGCAACCAGCAGGATGTCGAGCACACTGCTCAAGTTGAATTTCAGCACAGCTTTTAGATAGTCCAGACTTGGGAGCCAGAACTGCTCCAAAGGAGAGACCTCCTTTATCTTTAAACAGCAATATTATGTCTCCATATATGGAAAAAACCCGCAGTACCCTATTTCGGTAGCGGGGAAGCCGTTTCCTGCAGGGAATATTCAATATTTCCGGATGTTTTAACCAACTGCTAAATATGTTTTTGTTCCGCCAAAACCACCGAGGTTTCAACCTGGCGGTCAGAGATCGACCAGTAGGTTCTCAGCAGCCGGTCCTTCTCTTCCGGGGTAACCAGCTTAAAACCATGCTTCTCATAAAAGCGGACCGCCCAGACAGCGTCCGCCCAAGTGCCGATTAAAAGCGGACGGTTTATTTGCCTGCGCAAGAAGCACAGCAGTTTGCCTCCGATACCCTGATTGCGCATGACTGTGCGCACATAAGCGTGTCTGATCAGGGACACATCTTTGACATTTTGGACGCCCATTACGCCAACCAGTTCGCCGTCATCTTCATATCCCCAAAAAACAACTCCCTCATTGATTTCATGCCGCAGCTCATCTTCAGACATGTAAGGCTCGTGAAAGCAGTCTCCGGGGATAACCCCCTGGTAAGCGTCGGCGGCGTCATTGATAATCATGTGCATCCGTTTAAAATCACTGCTGCCGCATTGGCGAATCATGAGCACAGCACCCCCCGTGATAATGTAGGAATGTTATTTCTGGAGTTTATCTCCTTTAAGCAGGCCGTAAGCCAGACTGTCTGCCAGCGCCTGCCAGCTGGCCTCGATGATATTCTTGGAAACACCCACCGTACCCCAGGAACTATGGCCGTCGCCGGTCTCAATGTGGACCCGTACCAATGCGCCGGTACCGTCCTTTTCGTCAAGCACCCGCACCTTGTAGTCAGTGAGCCGCATGGAACGGATGCACGGGTAAAAACCTTCCAGCGCCTTGCGCAGAGCGTTGTCCAGAGCGTTCACCGGACCGTTGCCTTCAGCCGCAGTGTGCACCACTTTCTCGCCGACCCTCATCTTAATAATAGCTTCTGAATAAGCCGGGCTGTCCTGCTTCACATCGATCATGAGGCGCAGTGTCTCCAGAGTGAAGGGCTCAACGTAACCATTGTAGGCTTTTTTCAAAAGCAGCTCAAAGGACCCTTCGGCGCCTTCGAACTGAAAACCCTTATTTTCCAGGTTTTTAATCTCTTCCAGGACGCGCTTGCCCTCGGGACTTTGCTTGTCGACCTGGAGATTTAACTCTTTATATTTATATAACATATTGGACATGCCGGATAATTCCGATACCAGCACCCTGCGGCGGTTGCCCACCAGTTCCGGCGGCAGGTGTTCGTATGACCTGTAATCTTTCAGCAGGGCGCTGACATGCACCCCACCTTTATGAGTGAAGGCGCTCATACCTACATACGGCTGGCGGGTATCGGGATGCACGTTGGCCACTTCACTGACAAAACGGGAAAGCTCGGTCAGGTGGACTAAATTTTCCCGTGGAATGGTGTCTAAACCGCACTTCAGGGTCAGGTTGGGAATAATCGAACAGAGATTGGCGTTGCCGCATCTTTCGCCATACCCGTTGACAGTGCCGTGCACCTGCACCGCCCCGGCCTGTACCGCCATAAGCGTGTTGGCCACTGCCATTTCCCCGTCATTGCGGGTATGGATACCGAGCGGTGTGTTTAAACACGCTGATGCTTGTTCCACGAATCCTTTTATTTCCATCGGCAGGCTGCCGCCGTTGGTATCACATAAAACAATGATTGACGCGCCGCCCTCTTGTGCCGCCTCGATGGTTTTCAGGGCGTATTCCGGGTTGGCCTTATATCCATCAAAGAAATGCTCGGCATCGTAAAAAACCTCCAGCCCGCTTTTCTTTAAAAAGGCCACCGTATCCCTGATCATGGCCAGGTTGCCTTCCAGGGTAGTGCCCAGAGCCTCACGGACATGGAAATCCCAGGACTTGCCGAAGATAGTCGCCAACTGGACACCGGAATCAAGAATGGCGCGGATGCTCGGATCGTTTTCAGCCGCCAGAGAAGCCTTGCGGGTAGAACCAAAAGCAACCAGCCTGGCATTTTTAAGGGTGTGGCTCCGGATGGATCTGAAAAAGTCAAGATCCTTGGGGTTAGAGCCGGGCCATCCGCCCTCAATATAGTGAAAGCCTATTTTATCCAGGCTTAAGGCTATTTTGATTTTATCTTCACAGGAAAAGGAGATCCCTTCCGCCTGGGATCCGTCACGAAGGGTTGTATCGTAAATTTGCACTGATGACATCTTCTTGCACCTCTTAGTCGGGGGGGCAAACGGGGACGGTTCTTGCCTTGCCCGGTAAATATTGGTAATCAGGAAGCAAAAGAACCGTCCCCATGCTTCCCGCCTATGTGTGCTATGATTCGTTCTGCCATCTGGATCGTATTGACCGTCGGCATTCCTTCTTGAGCGATGTCGGCGGTGCGGCAGCCCTGGTCGAGCGTCGCGGCGACCGCCCTCTCAATACAGTCCGCTTCTTCAGACAGCTGCAGGGAAAAACGCAGCAGCATGGCCGCGGACAGGATGGAGGCAATGGGATTGGCCACCTGCAGCCCGGTAATATCGGGCGCGGTCCCGTGGGCAGGCTCGTATAGTCCGGTCTTGCCGCCCAAGCTGGCGGAAGCCAGCATACCCAGGGAACCTGAAAGGACTGAAGCCTGGTCACTCAGAATATCTCCAAACATGTTTTCCATAACCAGAACGTCAAACTGCAACGGGTTTTTAACCAGTTGCATGGCGCAGTTGTCAACATACATGTGCTCCAGGCGCACATCAGGGTAATCGCGGCTGACGCCGGCCACCACTTCCCGCCAGCAGCGGGAGCTTTCAAGCACATTGGCTTTATCAACAGAGGTCAGTTTGCCGCGGCGCTGCCGGGCCAGGTCGAAGCCCACGCGGGCAATCCGTTCGATCTCGGGGGTGGTGTATTCCAGCGTGTCTACCACGCGGGTACCGCCGCCGGGCAGAGGTTCCCTGTATTTTTTTCCGAAGTACAAGCCACCGGTCAGTTCACGCACAATCACCAGGTCCACGCCGGAAACCACCTCCGGCTTGAGGGTGGAAGCGTCAGCCAGGGCTGGAAACACTTTTACCGGCCTGAGGTTGGCATACAAACCCAGTTCCTTGCGCAGGGACAGGATCCCCCCCACCTCGGGGCGCAGATGGACCGGTAGATTATCCCACCTTGGCCCCCCTACCGCTCCAAATAGGATAGCGTCACTGTCAAGGCATAAGGCCAGGGTTTCTTCTGGCAATGGGTTCCCTGCCGCATCATAGGCGGCTCCGCCAACCAGTCCGCCGGTAAAGCTAAAATCCCGGTTAAACCGGCGCGCTACAGACTCCAGTACTCTGACAGCCTGGGCGGTTATTTCCGGGCCAATCCCGTCGCCCGGCAAAACAGCAATTTTGTACATATCCAGCCCTTCCTCTATATTTAGTCGGTGTGACGTGAGGGGAAGCAGGGGGACGGTTCTCTTGCTTC